>NZ_JBHVYE010000005.1:163975-208938 GCF_042881135.1 Streptomyces sp. NPDC058284
TCAATGACACAGCATCCGCAAGGCCCCCGTTGTGTAGCGGCCTAGCACGCCGCCCTCTCAAGGCGGTAGCGCCGGTTCGAATCCGGTCGGGGGTACAGATCCTTCCCGCGGGGACAGATCGGGTCGCACCCACTGTTTCTGATGCAGGATCGCTAGGGCCCCCGTTGTGTAGCGGCCTAGCACGCCGCCCTCTCAAGGCGGTAGCGCCGGTTCGAATCCGGTCGGGGGTACTGTAGGTCATAGACTTGGTCTAGACCACATTGGGCTATGGTGTAATTGGCAGCACGACGGTTTCTGGTTCCGTTAGTTTAGGTTCGAGTCCTGGTAGCCCAGCGCAGTATCGATTTTGTGACTCCGTCACGTGGCACGTGGCGGCGCGAGATCCTCGCCCCCGTTGTGTAGCGGCCTAGCACGCCGCCCTCTCAAGGCGGTAGCGCCGGTTCGAATCCGGTCGGGGGTACAAGAACGACAGAGGGCCTTCCCGTGAGGGAGGGCCCTTTCGTCATTCCCGCGGTGCCTTCGGCCCGTAACGCCGGCCGGACTCCTCGGCCTGTGCCATGCGGCGCAGGCTCAGCAGGACCGGCTCGTAGAGCACGGTGAGCGCGACCGCCGCCTCCAGCTGCTCGTCCGGCGACTCGTACCGCTCGATCAAGTCCAGGTCCGCCACGGCCAGTTGCCGCCCCGCGTCCGCGTACGGCGCCAAGTCCGCCACGCCGCACGGGTATCCGAGCCGGGCCAGGGTGCCCACGGCGGTCACCAGCATCCGATAGGCCGGCGACTCCGCTCCGTACCCCTGGGCGTTCCGCCAGCCGAGGCGCTCCAGCAGAGCGTCCACCGTCCGGCCCGCCGCCTCCTGGAGCGAGTCGTCCGCGGGGGACTCCGGGCCGTGCGGCAGAGCCCAGACCGCCGTCCCCAGACGGGAGTTGTGGTCCAGCGAGTCGTCCTCCAGCGCGGTGAGCACCTCGCGCGCCGACGCGATCGGCACCCGGCCCACCTGGACAAGCGCCCGCACGAGCCGCAACCGCTGGAGGTGCGCGTCGTCGTACTCGGCCTGCGTCGCCGTCACGCGCCGGCCCGGCGGGAGCAGCCCCTCGCGCAGGTAGTACTTGATCGTGGCCGTGGGGACCCCGCTGCGCCGGCTCAGTTCCGCCAGTCTCATTCGGTTCGTGCCTCCTCTTGCGCCCTCTTGCGCTCCTCTTTGGAGAGTGACACTATCCAAGCATGGATAGCGGAACTATCCAATGTTGTGCCAGGCTCCAGCAGGGAGGAACGGCCATGAGCGACAAGCCGATCGAAGGGCGCATGACCGCCGAGAGGGAAGAAGGCGTCGTCATCTTCCACATCGGGATGCGCATCAACAGCTTCCGCGCGGTCCGCAGCTGGTTGCCCGTCTTCCGCGCGATGCCGCGCATGCTCAAGGAGCTGTCGAAGGACCGGGAGAGCGGGCTGCTGGGCTACCAACTCCTCCTCGGCTCCCCGCGCGTGCTGTGCGTGGTCCAGTACTGGGAGTCGCAGGAGAAGCTGCTTGCCTACTCGGCGGCCCCGGACAAGGTGCACCGGCCCGAGTGGACGGCCTTCAACCGCCGCCTCAAGCAGGGCAGGGGGAAGGTCGGCTTCTGGCACGAGACATACGTGGTGCCGGCCGGCGCCCATGAGGCGGTGTACGTGAACATGCCGCCGTTCGGCCTGGCCGCGGCCACCGGTGTGATCCCGGTCGGCCGTCGCGGGGAGCGGGCCGCCGACCGCCTGAAGGCGGTCTGACGCCCACCGGCCGAAGGTCAGGGCACGGAAAGGCCGAAGGCCGGGGCAGAGAAAAGCGCCGGAAGAAGCTGCCGCGGCGTTGGGGCAGCTCCTTCCGGCGCTGTGCGTGGATCGACGCTCCCGGCGCCGTGGGCGTCAGCCGCCGGAGCGGCGCAGGGCCTCGGAGAGGCGGCCCGCCGCGTCGATGACCGCCTGCGCGTGCATGCGGCCCGGGTGGCGGGTCAGGCGCTCGATCGGTCCGGAGACCGAGACGGCGGCGACCACGCGGTTGGAGGGGCCCCGCACGGGCGCGGAGACGGAGGCGACGCCCGGCTCGCGCTCGCCGATCGACTGGGCCCAGCCCCGGCGGCGTACGCCCGAGAGGGCCGTGGCCGTGAAGCGGGCGCCCTGGAGGCCGCGGTGCAGGCGCTCCGGCTCCTCCCAGGCCATCAGGATCTGCGCCGACGAGCCCGCCTTCATCGTGAGCGTCGAGCCCACCGGGACGGTGTCGCGCAGGCCCGAGAGGCGCTCCGCCGCGGCCACGCAGATGCGCATGTCGCCCTGGCGGCGGTAGAGCTGCGCGCTCTCGCCCGTGACGTCGCGCAGATGGGTCAGGACGGGGCCCGCCGTGGCCAGCAGGCGGTCCTCGCCGGCCGCCGCCGCGAGCTCCGACAGGCGCGGGCCGAGGATGAAACGGCCCTGCATGTCCCGCGCCACCATCCGGTGGTGTTCCAGGGCCACGGCCAGTCGGTGGGCCGTGGGTCGTGCGAGCCCGGTGGCCGCGACCAAGCCCGCGAGGGTGGCCGGACCGGACTCCAGGGCGCTCAGGACAAGGGCCGCCTTGTCGAGAACGCCTACGCCGCTAGAGTTGTCCATGCGTCGATACTCGCGTCTCACTCTGTGAAACGCAAGTTCAATTTTCCGGCGAACGCGCCACTCTGTACGAGCGATCCGCGGACCAACGGATCGGCGGTCGACGCGCGGCACGAGGGGTACGCGCGTCGGCGAACGGATTCTCTAGTTGGGCCGGCGAAGCGGCCGGTCGGAGGGAAAGCGATGGGTAGGACACTCGCGGAGAAGGTCTGGGACGACCATGTCGTCCGGCGCGCCGAGGGCGAGCCCGACCTCCTCTTCATCGATCTGCACCTGCTGCACGAGGTGACCAGCCCCCAGGCCTTCGACGGTCTCCGGCAGGCCGGCCGGCAGGTGCGGCGGCTCGACCTCACCATCGCGACCGAGGATCACAACACCCCGACCCTCGACATCGACAAGCCCATCGCCGACCCGGTCTCACGGGCGCAGCTGGAGACGCTGCGCAAGAACTGCGCCGAGTTCGGCGTGCGCCTGCACCCCCTGGGCGACGTCGAGCAGGGCGTCGTCCACGTGGTGGGCCCGCAGCTCGGCCTGACCCAGCCCGGCACCACGGTGGTCTGCGGCGACTCGCACACCTCCACCCACGGCGCCTTCGGCGCGCTGGCGTTCGGCATCGGCACCTCCCAGGTCGAGCACGTCCTCGCCACCCAGACGCTGCCCATGGCACCGCCGAAGACCATGGCCATCACCGTCGACGGCGAACTGCCCGACGACGTCACGGCCAAGGACCTGATCCTCGCGATCATCGCGCAGATCGGCACCGGCGGCGGCCAGGGCTACGTCCTGGAGTACCGCGGCTCCGCCATCGAGAAGCTCTCGATGGAGGCCCGCATGACCATCTGCAACATGTCCATCGAGGCGGGCGCCCGCGCCGGGATGATCGCCCCGGACAAGACGACCTTCGACTACATCGAGGGCCGCGCCCACGCCCCGCAGGGCGAGGACTGGGACGCCGCGGTGGCGTACTGGAAGACCCTGAAGACCGACGACGACGCGGTCTTCGACGCCGAGGTCTACATCGACGCCGCCTCGCTGGCCCCGTTCGTGACCTGGGGCACCAACCCCGGCCAGGGAGCGCCCCTTTCGGCGAACGTCCCCGACCCCGCTTCGTACGAAGACGCTTCGGAGCGCTACGCCGCCGAAAAGGCCCTTGAGTACATGGGGTTGGCGGCCGGGCAGCCGCTGCGCGACATCAAGGTCGACACCGTCTTCGTAGGCTCCTGCACCAACGGACGCATCGAGGACCTGCGCGCGGCCGCCGCCGTCGTCGAGGGCCGCAAAGTCGCCGACGGCGTACGGATGCTGGTCGTCCCCGGCTCGGTCAGGGTCGCCCTGCAGGCCGTCGAGGAGGGCCTGGACAAGGTCTTCACCGCCGCCGGAGCCGAATGGCGGCACGCGGGATGCTCGATGTGCCTGGGCATGAACCCCGACCAACTCGCTCCCGGCGAGCGCTCGGCCTCCACGTCGAACCGCAACTTCGAGGGCAGGCAGGGCAAGGGCGGCCGTACCCACCTGGTCTCCCCGCAGGTCGCCGCCGCCACCGCGGTCACCGGCCACCTGGCCTCGCCCGCCGACCTGTCCGACGCCCCCGTGACCGCCGGAGTCTGAGAACCATGGAAGCATTCACCACGCACACCGGCCGGGCCGTTCCGCTGCGCCGCAGCAACGTCGACACCGACCAGATCATCCCCGCCCACTGGCTGAAGAAGGTCACCAGGGACGGCTTCGAGGACGGGCTCTTCGAGGCCTGGCGCAAGGACCCGGAGTTCGTGCTCAACCGGCCCGAGCGCCAGGGCGCCACCGTCCTGGTGGCAGGACCCGACTTCGGCACCGGATCCTCCCGCGAGCACGCGGTCTGGGCGCTGCAGAACTTCGGCTTCAAGGCGGTCATCTCCTCCCGCTTCGCCGACATCTTCCGCGGCAACTCGCTGAAGAACGGCCTGCTCACCGTGGTGCTCGACCAGCAGGTCGTGGACGCGCTCTGGGAGCTGACGGAGCGCGACCCGCAGGCCGAGGTCACCGTTGACCTGCGGGATCGCCAAGTGCGCGCGCAGGGCGTCACCGCCGACTTCGAACTCGACGAGAACGCCCGCTGGCGGCTCCTGAACGGTCTGGACGACATCAGCATCACGCTGCAGAACGAGCCGGACATCGCCGCGTACGAGACGGGACGGCCCTCGTACAAGCCGCGGACCGTGCGGGTCTGACACCCCGCAACACCCCGCGACACCCCGCAGGATCCGGCAACACCCCGACGTACCCCCAATCGTGAACGGTTGGGGGTACGTCTGCGTGCGCCCTCTTCGGGGTACCCGATGGCCTGAACGGGTGGTCTCAACTCCCTTGGCCGGGAAGGAAGAAGAGGCTGGAAATCCCCTTGTACTCAGCAGGACGGGGTACCCTCAGGAGGGCGGCGGACGGCGGCAGTTACCCCCTGCGGAGGCGACAACTCGCCCCAGATGGCACAATCGGTGCATGGGACGTGACAGCCAACTCGAGCTCTACGGGCTCGTCGCGGACCAACTGAAGGAAGCGCACTCACGAGTGCGCGCACTGCAAGTCCCGGAGGGCGTACGGATGGCGCTGACCCGGAAGCTGCTGGTCATTACGGCCGCGGCCAAACACGATCTCGCCGATGCGGCAAGGCGTCTGGAGCGATTGATGGCGTCCCTCGACGAAGCGGACGAGGGCCGATTCCCCCAAGACGGCTGAGCGGCAGCCTCAACGGGCCTTCGCGGAACTCCGAGATGGGCCACTTCGTTGCGGCACAAGGGTGATTAGCCCGTTTCGTGTTTGATTTGCGGTATATATCTGCCTAACGTGCGAAAAAGCCGGAGTATTTCGCTCCCGGCAATGTCTCCGAAGGGGAAGACGTGAACAAGGCGCAGCTCGTAGAAGCGATTGCCGACAAGGTGGGGGGCCGTCAGCAGGCCGCCGACGCCGTCGACGCGGTCCTGGACGCCGTCGTCCGTGCCGTTGTCAGCGGGGACCGTGTTTCGGTCACCGGGTTCGGCTCGTTCGAGAAGGTCGACCGCCCGGCCCGTTACGCCCGCAACCCGCAGACCGGGGAGCGCGTGCGGGTCAAGAAGACCTCGGTTCCGCGTTTCCGCGCCGGTCAGGGCTTCAAGGACCTGGTGAGCGGCTCGAAGAAGCTCCCCAAGAACGACGTCGCGGTCAAGAAGGCGCCCAAGGGCAGCCTGTCCGGCGGCGCTTCGGCGACGGTCAAGAAGGCCGCGGCGAAGAAGGCCACCGCCAAGAAGTCCGCCACGAAGGCCACGGCCAAGAAGGCGACGCCGGCGGCGAAGAAGACCACCGCCAAGAAGACCACGGCGACGGCGACGAAGGCCGCGGCGAAGAAGGCCACCGCCAAGAAGTCCGCCACGAAGGCCACGGCCAAGAAGGCCACCCCGGCGGCGGCGAAGAAGACCACCGCCAAGAAGGCCACGCCCGCGGCGAAGAAGGCCACGGCGAAGAAGACCGCGCCCGCCACGAAGGCCACCGCGAAGAAGACCGCGCCCGCCAAGAAGGCCACGACGCGCAAGACGACCGCCAAGAAGACCACGGCCCGCAAGAAGTAGGGGCACGAGGGCACTCACGCGCCGGGCCGGGCTCCCACGGGGGAGCCCGGCCCGCGTCGTGTGTCCGGTCTCTCAAAAAACCTTCACGGCCATGGATCAGAACGTCTGGAGCGTCACCAGCGTGATGCGGCGCGCCTCGCCCGCGCCGTCGACCTCGATCCGCACCCGCTGCCCCGGCCGCAGCAGCCGCAGCCCGCCCGCGTCGAACGCGGGCGCGTCGAAGGGCACAGGGGTGCCGTCGTCGAGCAGCACGCTGCCGCTGCGGGTCTCGGAGTCGTACGTGTACGCGGTGGCCTGCATGGAGAGCAGCGTACTCAGTCGGCGATGAGGAGCCGGGCCGCGGCCGCCGCGGTGCGCGGACCCACGCCGAGTACGAGGGCGGTCCGCAGGTCTTCTCCGGTATCCACGTCCTGGCGCAGGGAATCGACGCCGTCGAGTGGGAGTTCCACGGCTCCGGAAGCCGAGTGCCGGGCCCGCGAGGCCGTTCCGAACTCGGGACGCAATTCACTTCCCGGCGTCGCGCACAGCAGTGTCGTCCCGATTCCGGCGGCGTCCGGCATGAATGCGCGGGGAAATGCGGCGGCGCCGTCCAGGGCCCGCGCCAATTCCATGGGACGCAGCGCGGGCAGATCGGCGTTCAGGGCCGCGACGGGCGCCTTCGGCCGCTCGGCGCGCACGAGGGCCGCCCCGTGCGCCAGGGCGGCGTTCAGGCCGCCTCCCGGGGCGTCGGGCACGACCCGGGCGCCCAGCGCCGCGAGCTCGCGACGCGCCAGGGCGTCGTCCGTGACGACCGCCACATCCCGTACCGCCGGGCACGCCAGCGCGGCGGCCACGGTGTCCTGCGCGAACGCCAGGGCCAGGCCGGGGCGCAGCCCCTCACCGGAGGCGGCAACCAGCCTGCTCTTGGCGCGCGCCAAGGGTTTCAGGGGGATGACCAGGGTCCACTGCACGGGTGCTCCGTCCTTCGCGTCGCGCCCATTGTGACCTGCCGGGCGAACGGGGCGCGGGGGAGCGCGAAGGGGGTGGTGTGCGGTGCTCCCGCACAGGAGCGGTGGCGTGGGACGGGTGGGCGTACGGTGTTCTCGACAGACAGGCAGCCTGGGGCGACACTTGTGCGGCCGACCAGGTTCATGGAGGAAGGTGTCCGAGTGTCCCGCCGTAGAATCGGCTTCTGGTACCGCCTCGCGGCGGTCATTGCAAAACCGCCGCTGGTGGTTCTGTTCAAGCGGGACTGGCGTGGAATGGAACACATTCCGGGCGAGGGGGGATTCATCACCGCGGTGAATCACAACTCCCATATCGACCCGTTCTCGTACGCCCACTTCCAGTACAACACCGGACGGGTGCCGCGTTTCCTGGCAAAGGACGGCCTTTTCAAGCGCGGCTTCGTCGCCAAGGTCATGAAGGGCACGGGGCAGATCCCGGTCTACCGCGAGACGACGAACGCGCTCGACGCCTTCCGGGCCGCGGTCGACGCCATCGAGCGCGGCGAGTGCGTCGCCTTCTACCCCGAGGGCACCCTCACCAGGGACCCCGACATGTGGCCGATGACGGCCAAGTCCGGGGCCGCGCGGGTCGCCCTGAAGACGCAGTGCCCGGTGATCCCCGTCGCGCAGTGGGGCGCCAACCTCGCGCTGGCGCCGTACAGCAAGAAGCCCTCCTTCTTCCCGCGCAAGACCCTCCAGGTGAAGGCGGGGCCGCCCGTCGACCTGTCGCGCTTCTACGGCAAGGAGCCGACGCCCGACGTGCTGCGGGAGGTGACCGAGACCATCATGGCCGCGATCACCGAACTTCTTGAGGAAGTGAGGGGCGAGAAGGCCCCCGAGACGCCGTACGACCCCCGCAGGGCCCGGCTGGAGCAACGACGCAAGGCAGCGGCCCGCGGCGCCGCGCAGGGCACAGCGGACAACACCCCGGAGGACAGCAAGTGACGAACCCCGTGAACTCGGCGGGCCGGGTGAAGGCCGCCGTCTTCGGAACGGGCTCCTGGGGTACGGCCTTCGGCATGGTGCTCGCCGACGCGGGCTGCGACGTCACCCTGTGGGGCCGCCGCGCCGCACTCGTCGACGCCGTCAACTCCACGCGGACCAACCCGGACTACCTCCCCGGCGTCGCACTCCCCGAGAACCTGCGGGCGACCACCGACCCCGCCGAGGCCGCGGCGGACGCCGACTTCACGGTCCTCGCCGTACCGTCGCAGACGCTGCGCGGCAACCTCGCGGAGTGGGCGCCGCTGCTCGCCCCCGAGACCGTCGTCGTCTCTCTCATGAAGGGCGTCGAACTGGGCTCCGCGATGCGGATGAGCGAGGTCGTCGAGGACGTCACCAAGGTGTCCGCCGACCGGATCGCCGTCGTCACGGGCCCCAACCTCGCACGTGAGATCGCCGCGCGGCAGCCCGCCGCCGCCGTCGTCGCCTGCCGGGACGAAGCCGTCGCGCAACGCCTCCAGACGGCCTGCCACACCCCGTACTTCCGCCCGTACACCAACACCGACGTGGTCGGCTGCGAGCTCGGCGGCGCGGTCAAGAACGTCATCGGGCTCGCCGTCGGCATCGCGGACGGCATGGGCCTCGGCGACAACGCCAAGGGCTCGCTCATCACCCGCGGCCTCGCCGAGACGACCCGGCTCGGGCTCGCGATGGGCGCCGACCCGCTGACGTTCTCCGGACTCGCCGGCCTCGGCGACCTGGTGGCGACCTGCTCGTCGCCGCTCTCGCGCAACCACACCTTCGGCACCAACCTCGGCAAGGGCATGACCCTGCAGGAGACCATCGCGGTCACCAAGCAGACCGCCGAGGGCGTCAAGTCCTGCGAATCCGTGCTGGATCTGGCCCGCAGGCACGGCGTCGACATGCCGATCACGGAGACCGTCGTCGGCATCGTGCACGAGGGAACGCCCCCGGTGGTCGCGCTCAAGGACCTCATGTCGCGCAGCGCCAAGCCCGAGCGACGCTGACGGCACGACTGACTACGCACGGGCCAGCGGGTACCCTCAACGCGATATGAGCAGCGAGAACCTCCCCCAGAGCCCTGAGCCGCGCCCCGAGCCGAGCTCTGCGCAGCCGCTCCGCAAGCCGCGCGTGGCCGTCGTGTTCGGCGGCCGCAGCTCGGAGCACGGCATCTCCGTGGTGACGGCAGGCGCCATCCTCGGCGCCATCGACCGCACCAAGTACGACGTCCTGCCGATCGGCATCACCACGGACGGCCGTTGGGCGCTGACCGCCGACGAGCCCGAGCGGATGGCGATCGCCGACCGCAAGATGCCGAACGTCACCGACCTCGCCGACTCCGTGGAGGGCGGCGTCGTCCTCCCGCTCGACCCCGGCAACCGCGAGGTCGTCTACAGCGAGCCCGGCTCCGTGCCCAAGGCGCTCGGCGAGGTCGACGTCGTCTTCCCGATGCTGCACGGCCCCTACGGAGAGGACGGCACCCTCCAGGGACTGCTCGAACTCTCCGGAGTGCCCTACGTCGGCTCGGGCGTCCTCGCCTCGGCCGTCGGCCAGGACAAGGACTACATGAAGCGGGTGTTCGCCTCCTTCGGGCTGAACGTCGGCCCGTACCTGGTGGTCCGGCCCCGCGAGTGGCGGCAGGACGAGGCGGGCGCCCGCAGGCGCATCGCGGACTTCGCGGGCGAGCACGGGTGGCCGCTGTTCATCAAGCCCGCGCGCGCGGGCTCCTCCATCGGCATCACGAAGGTCGAGTCCTTCGACGGCCTCGACGAGGCGATCGCCGAGGCCCGGCGCCACGACCCGAAGATCCTGGTCGAGGCGCTGCTGCGCGGCCGTGAGATCGAGTGCGGCGTCCTGGAGTTCGAGGACGGCCCGCGCGCGAGCGTCCCGGCCGAGATCCCGCCCGTGCAGACGCACGACTACTACGACTTCGAGGCGAAGTACATCGACTCGACGCCCGGGATCGTGCCGGCCCCGCTGACGCCCGAGCAGACCGCCGAGATCCAGCGGCTCGCCGTCGAGGCGTTCGAGGCGGCGTCCTGCGAGGGCCTGGTGCGGGCGGACTTCTTCCTCACCGAGGACGGCCGGTTCGTCATCAACGAGATCAACACGATGCCGGGCTTCACGCCCATCTCGATGTACCCGCAGATGTGGGAGAAGAGCGGCGTCGGCTACGCGGAGCTGGTGGACCGGCTCATCCAGTCGGCCCTCAACCGCTCCACGGGCCTGCGCTAGCGCCGCGGGCGCGGGGCCGCGCGGACCCGGCTCAGGCCGGGGCTCGGATTGGGGCTCAGGCGATGCCCGTGGGGATCGTCTTCTTGATGGGGGAGGCCAGGTCCGTGAGCGGGCCGAGGCCGTCCCCCGTCCGCTCCTTGGGCAGCGTCACTTCCACGTACGCGAGCCGCGCCCCGGTGGTGAAGGTGTACGAGCCGTCGTCCCGCTTCTGCAGGAGCCAGGCGACGCCGTTCACTTTCACGCCGTTCTGCGGGGCGTAGGCGGGGTCGATCATCTCGGGGGGCCGCCGGACACCGCAGCGCAGTATGATCGCCGGGTCTCCCCACCCGGCGGTCAGCTCCGACTTGGGTCCCGGGTCGGTGCGCCCCCGCCCGTCGATCTCCTTCGGAAGCTGTTCGTGCAGGTCCCGGCAGAGACCGGCGGCTTTCGCGGCCGGCGAAGGAACCACCACCGACGCCTCGTCGTCCGTAGCTGAGCAGGCCACCGCCGTGATCAGCAGGGCGAGAGCGGACGTGCCGGTGAGGCAGCGGCGCCGGAGACGGGGGAAGTTCACCGGGCCAGGGTAGACGGGGGCTACAAGTGCACGACCGGGCAGGTCAGGGTTCGGGTGATGCCGTCCACTTGCTGGACCCTGGCGACCACCATGCGGCCGAGTTCGTCCACCGTGTCCGCCTGGGCGCGCACGATGACATCGTAGGGTCCGGTCACGTCCTCGGCCTGGATCACTCCCGGGATCTTGCCGATCAGCTCGGCGACGGTCGACGCCTTGCCGACCTCTGTTTGGATCAGGATGTACGCCTGTACCACGGAACCTCCAGGGCGGCCACGAGGATCATGTGGGGAGAAGGGACGCCACGGTACCGCGTCGCCGCGCGCCACGGGGAGACCCGGGCGGCCTGTGGCGCGCACATCGTGGTGGGCCGGGCAGCAGAATTGACGGTCATCTCGACCGTACCGACGACAGACACGGCTCGCGACCGGGGGCCGGGCAGCGTGAAAGGGCATGGTGAGACTCGGTGAAGGGATCCGTGGGCGAGTTGGGGGAGTTCGGGCTCATCAGAGAGCTCACCTCGCGGCTCACCTCCACTCCGGCCGTACGGCTCGGCCCCGGCGACGACGCCGCGGTCGTGTCCGCTCCGGACCGCAGGGTCGTGGCGAGCACCGACATCCTCCTGGAGGGCCGGCACTTCCGCCGGGACTGGTCCACCGCGTACGACGTGGGCCGCAAGGCCGCCGCGCAGAACCTCGCCGACATCGCGGCCATGGGCGCCGTGCCGACCGCGCTCCTCCTCGGCCTGGTCGTGCCCGCCGAGCTCCCCGCGAGCTGGCCCGCCGAGCTGATGGACGGCATCAGGGACGAGTGCCAGGTAGCGGGCGCGGCCGTCGTGGGCGGCGACGTCGTACGCGGCGACACGATCACCGTCGCGATCACCGCGCTCGGCGACCTGCGCAACCACGAGCCCGTCACGCGTGCGGGCGCGCAGCCCGGCGACGTCGTCGCCGTGACGGGCTGGCTCGGCTGGTCCGCGGCCGGGCACGCGGTGCTCTCCCGCGGCTTCCGCTCACCGCGCGCCTTCGTGGAGGCCCACCGCAGGCCCGAGCCGCCCTACCACGCGGGACCCGCGGCGGCCGGCCTCGGCGCGACCTCCATGACGGACGTCAGCGACGGCCTGATCGCCGACCTCGGGCACATCGCCGAGTCCAGCAAGGTACGCATCGACGTCCGCTCCGGAGACGTCGACGTGCCCACGCAGATGAACGACATCGGCCAGGCCGTCGGCGTCGACCCGCTGCAGTGGGTGCTCAACGGCGGCGAGGACCACGCGATCGTGGCGACCTTCCCGCCCGACGTGAAGCTGCCCGCCCGCTGGAAGGTCATCGGCGAGGTTCTCAACCCCTCGGCGCTGCCCCAGGTGACCGTCGACGGCGCGCCCTGGGCCGGCAAGGGCTGGGACCACTTCGGGGACGACGGGGACGCCGAGTGACCGCCCCGCCGCGGGTCCTCACCGTCGCCGGATCCGACTCCGGCGGCGGCGCGGGCATCCAGGCCGACCTGAAGACGATGCTCGCCCTCGGGGCCCACGGCATGAGCGTCATCACGGCCGTCACCGCGCAGAACTCCCTGGGCGTGCAGGGGGCCTGGGAGCTCCCGGTCGACGCGGTGCGGGCGCAGTACCGCAGCGTCGTCGACGACATCGGCGTGCAGGCCGTGAAGACCGGCATGCTCGCGTCGGCGGAACTGGTCGAGGCGGTCGCCGAGTTGCTCGCGGGCACGGATGCCCCGACGGTCGTCGACCCGGTCGGCGTCTCCAAGCACGGCGACCCGCTGCTCGCCGCCTCCGCGCTCGACTCGGTACGCACCAGGCTGCTGCCGGCCGCCACGGTCGCGACGCCCAACCTCGACGAGGTGGCCCAACTCACCGGTGTCGCGGTCGAATCAGAGGACGGCCTGCGGCGCGCGGCGGCCGCCGTCCTCGCGTACGGACCGAAGTGGGTGCTCATCAAGGGCGGCCATCTCAGCGGCGACGCCGTCGACCTCCTCACCGACGGCTCCGAGGAGCACGTCCTGCGCGCGCCGCGCCACGACAACCGGCACACGCACGGCACGGGCTGCACCCTCGCCAGCGCGATAGCGTCGCGCCTCGCGATGGGGGACGGCGTCCCGGAGGCCGTGCTGGCCGCCAAGGAGTACGTCACCGGGGCGATCGCCGCCGGATTCGCGCTCGGCGGCGGGATAGGCCCGGTGGATCACGGTTGGCGGTTCAGGGAGGTGTAGTCCTGGTCGGCGCGGTACTGGTCGGCGCGGTCCTGGTTCGCGTAGTCCTTGAGGACGAGGTCGCTCGCGGTCCTTTCCGTCAGCCTCTTGAAGAGGCCCGCGAGCAGGCGTGAGCCGAGCACGCGGTACGCCCGGTCGCGGCTGCGGATCTTCCTCTCGGTCGCCGGGGCGAGGAAGGCACCGGCGTTGGCCGAGGACTTCTGGCAGCCCCTGGCGTAGGCGAGGATCTCCGCCTCGTACGCGGCGAAGCCGGCCCGGTGGTCGCCCCGCGCCGCCGCGAGCTCACCGGCCAGGACGTACGCGGAGACCAGCGCGGTGCCCGTCCCCATGCCGCCCATCGTCGCGCCGCACCCGGCGTCGCCGAGCAGCACCACACGACCGCGGTGGAGCCGGTCGAGGTGGATCTGCGCGATGGCGTCGAAGTACAGGTCCTCGGCGTTCTCAAGGCCTTCCAGGGCCGTGGCGGCGTGCCGGTAGGCCAGGCCCGCGTACCGGTCCGCGATGAGCTTCTTCTGCTGCGCGGTGTCGTGCCGGTCGTAGTCGAGCCGGTCGGACCTGAAGAACAGGGCCGCGCCCGCCCTGGCGGGATCGCCGTCGTAGTTGTTGAGCATCAGGGTGCGGCCCGGCTCGCTGTAGATGCGGGCGGTGCGGTCGAGGCCGAGGTGGTTGGGGACGCCGAAGCACGCCACGTAGTAGCCGAGGAACCGCAGGTGGCGCGACTCGTCGCCGAAGACCAGACGGCGGGTGTGGGAGTGCAACCCGTCGGCGCCGACGACGATGTCGAAGCGGCGCGGAGCACCGCGGTCGAAGGTCACGTCGACGCCTTCGGAGTCCTCGGTCAGCGAGGCGACGGAGTCCCCGAAGACGTACTCCACCCGGTCCTCGGTGCGCTCGAAGAGGATCTTGGACAGATCGCCGCGGAAGATCTCCACGTCGCCGCTCATGAAGAAGGCGGGCAGATCGAACCGCTCCTTGTCGTCGGCCTCCACGACGATCTGGCGGCCCATGTGCGTCTGGCGGCGGTGGACCTCGTCCCAGATGCCCATGCGGCGCAGCACGGTGCGGTGCGTCTCGCCCCGGAAGTCGACGGCGAAGCCGCCCTCGCGCAGGGCGGGCGCCTTCTCCAGGACGGTGACGCGGGCCCCGTAGCGGGCCAGCCAGAGGGCGAGCGCGGGGCCCGCGACGCTGGCGCCGGAGATCAGGACGTCGAGGTGGGAGAGGGGCGTGGGGCTCGGATTGGGGTCTGCGTTCCGGTTCGTCATGCCGGGAAGCATCGGGGCAGCCGCTGACCGCCCGCCTACCGTTCCCTGACCGCCGCCGACCGCAGGCGCCGCCCCTGCCCGAAGGCCTTGTCGTACGCCCCCGGGGAGAGCCGCGCGCGAGCCGCCTCCTCGACCCGTACGACGTCGGGATCACCGGCGATCGACAGGCCGCGCAGGCCGTGCGCGGCGCCGAGCAGCCGGGCCGCGTCCTCGGGGGACGCCGCGACGGCCGCCAACGCCTCGGCCACCTCGGCCAGTTCACCGGCGTCCGAGACCCGCGCACCGAGGCGCGTAGAGGGCTCCGCCCCGCAGGACAGCGCCCGGGCCTGCTCGAACCAGTCGGCGGCCTCCTCCGTGCGCGACTCGGCGAGCGCGGCGCGGCCGAGGCCGATCAGGATCCGTACGCTCTGCCCGAGGCTGAACCAGTTGGCGGCGCACTCCTGAAGAGCCGCCGCATAGTGCTCACGCGCGCGTGCCGGGTCGCCGGACAGCCGGGCCACGTCCCCTAGCCCGCGCCGCGCGGCCGCCACCTTGTCGGGGACGCCGACCGTGCGGGCGAGCGCGGCGGAGTGCGCGTACTGGGCGGCGGCCCCCTCGAGATCGCCGCGGTGCAGCAGGACGGTGGCGCGCCGGTGCAGCAGGTCCGCGGCCTCCTCGGGCGCCGCCAACTCCGCCACGTGCACCAGGCCTTCGTCGAGCAGCTCCAGGGCACGCTCCCGCTCACCGCGCCAGTCGGCGAACATGCCCAACGGGTCCAGGCAGTTGGCCATGCCCCAACGGTCACCCGTGATCCGAAAGCCCTCCAATGCCCGCGTGAAGGCCGCCTCGGCTGCTTCGGCGCGGCCCGCGAACAGCTCCTGGAAACCCTCCCCGAGGCCGAGGAGAGCCACTCCCCAGGGATGGCCGTCGACCTGCTCCCGCGCCTCGTCCCGCATGGCGCGTGCTGGACCGCCCGCGATCGACCAGAGCACCACCATGTGGGGCAGCCTCAGCGGACCGGGAAGAGCGGCGAACAGGCTGTCCGCGCGCGCGAGGCGGTCCGGTTCGGCCGGGTCGTCGCCGTCCCCCGCGATCGTGTTGATCAGACAGAGGACGTACTCCTCGTACAGGCCTGCCGGCGGCTGCGGGCCCACCGCCTCCAGCAGGTCGACGGCGAGCTCCGTCCGCTCCCCGTAGCGGCCGCGCAGCCGCCAGAACCAGGAGAGCGCGGCCATCATCCGCAGCCCGTCGTGCGGCGCGGTGCGGGTCAGGTGGCGCAGCGCCGCGTCCACATTCATTCGCTCGGCGTCGAGCGCCGCGAGCCAGGGCAGCTGCTCGCCGCCGCGCAGCCGGGGCTCGGCCGCCTCGGCCAGCCGCAGGAAGTACTGGGCGTGCGCGGCCCGCAGGCGACTCTCCTCACCCGCCCCCGCCAGCTGCTCGGCGCAGAAGGCGTGGATGGTCCGCAGCATGCCGTAGCGCCCGTCGGTCACGCCGAGGAACGACTTCTCCACGAGGGAGGCGAGGAGGTCCTCCGGACAGGGGATGCCGCACATGGCCTCCACCGCGTCACAGGTGGCCCCTCCGGAAAACACGGTCAGCCGTCGGGCAAGCTCCTGCTCCTCGTCGTCGAGCAGCTCCCAGCTCCACTCCACGACCGCGTGCAGGGTGCGGTGCCGGGGCGCCTTCGTCCGGTCCCCGCGCGAGAGCAGCCGGAAGCGGTCGCCGAGGCGGGCCGCCAGCTCGTCCAGGGTGAGGGTGCGCAGGCGGGCCGCGGCCAGCTCGATCGCCAGCGGCAGACCGTCGAGCGCCGCGCATATCCCGTCGGTCAGGCGCCGGGCGTGCTCGTCTGCCGGGCCCGCGAGGTCCGGCCGCACGGCGGCCGCCCGGTCCGCGAAGAGCAGGGCGGCGGGCCCGGCCCCCAGCGGCGGCACCGGCCACAGGACCTCGCCCGTGATCCCGAGCGCCTCCCTGCCGGTGGCGAGCACCCGCACGCCGGGGCAGGCCCCGAGCAGCAGCCCCGTGACCCGCGCCGCCTCGTCCACGAGGTGCTCGCAGTTGTCCAGGACGAGCAGCAGCTCGCGGCCGTGCAGCGCCGTGAGCAGCCGCTCCGTGGCGTCGCCGCCCTGGCTGTGGAAGCCGTCGCGCACCCCGAGCGCGGTGAGGATCGCGTACGTCACTCCGGAGGCGTCGGCGAGCGGGGCCAGCTCCACGAAGCAGACGTCGGGCAGCGCGCGGGCCGCTTCGATCGCGAGCCGCGTCTTGCCCGCCCCGCCGGGACCCGTGAGGGTCACGAGCCGTGCCTCGGTGAGCAGGGCGCCGATCCGCGTGAGCTCGTCGGCCCGCCCGATTAACCGCGTCAGCTGCGCGGGCACGCCCCGCTGCCGTGCGGGCTCCCGGCCCTGGAGCAGTTCCAGGTGGAGCGCGGACAGCTCGGCGGAGGGATCGGTGCCGAGCTCGTCCGCGAGGACGCGGCGCGCCTCCTCGTAGGCGGCGAGCGCCTCCGCGGGCCTGCCGTCCGCGTGCAGGGCCCGCATCAGCTGGCCGTGCAGCCGCTCGCTCAGGGGGTGGTCGGCGAGCAGCCCGCGGACCTCGGGCACGAGTTCGGCCCCGCCGCCCAGCGCGAGGTCCGCGTCGAGGCGGTCCTGCACGGCGGCCAGGCGTGTCTCCTCCAGGCGAGTGGCGAGGGGAGGGGCGTCCGGCAGCTCGGCGAGGGCGGCCCCACGCCACAGGCCGAGCGCCTCCCGCAGGAGACCCGCGGCCCGCGCGGGGTCCCCGGAGCCGAGGGCCTCGCGTCCCTCACGGGCCAGCCGCTCGAAGCGGTGCAGGTCGACGTCGTCGGGGTGGACGGCGAGGCGGTAGCCGGCGGGGGTGGCTTCGATGGCGAGGCCGAGCCGTTTGCGCAGCCGGGATACCTGGGACTGGAGCGCGTTCGCCGCACCGGCGGGCGGCTCGTCGCCGTAGAGCCCGTCGGCCAGCGCCGCCGGCGACACCGTGCGGCCCGGGTCCAGGAGCAGCAGGGTGAGCAGGGCACGGGGGCGCGGCCCACCGGGGTCCAGTGGGGCGCCGTCGGGGGAGCGTACGTCTAGGGGGCCGAGGATGCCGAAGCGCATCCGGCAGAGTCTGGCAGGCCGCTACGCGCGCGTGGGCGGTCGGACGGCTACGCGCGCGTGGGCAGACGAAAAAGCCGGCCCCCCTGAGGGGACCGGCTGATTCAGCAACCAGCTAGGTGGCCGCGCTGGCGTCAGCGCGAGACCTTGCCGGCCTTGATGCACGAGGTGCAGGCGTTGAGGCGCTTCGGCGTCCCGCTCACCACGGCACGCACACGCTGGATGTTCGGGTTCCAGCGACGGGGCGTACGGCGGTGCGAGTGCGAGATGTTGTTGCCGAAGCCCGGCCCCTTGCCGCAGACGTCGCAGTTGGCAGCCACGGGTCACTCCAAAGACTTCAGATGCACTTACGGTTAATCCCGGCATGCCGAGATCAGTGCAATGATCGGAGTGGCGTTGCCAGGAGGAATGTCCCGATGTGTATCGGGCAACCGGAGCAGCATACAACGACTGCTTCGATGGAACGAAACTACCACGGACGGCCCCGCCCCCGCCCCGGGCCCCGTGTTCACCCCGGGTCTACGCTGCGTCCATCCCGGATGGTCAAGGAGGCGAACAGGTGCCGCAGAACCTCGACGCGGTCGCGGTGCGCGCCTGGTGCCGACTGGCTCTGGACGCCCTCGGCAGGGCCCGCGAGGAGATCGACGCCATCAACGTCTACCCGGTCGCCGACGGGGACACCGGGACGAACCTCTATCTGACCCTGGAGTCCGCCTCCCAGGCGGTCGACGCGGCCTTCACGGGCCACGATCCCTCCCTCCCGTCGCTGGCCGAGACGGTGCGCGCGATGGCGCACGGGGCCCTCCTCGGGGCCCGGGGGAACTCGGGCACGATCCTCTCGCAGCTGCTGCGGGGGATGGCGCAGGTCATCGGCGGCCCGGAGATCACCGGTGGCTCGCGGAGCGAGGACGGCCGGTCGCGGAGTGAGGCAGATCACGCCGACGGCCGGGTCCTCGAACGTGCGCTGCGCCGGGCCGCCGAAGCCGCGTACCAGGCGGTCGCCCACCCCGTGGAGGGCACCGTCCTGACGGTGGCCACCGCGGCGGCGGACGCGGCGGCCGACGCCGGGGACGACTGCGGGGCGGTGGCCAGAGCGGCGTACGACGGGGCCCGCAAGGCTCTGGACGCGACGCCCGGCCAGCTCGCGGTGCTCGGCCGCGCCGGAGTCGTGGACGCCGGTGGGCGGGGCCTCGTGGCGGTCCTCGGGGCGCTGGTGGGCGCCCTGTCGGGCGAGAGCGTGACCCTCAGGAGCGCGGGCGGCCCCGCCACGCGCGCCCAGGAGCCGTCGTCCGCCACGCGTGTGGAGGGCGTCGAGTGCGAGGAGCCGTCCGAGGACGGGGGCGGGCCCGCCTTCGAGGTGATCTACCTCCTGGAGGCCGACGACACCGCGGTCACCCGGCTGCGGTCGCGGCTCGACCGGCTCGGCGACTCCCTCGTCGTGGTCGGCGGCGACGGCCTCTGGAACGTCCACGTCCATGTCGACGACGCGGGTGCGGCCGTCGAGGCGGGCGTGGAGGCGGGCCGCCCGCACCGCATCCGGATCACCCACTTCGGAGTGGGTGACGCGCACACCACCGCGGCGCCGCCCCGGGAGCGTGCGCAGCGGGCCATCGTCGCCGTCGTGCCGGGGGAAGGCCTCGCCGGGCTCTACGCCGAGGCCGGGGCGACCACCGTGCCCGCGCGCGTGGGGGAGCCGCCCGCGAGCGGCGAGCTCGTCGACGCGATCCGGCGGGCCCACGCCCGCGAGGTGGTCCTCCTGCCGAACGACGAGGAGCTGCGGCACACCGCGGCCGCCGCGGCGGAACAGGCCCGCACCGAAGGCGTACGGGTCGCGCTGATCCCCACCCGCTCCGCGGTCCAGGGCATCGCGGCGCTCGCCGTGCACGCGCCCGACCGGCGTTTCGACGAGGACGTCGTCGCCATGACCTCGGCGGCCGGCGCGACGAGGTACGGCGAACTGGCCGTCGCCGAGCGGCAGTCCTGGACCATGGCGGGCATCTGCCAGGCCGGTGACGTGCTCGGCATGATCGACGGCGATGTGGCCGTGATCGGCTCCGAGGTGGCCCGCACCGCGGCCTCCGTCCTCGACCGGATGCTGTCGGCGGGCGGCGAGATGGTCACGCTGGTGCTCGGCGAATCGGTGCCCGAGGCCGTCGCGGAGCACCTGGAGAAGCATGTGCGCGAGGCGTACCTGGCGGTCGACACCGTGGTCTACCGCGGCGGACGCCAGTCGGCGCTGATGCTGATCGGCGTGGAGTAGCGCCAGGACCGGCCGCACCGCGCCGGTGCGCTGTGCGGGCCGATCCGGGGGACCTGACGCGGATTGTCAGTGGCGTGGTGTGCAATGGATCTCGTGCCCGCGCTCGAAGAACCCCTGAAGAAAGTGGTCGGCCCCGCCACCGCGAAGGTGATGGCCGAGAACCTCGACCTGCACACGGTCGGCGACCTCCTGCACCACTACCCCCGGCGGTACGCCGAGCGCGGTGAGCTCACCCGCCTCGCCGACCTCCCGCTCGACGAGCACGTCACGGTGGTCGCCCAGGTCGCGACCGCGCGCATCCTGAAGTTCAACGGCGGCAGGGGTCAGCGCCTCGAAGTCACCATCACCGACGGCAGCGGCCAGCTCCAGCTCGTCTTCTTCGGCCGTGGCATCCACAAGCCGCACAAGGACCTGCTGCCCGGCACCCGCGCGATGTTCGCGGGCAAGGTGTCGGTCTTCAACCGCAAGATGCAGCTGGCCCACCCGGCGTACGAACTGCTGAGGGCCGAGGGCGACGAGGTCGGCGAGGCCGTCGGCTCCTGGGCCGGCGCCCTCCTGCCGATCTACCCGGCCACCGCCAAGCTGGAGTCCTGGAAGATCGCCAAGTCGGTCGACATGGTCCTGCCCAGCGCCCAGGAGGCCGAGGACCCGCTGCCGCCCGCCCTCCGGGACGGCCGCGGCCTCGTCCCGCTCCCCGAAGCCCTCCTGAAGATCCACCGGCCGCACTCGAAGACGGACATCGCCGCCGCCCGCGACCGCCTCAAGTGGGACGAGGCCTTCGTCCTCCAAGTGGCCCTGGCCCGGCGGCGGTACGCGGACGCGCAACTGCCCGCCGTGGCCCGCAGGCCCAAGGACGGCGGCCTCCTCACCGCCTTCGACGCCAAGCTGCCGTTCACGCTGACCGAGGGCCAGGAGAAGGTCTCCAAGGAGATCTTCGACGACCTCGCGACCGAACACCCGATGCACCGCCTCCTCCAGGGAGAGGTCGGATCGGGCAAGGCGCAGCCGCTCGACTCGTTGGTGCTGACTCCCGAGGGTTTCCGGCCGATGGGTGACATGAGGAGCGGTGATGTCGTCGTCGTGCCCACCGGGGAGACCGCCGTCGTCAGCGGGGTCTTCCCCCAGGGAGAGCGTGACGTGTGGCGCCTGACGCTCTCCGACGGCAGCTCTGTCGAGTGTGACGACGAACACCTCTGGATCGTCGGTACCAGCTGCGGTTGGCATCGAGGCCAGCCGCCGAAGGTCCTGACGACCAGAGAGATTCGCCTGGACCTCCACAAGGCGAACGGCTCGTCGAAGTGGTATCTCCCCGCCGCGACCCCGACCGACCTGGGACACGACGAGTTGCTACCGCTCGACCCCTACCTCTTCGGTCTCTTGCTGGGCGACGGGTCGTTCCGCCACAACTTGCGGTTGTCCACGGCCGACGAGGAGATTCGCGCCGCGGCGGCCGACGCCGTGGCACCGGAATGCCGTCTGGTCCCCGTGGCCGGTTCCGCGTGCGACTACACGATTCAGCCGACACACCGTACGGGCGGCACGCGCGATCCCGTCATCCAAGTGCTGCGCGACTTGGAGCTGTGGGGTGTGACCTCACACGGGAAGTTCGTTCCCGAGATCTTCAAGAACACCTCGATCAAGAATCGACTGGCTCTGTTGCAGGGGCTACTGGACACAGGCGGCACGATTCAGGCGGACGGACTGAGCATTTCGCTGTGCTCGGCGTCTCTCCGGCTCGCTGAGGACGTCGCCTGGCTCGTGCGCTCACTGGGAGGCAGAGCCAGGGTGCTGCCGAAGAAGTCGGCATTCAACGTGTCGATCGTGTTGCCCGAGGAGTACATGCCGTTCCGGCTGACGCGCAAGGCGGAGCGCGTGTGCACGAGGCCGAAGTACAACACGTTCCGACGGGGAATCCGCAGCGTCGAGTTGGTCGGGCGGAAGCCGGTCCAGTGCATCAGCGTCGCTCACCCGAGCAGTGCGTACATCACGGACAACTTCACAGTGACGCACAACACGATGGTCGCCCTGCGCGCCATGCTCGCCGTCGTGGACGCGGGCGGGCAGGCCGCCATGCTCGCGCCCACCGAAGTGCTCGCCCAGCAGCACCACCGCTCCATCGTGGAGATGATGGGCGAGCTCGCCGAGGGCGGCATGCTGGGCGGCGCAGACCAGGCCACCAAGGTCACGCTGCTCACCGGCTCCATGGGGGCCGCCGCCCGCCGCAAGGCCCTGCTCGACCTGGCCACCGGCGAGGCCGGAATCGTCATCGGCACCCACGCGCTGATCGAGGACAAGGTCCAGTTCCACGACCTGGGCCTGGTCGTCGTCGACGAACAGCACCGCTTCGGCGTCGAGCAGCGCGACGCCCTGCGCGGCAAGGGCAAGCAGCCCCCGCACCTCCTGGTCATGACCGCCACCCCCATCCCGCGCACGGTCGCGATGACGGTCTTCGGAGACCTGGAGACCTCGGTCCTCGACCAGCTCCCGGCCGGGCGCTCACCGATCGCCAGCCACGTAGTCCCCGCCGAGGACAAGCCGCACTTCCTCGCCCGCGCGTGGGAGCGCGTGCGCGAGGAGGTGGAGAAGGGCCACCAGGCGTACGTGGTCTGCCCGCGCATCGGCGACGACGCCGACGAAGCCGCGGAGCCCAAGAAGGCCAAGAAGAAGGCCGAGGCGGAGGCCACCGCCGAGAAGCGGCCCCCGCTCGCCGTCCTCGACGTCGCCGAGCAGCTCGCGCACGGACCTCTCCAGGGGCTGAAGATCGAGGTCCTGCACGGCCGGATGCAGCCCGACGACAAGGACGCGGTCATGCGCCGCTTCGCCGCGGGCGAAACCCAGGTCCTGGTCGCGACGACGGTCATCGAGGTCGGGGTGAACGTCCCGAACGCCACCGCCATCGTCATCATGGACGCCGACCGCTTCGGCGTCTCCCAGCTGCACCAGCTCCGCGGCCGGGTCGGCCGCGGCGCGGCCCCCGGGCTCTGCCTCCTGGTCACCGACATGCCCGAGGCAGCCCCCGCCCGCGCCCGCCTCGGCGCCGTCGCCTCGACGCTCGACGGCTTCGAACTCTCCCGCATCGATCTGGAGCAGCGCCGCGAGGGCGACGTGCTCGGCCAGGCGCAGTCCGGTGTCCGCTCCTCCCTGCGCATGCTCGCGGTCATCGAGGACGAGGAGATCATCGCCGCCGCCCGCGAGGAGGCGGTCACCGTCGTCGCCGACGACCCCGAGCTCGAACGGCTGCCCGCGCTGCGCACCGCCCTGGACGCCCTGCTCGACGCGGAGCGCGAGCAGTACCTCGACAAGGGCTGACCGGGGGGTACGCCATATCGTGGAGACAGCCCACCAACGTGGCGCATACCGGCCAGCCAGAAGGAACCAGATGACCCGCGTGATCGCCGGTGCCGCCGGCGGACGCCGCCTGACCGTCCCGCCGGGCAACGGCACCCGCCCCACGTCCGACCGCGCGCGTGAGGGCCTCTTCTCCACCTGGCAGGCCCTCCAGGGCACGCTCGACGGCGCCCGCGTCCTCGATCTCTACGCGGGCTCCGGGGCCGTCGGCCTCGAAGCGCTCTCCCGCGGCGCCGCGCACACCCTGCTCGTCGAGGCGGACGCCAGGGCGGCACGGACCATCAGGGAGAACGTGAAGTCGGTCGGTCTGCCCGGCGCCGAGGTCAGAGCGGGCAAAGCCGCCCAGATCGTCCGGGGCGGGGCCCCTACCACCCCGTACGACCTGGTCTTCCTCGACCCTCCGTACGCCGTCGGCGACGACGATCTTCGGGAGATCCTCCTCACACTCCGCTCGGAGGGCTGGCTCACGCCCGAGGCGCTCGTCACCGTTGAGCGCAGTACAAGAGGCGGTGAATTCGGCTGGCCGGAGGGTTTCGAACCCCTCAGGTCCCGTCGCTACGGCGAGGGGACGTTTTGGTACGGTCGCGCCGCCTCTACGTGCGACGACTCAAGCGTCGCGCCATGACCGGACCGGAGAGCGAGGGACTCACGTTGCGCCGCGCCGTATGTCCGGGGTCTTTCGACCCCATCACCAATGGACACCTCGACATCATCGCCCGCGCCTCCAAGCTGTACGACGTGGTGCACGTCGCGGTGATGATCAACCAGTCGAAGAAGGGCCTCTTCGGGATCGACGAGCGGATCGAGCTGATCCGCCAGGTCACCGCCGACTTCGGCAACGTCGAGGTGGAGGCCTTCCACGGGCTCCTCGTCGACTTCTGCAAGCAGCGCGACATCCCGGCCATCGTCAAGGGCCTCCGCGCGGTCAGCGACTTCGACTACGAACTCCAGATGGCCCAGATGAACAACGGCCTCTCGGGCGTCGAGACCCTCTTCGTCCCGACCAACCCCACCTACAGCTTCCTCTCCTCCTCGCTGGTCAAGGAGGTCGCCGCCTGGGGCGGTGACGTCGCGCACCTGCTGCCGCCGGTGGTCCACGAGGCGCTCGTCGAACGGCTGGGCGAGAAGTGACCCTCCGCCGGGCCCACTGACGGCTCGTCACCCGGTGTCGGACGGGCGGCCACTGGCCTTACAGTCGTCCCGTCCGTCTCCCAACCAGCTGTAGAGAGTGGCGAGCACACGGTGGACGTGCAGAAGAAGATCGACGAGATCGTCCAGGCGGTCGGCAGCGCCCGGTCCATGCCCATGTCGGCCTCGTGCGTGGTCAACCGCGCCGATCTCCTCTCGATGCTCGAAGAGGTGCGCCAGGCCCTGCCGGGCTCCCTGGCCCAGGCCCAGGAGCTCATCGGCGGCCGGGAGCAGCTGGTCGAGCAGGCCCGCCAGGAGGCGCAGCGGATCATCGAGAGCGCGCACGCCGAGCGCGGCTCCCTGATCTCCGACACGGAGGTCGCCCGCAACTCCCAGGGCGAGGCCGAACGCATCCTCGCCGAGGCCAGGCAGGCCGCCGAGCAGGTCCGCGCCGAGGCCGACGACTACGTGGACAGCAAGCTTGCCAACTTCGAGGTCGTCCTCACCAAGACCCTCGGCTCGGTCGGCCGCGGCCGCGAGAAGCTCCTCGGCACCGGCCCCGGCCTCGACGAGCAGGGGTACGAGGACGAGGACGCCCCCGAGCGCAGCCACGACCCCGAGACGCTGCGCCGCGACGCCGACGCCTACGTCGACGCCAAGCTCGGCGCCTTCGAGGCGGTCCTCGCCAAGACCCTGGACGCCGTCGGCCGGGGCCGCCAGACCCTGCACGGCCGCGCCCCCGCCGACGAGCTCGGCACCCTCGGAGAGGGCCCCGGAGCCCAGGGGCACACCACCGACGCCGAGTACCTGGCGGACCTCGCGGGCCCCGCGCCCGCCGAGCAGCCCGTGCCGCGCCCGCCCGCCCAGACCCCGCCGGTCCCGGTCCAGCAGCCCTACGCGCCGCCGCAGCAGCAGCCCGACCCGTACGGGTACCAGCACCAGCACCAGCCCCAGGACCAGTACGGGTACCAGCACGCGTACGACCGGCAGGACCAGGCCTACGGCGCGCAGGACCCGTACGCGTACCAGCAGCACGATCAGTACGGCTACCCGCAGCAGGACTACGACCAGGGGCAGCCGCAGCAGCCACAGCACCAGGCGCAGCCCCAGCAGCCGGCGGCCCTCGACGAGACCAGTCTCTTCGACACGACCATGATCAGCGCGGAGCAGCTGCGCCAGTACGAGCAGGGCCGCTAGCAGTCCGAAGCGACCGGATTGGGCCGAGAGCGGATGGTCAAGTATCCTGGCTCTTCGGTCGCGCATACGTCCGCGACTCAGGCTGCCCACCCAGGCATCACTTTTGCCGCGTCGGTGCGGCGGCCCTCCCTGAAACCTTGGATTCGAAAGCAGGAACAGCCCTGAGCACGCGCCTCGACCACCGGAACCCCCTCGTGTTCGACACACACGAGCTGGGGCGGCGTCCTGGTGCCATGCAGCGGGTGACCCGCGAGATCGAGGCGCCCGGCCCGCCGAGCGCCTTCGGTATCGAAGGAGTCGTCGGAGTGCCGAAGGGCGCCCCGGTCCAGCTGGAGGTCCGTCTCGAGTCGGTCATGGAAGGGGTGCTTGTCACAGGCACCGCCCGTGCAACCGCCGAGGGGGAGTGCGTAAGGTGTCTGGAGCCGCTCGAGCTTGAGCTCGACGCGGACTTCCAGGAGATGTTCTCGTACCCTGACGCCGACGACCGGGGCCGCACCGCGGAACCGGCCGGCGACGCCGGGGAATCCCCAGAGGACGAGGACAGGCTCTACCTCGAGGACGGCATGTTCGACCTCGAGCCCGTGCTGCGTGATGCGGTGGTGCTCGCACTGCCGATGCAGCCGGTGTGCCAGGACGACTGTCCGGGCCTGTGCTCCCAGTGCGGAGTGCGGCTCGCGGACGACCCGGACCACCACCATGACGCCGTCGACATCCGTTGGGCGGCTTTGCAGGGACTCGCTGGCACCATCCAGGACGGCGAGAAGGACGAGATGAGCGGCGCCGAAGCGGAAGCGGGCGTCGACGAGAAGCAGGAGAAGTAGCCGTGGCTGTTCCGAAGCGGAAGATGTCGCGCAGCAACACGCGCCACCGCCGGTCGCAGTGGAAGGCTGCGGTCCCCACCCTGGTTTCGTGTGAGCGTTGCCAGGAGCCCAAGCAGCAGCACATCGCGTGCCCGAGCTGCGGCACCTACAACAAGCGCCAGGTCCTCGAGGTCTGAGCGGCTGGTGAGAGGCACCGTGTCTAGCCCCAAGAAGGCGGAAGACGCCAAGAAATTGGCGGAGACAACGGCCTCGTCCCACACGCTTCTGGAAGGGCGGCTCGGGTACAAGCTCGAGTCCGCCCTTCTGGTGCGTGCGCTGACCCACCGTTCGTACGCGTACGAGAACGGCGGTCTGCCGACGAATGAGCGGCTCGAGTTCCTCGGGGACTCGGTGCTCGGTCTCGTCGTCACGGACACGCTCTATCGCACCCACCCCGACCTGCCCGAAGGCCAGCTGGCCAAGTTGCGGGCCGCGGTGGTCAATTCGCGTGCGCTGGCGGAGGTCAGCCGTGGCCTCGAACTCGGCTCCTTCATCCGGCTCGGCCGGGGCGAAGAGGGCACGGGAGGCCGGGACAAGGCATCCATCCTCGCCGACACCCTGGAAGCGGTGATCGGCGCGGTCTATCTGGACCAGGGTCTGGACGCTGCGGGCGAGCTGGTGCACCGGCTCTTCGACCCGCTGATCGAGAAGTCCTCGAACCTGGGTGCGGGCCTGGACTGGAAGACCAGTCTCCAGGAGCTCACCGCGACGGAGAGCCTCGGCGTGCCCGAGTATCTCGTCACGGAGAGCGGCCCGGACCACGAGAAGACCTTTACTGCTGCCGCCCGCGTCGGAGGCGTCTCGTACGGCACCGGCACCGGCCGCAGCAAGAAGGAAGCGGAGCAGCAGGCCGCCGAGTCCGCGTGGCGCGCGATCCGTGCCGCCGCGGACGAGCGGATCAAGGCGGCCGAGGCCGCCGTCGCTGCCGCGCAGTCCGAGGGGATCGCCGACACCCCCTCGGCCTGACGGCCGCCATCCTTCGGTGCCGGTCGCCCTCTTCACGAGGGCGACCGGCACTGTGCTTTCCCGAACCCACCCACCCCACCTCTCCCGGAGCGGACATGCCCGAGCTGCCCGAAGTCGAAGTCGTCCGACGTGGTCTGGAGCGCTGGGTCAGCGGGCGGCTCATCGGTGAGGTGCAGGTGCTGCACCCGCGCGCGGTGCGGCGGCACGTGGCGGGCGGTACGGACTTCGCGGCCCGGCTGACCGGGCACCGGATGGGGCTCGCCCAGCGGCGCGGCAAGTACCTGTGGCTGCCGCTCGCCGACTCCGCGCAGTCAGTCCTGGCCCATCTGGGCATGAGCGGCCAGCTCCTGGTGCAGCCCCAGGAGGCCCCCGACGAGAAGCACCTGCGGATCCGGATGCGCTTCGCGGACGAGCAGGGCACCGAGCTCCGCTTCGTCGACCAGCGCACCTTCGGCGGGCTCTCGCTGCACGACAACACCGCCGACGGCCTCCCTGACGTCATCGCGCACATCGCGCGCGACCCGCTGGACGCCGCGTTCGACGACGACGCCTTCCATCAGGCGCTGCGCGGCCGTCGTACGACGATCAAGCGGGCGCTGCTCGACCAGTCGCTGATCAGCGGCGTCGGCAACATCTACGCGGACGAGGCGCTGTGGCGGTCGCGGCTGCACTACGAGCGGCCCACCGCCACCTTCACGCGTCCGCGCACGGCCGAACTCCTGGGCCACGTACGGGACGTGATGAACGCGGCGCTCGCCGTCGGCGGCACCAGCTTCGACAGCCTCTATGTCAACGTGAACGGCGAATCAGGCTATTTCGAGCGGTCGTTGGACGCCTACGGCCGGGAGGACAAGCCGTGCCGGCGCTGCGGGACCCCGATGCGACGGCGCCCCTGGATGAACCGGTCCAGCTACTTCTGCCCCCGCTGTCAGCGGCCGCCGCGCGTCTCGTCGTAACGCTCCCTGGCCTTGAGGACCTCGTCCTGCCTGCCCTCCACGAAGCGGATCAGGGCGAGGAGGCGCTCGGCGACGCCCTGCCCCAGCGGGGTGAGCCGGTAGTCCACGCGGGGCGGGTTGGTCGGCTGCGCCTCGCGGTGCACCAGGCCGTCGCGTTCCAGCGCGTGCAGGGTCTGGGAGAGCATCTTCTCGCTCACGCCGTCGACGCGGCGGCGCAGTTCGTTGAAACGGAACGTGCCGTCGTGCAGGGCTCCGAGGGTGAGGGCTCCCCAGCGACCGGTGACGTGCTCCAGCGTGCTGCGCGAGGGGCACTGCCGGGAGAACACGTCGTACGCCAGGTCCGCGTGTTCCGCGCGGCCACCATGGGATTCCATACGCTCCAGCTTACTCCCGCACAGCGCTAACCATTGGTTAGCGCTTGCCTGGGATTACGAGCGCCGTTCGCGGCCCCGCCCGTCAGAAGCCGAAGTCCTGCGTCCACCACGGGCCGCCCGGGCCGAAGTGCACACCGACGCCCACGGTCTTGTAGTCGCAGTTGAGGATGTTGGCGCGGTGGCCCGCGCTGTTCATCCAGGCGTCCATCACGGACCGGGCGTCGGCCTGCCCGCGGGCGATGTTCTCGCCGCCGAGGCCGGAGATGCCGGCCTTCTCGGCGCGGTCCCACGGCGTCGCGCCGTCCGGGTCCGTGTGGCTGAAGAAGTCGCGCTCGGCCATGTCGGCGCTGAAGTCGCCGGCCAGCGCCGCGAGCCGGTCGTCGGCCCGCAGGGGACGGCAGCCGGCCTTGGCCCGCTCCGCGTTGACCAGCGTGATCACCTCGGCCTCGGCCTTGACCTCGTCGGTCGAGGAGGACGTGTCCGCCGGGGGGGCCTTGGGCTTCTCCGCAGGCGTACGGGACGGGCTCGGCGTCGCCTTCTTGCCGGTGTCCGGCTTCGGCGCCCGCGGCGACGGCTTCTCGGACGGTGCCTTCGAGGGCTTGGGGCCGGCCTTGGACGGCTCGGCCTTGGGTTCGGGCTTGGGGGCGGCCTCGGAGCGGCCGGCGCCACGGCTCGGCGAGGGCTCGGCGCGCTCGGCGGTGCCGTGCGAACCGCCCTGGGTGTCGACCCCGGTCGGCGCGGCAGCGGAGCGTACGTTGCCGGAGTCGTCCCCGCCGCCGAGGCGGTAGCTGTCGCTGCCCGGCAGTACGCCCGCGGCGACCGCGACGGCGCCCATCGCGACGGCGGCCGAGACGCCAAGCAGGCCCGTGCGGACCGGGGCGGAGGCGCGGCCCCCGCGGCGGTGCGGCACCGCCCCCGGACGGTCCTCAGGGGTGGCGGCCTGTCCAGCGCCGGAGCGTCGGTGGCGTCCCATCTCCTGGCCTTTCGTCCTTATGATCAACGTGACTCACCCATATGGGTGAGGCTCATCGAGTCGCGACTGTACGCGATGACGCATGGGGACGAAGTGCTCCCAGAGCAATTGGCCGGTTAGCGTGCAGGCATGAACGAAGACGTGCGACTCACCGCCTGGGTGCGAGGACGCGTACAGGCCGTGGGATTCCGTTGGTTCACCCGGGCCAAGGCCCTGGAGATCGGCGGGCTGAGTGGTTTTGCTCTCAATCTGGAGGACGGCCGCGTACAGGTGGTCGCCGAAGGCCCACGGCCGGGCTGCCAGAAGCTGCTCGACTGGCTCCGTGACGGCGACACACCCGGGCGGGTCGACGGTGTCACCGAGATCTGGGACACACCACGTGGCATATACGAGAGCTTCGCCATTCGGTGACCGTGACCCGCGAAGACGCCCCCGGGGCGGGACGGCGGGGTGCGCAGCGGGTGTCCCGGGCAACTGCCTGAGGCAGAAAAGACCTGGTGGTTGCCAAGAACCCCTTGCCGTGGCAGGCTCCGCGAGTAAGGATGATCTCCACGCCCCCAGGGCCCCGCAGGAGAGGCAGCGCCGCCCGTTCCCAGGCCGCGCACCCCCGGGCAGCCCGCCGATACGGGGCGTGATCGTGTTGACCGTCAAACTTTTTGGTGAGACTCTGGAAGCCCCGCGCACCTTAGCTGTTTGGCATGTGAGAACGGCCGGCAAGACCCAGCAGAACAAAGAGTGCCAAGCACCGCGGGTGCGAATCCCTCACGACCCACACCGCTTCGGTCGGTCACTCATTGTGGAGGACCATCCATCATGGCAAAGGCGCTTCTCGGTTACGTCGGCGGCAGCGACCCGCGACTCCTCGCCGAGATGCGACGGCTCCAGCAGCGCGTCCAGGACCTGGAATCCGAGCTCGGTCGGATCCAGGCGGAGAACGACGCGCTGGCGGCTGCCGCTTCTCACGAATCGCTCCTGGAGAGCATCGACGTACCCCAGGCGGAGCCTGCGCTCACCTGACCATCCCATCGATCACGTATTCACAGGGCTTTGTGCGCGATTAGCCGCTGCCCCTGATAAGCAACCGGTCAGGCTGTTCGTGTCAGCCGCTTGATTCAAGATCTGCAAGGGACGCTTCGGCGTCCCTTCTTTCTTTCCGGCCCCTGTGCGTTCCCGCATATGCCACTTCCTTTACCGTCTGATGTGCCCTGCACCTTCATCGGTGAAACGGCCACTGAAGGTAGAGTCCGACGGCGTGCATCTCAAGGCCCTTACCCTGCGCGGATTCAAGTCCTTCGCGTCCGCCACGACGCTGAAGTTCGAACCGGGCATCACCTGCGTCGTCGGACCCAACGGTTCCGGCAAGTCCAACGTCGTGGACGCGCTCAGCTGGGTCATGGGTGAACAGGGCGCCAAATCCCTGCGCGGCGGCAAGATGGAGGACGTCATCTTCGCCGGCACCACCGGGCGCCCCCCGCTCGGCCGCGCCGAGGTCTCCCTCACCATCGACAACTCCGACGGCGCGCTGCCCATCGAGTACGCCGAGGTCACCATCACGCGGATCATGTTCCGCAACGGCGGCAGCGAGTACCAGATCAATGGCGACACCTGCCGCCTCCTCGACATCCAGGAACTGCTCTCCGACTCCGGCATCGGACGCGAGATGCACGTCATCGTCGGACAGGGGCAGCTCGACGGCGTGCTGCACGCCGACCCGATGGGACGACGCGCGTTCATCGAGGAGGCCGCGGGCGTCCTCAAGCACCGCAAGCGCAAGGAGAAGGCGCTCCGCAAGCTCGACGCGATGCAGGCCAACCTCGCACGCGTCCAGGACCTCACCGACGAGCTGCGGCGCCAGCTCAAGCCGCTGGGCAGGCAGGCCGCGGTGGCCCGCCGGGCCGCCGTCATCCAGGCCGATCTGCGCGATGCCCGCCTGCGACTGCTCGCCGACGATCTCGTACGGCTGCGCGAGGCGCTGAACGCCGAGGTCGCCGACGAGGCCGCGCTCAAGGAGCGCAAGGAGCGCGCCGAGGCCGAACTGAAGGCCGCCCTGCACCGCGAGGCGCAGCTGGAGGAGGAGGTGCGGCGCCTCTCCCCGCGCCTGCAGCGGGCCCAGCAGACCTGGTACGAGCTGTCCCAGCTGGCCGAGCGGGTGCGCGGCACCGTCTCGCTGGCCGACGCGCGGGTCACGAGCGCCACCGCGGCGCCGCCCGAGGAGCGGCGCGGGCGCGACCCCGAGGACATGGAGCGCGAGGCCGCCCGGATCCGCGAGCAGGAGGCCGAGCTCGAAGCCGCCCTGGAGGCCGCCGAGCACGCACTGGAGGACACGGTCGCCCACCGGGCCGAACTGGAGCGGCAGCTGGCGGCAGAGGAGCACAGGCTCAAGGACGTGGCGCGGGCCATCGCCGACCGGCGTGAAGGGCTCGCCCGACTGCACGGACAGGTCAACGCCGCCCGTTCGCGCGCCTCGTCGGCGCAGGCCGAGATCGACCGCCTCGCCGTCGCCCGGGACGAGGCCGCGGAGCGCGCGGTCGCGGCCCAGGAGGAGTACGAGCAGCTCAAGGCCGAGGTCGACGGGCTCGACGCGGACGACGCCGAGCTCGGCGAGCGGCACGACGCGGCGAAGCGGGAGCTCGCCGAGGCCGAGGCCGCGCTCACCGCGGCACGGGAGGCGGCGACCGCGGCCGAGCGCGAACGGGCCGCCGTCGCCGCCCGGCACGACGCGCTCGCGCTCGGCCTGCGGCGCAAGGACGGCACCGGCGCGCTGCTCGCCGCCAAGGACCAGCTCGCCGGGGTGCTCGGCCCGGCCGCCGCGCTGCTCTCCGTGGCGCCCGGTTTCGAGGTGCCGGTCGCGGCCGCGCTCGGTGCCTGCGCCGACGCCGTCGCGGTGAGCGGCCCCGGCACGGCCGCCGAGGCCATCCGGCTGCTCCGCAAGCAGGACGCGGGGCGTGCGGCGCTGCTCCTCGGCGGCGCCCCGGAGGAGCCGCGCGCGGAGCGCTCCGAGGGGCCGCCGCCCGTCGCCGATCTCGTGCGGGGCCCCGATGAGCTGCTGCCCGCCGTGCGGCGGCTCCTTCGGGGATTCGTCGCGGTGGGCACCCTTGAGGACGCCGAGGACCTGGTCTACGCCCGCCCGGAGCTGACCGCCGTCACCGCTGATGGGGACCTGCTGGGGGCGCACTTCGCGCAGGGCGGTTCCGCGGGGGCGCCGAGCCTGCTCGAAGTGCAGGCATCCGTCGACGAGGCCGCCGCCGAGCTGGAGGAACTGGGTGCGCGGTGCGAGGAGTTGGCGCGGGAGCAGCGGCGCGCGGGGGAGCGGCGCGACGAATGCGCCGCGCTCGTCGAGGAGTTGGGGGAGCGGCGCAGGGCCGCCGACCGCGAGAAGTCGTCCGTGGCCCAGCAGCTGGGGCGGCTCGCCGGGCAGGCGCGGGGCGCGGCGGGGGAGGCGGAGCGGTCCGCCGCCGCGGCGGCCAAGGCGCAGGACGCGCTGGACAAGGCCGTCGAGGAGGCCGAGGAACTCGCCGAGCGGCTCACCGTCGCACAGGAGGCGTCCCCCGCGGGGGACGAGGAGGAGCCCGACAGCTCCGTGCGCGACCGCCTCGCCGCCGACGGGGCCAACGCCCGGCAGACCGAGATGGAGGCGCGGCTCCAGGCCCGTACGCACGAGGAGCGGGTCAAGGCCCTCGCGGGCCGGGCCGACTCCCTGGACCGGGGAGCCCGCGCCGAACGTGAGGCACGCGCGCGTGCCGAACAGCGTAGGGCCCGGCTGCGCCACGAGGCGGCGGTCGCCGGGGCCGTCGCGTCCGGCGGGCGCCAGCTGCTCGCTCACGTCGAGGTGTCCCTCGTACGGGCCGAGGAGGAGCGGGCCGCGGCCGAGCGCGCCAAGGAGGTCAGGGAGCGCGAGCTGGCCGCCGCGCGGAACCAGGGCAGGGAGCTCAAGGCGGAACTCGACAAATTGACTGATTCAGTTCACCGCGGCGAGGTACTGGGTGCCGAGAAGCGGCTGCGGATCGAGCAGCTTGAGGCCAAGGCACTGGAGGAGCTCGGTGTGGAACCGGCGGGACTCGTGGCCGACTACGGCCCGGATCAGCTCGTGCCGCCCTCGCCCCCCGCCGAGGGCGAGGAGCTGCCCGACGATCCGGCGCATCCGCGCAACCAGCCGGTGCCGTTCGTCCGCGGTGAGCAGGAGAAGCGGCTCAGGTCAGCCGAACGGGCGTATCAGCAGCTCGGAAAAGTGAATCCGCTGGCGCTCGAGGAGTTCGCGGCGCTGGAGGAACGGCACAAGTTCCTGAGCGAGCAGCTCGAAGACCTGAAGAAGACACGGACGGACCTCCTCCAGGTGGTGAAGGAGGTCGACGAACGGGTCGAGCAGGTCTTCACCGAGGCCTACTACGACACGGCCCGGCAGTTCGAGGGCGTCTTCTCGCGGCTTTTCCCCGGCGGTGAGGGCCGGCTGGTCCTGACCGACCCGGACAACATGCTCACCACCGGCGTGGACGTCGAGGCCCGGCCGCCCGGCAAGAAGGTCAAGCGGCTCTCGCTGCTGTCCGGCGGTGAACGGTCGCTGACGGCCGTGGCGCTGCTCGTTTCGATCTTCAAGGCGCGACCGAGTCCGTTCTACGTGATGGACGAGGTCGAGGCGGCGCTCGACGACACCAACCTGCAGCGGCTCATCCGCATCATGCAGGAGCTGCAGGAGGCCTCGCAGCTCATCGTGATCACGCACCAGAAGCGCACGATGGAGGTCGCCGACGCGCTCTACGGCGTCTCGATGCAGGGTGACGGCGTCTCGAAGGTGATCAGTCAGCGGCTCCGCTAGGCGCTCTACAAGACTTCAATACTTGAACGAACCAGGCCTCAAAGTGCCCACAAATTCACAACGACCCACCTCTTGACTTCGTAACTTGAAGACATAGTCTCTGCAATGTTGCTTTTACCTTCAGGTGGTGGGCGGCGTGAAGTTGTGCGCCACTTGAAGAGCTCGCCCCCACCCCCGGCGACGCTGCCGGTGGCCCGAGGAGTACACGTGACCAGCACATCGCAGGTGCCTCAGTCCGGAGCCAGAGAGGCCCACCCGGACCATCTCGGACATGTCATCTTCATTACGGCGGCCGCCGCGATGGGTGGCTTCCTGTTCGGCTACGACAGTTCGGTGATCAATGGCGCGACCGTCGCCATCCAGCACCGCTTCGACGTCGACGCCAACGTGCTCGGCTGGATCATCGCCACCGCGTTGCTCGGCTGCGCCGTGGGCGCCGCGGTGGCCGGACGCATCGCCGACCGCATCGGCCGCATCCGCTGCATGCAGATCGCCGCCGTGCTCTTCGCGGCCAGCGCCGTCGGCTCGTCCCTGCCCTTCGCGGCCTGGGACCTCACGGTGTGGCGCCTGATCGGCGGCATCGGCATCGGTATGGCCTCGGTGATCGGCCCGGCGTACATCGCCGAGGTCGCGCCGCCCGCCTACCGCGGCCGGCTCGCCTCGTTCCAGCAGGCCGCGATCGTCATCGGCATCGCCGTCTCCCAGCTGGTCAACTGGGGCATCCTGAACATGGCCGACGGCGACCAGCGCGGCAAGCTGATGGGCCTTGAGGCCTGGCAGTGGATGCTCGGCGTCATGCTGGTTCCGGCCCTGATCTACGGCCTGCTGTCCTTCATCATCCCGGAGTCGCCGCGCTTCCTGGTCTCCGCGGGCAAGAAGAACGAGGCCAAGAAGGTCCTCGGCGAGGTCGAGGGCACCTCCATCGACCTCGACGCGCGCGTCGACGAGATCGAGCGGGGCCTGCACCGCGAGCACAAGCCGTCCTTCAAGGACCTGCTCGGCAAGGTCGGCTTCCTGCCGATCGTCTGGATCGGCATCGGGCTCTCGGTCTTCCAGCAGCTCGTCGGCATCAACGTGATCTTCTACTACTCGAACCAGCTGTGGCAGTCGATCGGCAAGGACCCGTCCAGCTCGTTCCTGTACTCGTTCGAGACGTCGATCGTGAACATCATCGGTACCGTCATCGCGATGATCTTCGTCGACCGCATCGGCCGCAAGCCGCTCGCGATCATCGGCTCGGCGGGCATGGCGGTGGCGCTGTTCACCATGGCATGGGCCTTCTCGTACCGGTCCGGCTCCGGCGACGACGTCTCGCTGCCCAACGCGCAGGGCCTGACCGCGATCATCGCCGCCAACGCCTTCGTGCTCTTCTTCGCCCTCTCCTGGGGCGTGGTGGTCTGGGTGCTGCTCGGCGAGATCTTCCCGAACCGGCTCCGCGCCGCCGCGCTCGGTGTGGCCGCGTCGGCCCAGTGGCTCGCCAACTTCGCGATCACCAAGACGTTCCCGAGCATGTCCGAGTGGTCGCTGACCGGCTCGTACATCATCTATGGCGCCTTCGCCGCCATCTCGATCCCCTTCGTCATGAAGTTCGTCAAGGAGACGAAGGGCAAGGCCCTGGAGGAGATGGGCTAAACCCCCGCTGCCCCCTCCTCTTCAGGAAGCTGCCCCGGCCGAAGGACTCGTGCTCACTTGTCCTTCAGCCGGGGCAGTACGTTTTCGCAGAAGTGGTGCAGGCTGCGCCAGCCCTCGTCGACGGGCATCCCTCCGGAGAGCGGGTGCAGGACGAGGCTGCCCGCGCCGTTTCGCGCGTACGTCACGCACTCGTCCGGCGTCAGGATGCGGTAGACGCCCTCCTCGCGCAGCTCCCGCACCGTCGTGGCCGCCGACTTCACCGCCGAGCGGATGTCCTTGGACTGCCAGGAGGCGTACGTACGCGCCTCGTGCAGGAAGTGCTCGCCGTGCTCGGCCCAGGCGCGGTCCGGGTCGTCCGCGATGTGCAGGAGCGTGGTCTCGGCGGCGGGCATCATCGTCCAGCCCTCGGTGCCGTGCTCCGCGAGCTGCGCGGTGTAGTACGCCGCCAGCTCCGGCAGATGGGCGCTGGGGAAGAACGGCAGGCCGAGCCGGGCCGCGCGCCGGGCCGCCGCCTTCGAGGAGCCGCCGACCAGGAGCAGCGGGTGCGGCTGCGTGAAGGGGCGCGGTGTGACGCGCGCCGTCCGGCCGCGGAAGGTGAAGGGCTCGCCCCGCCAGGCCTTGAGCAGCGTCTCCAGAAGCTCGTCCTGGAGCTTCCCGCGGCTCTTCCAGTCGACGCCCGCCTGCTCGTACTCCTCGGGCCGGTAGCCGATCCCCGCCACCGTGACCAGGCGTCCCGCGCTCAGCAGGTCCAGTACGGCGATGTCCTCGGCGAGCCGCAGCGGGTCGTGCAGCGGGCCGATGACCGCGGACACCGTCACCGCGATGCGCCGGGTCGCGCCGAAGACGGCGCCCGCGAAGGTGAACGGCGAGGAGATCCAGTTGTTTGCCGTGCCGTGGTGCTCCTCGGTCTGGATGGTGGAGATGCCGCGGTCGTCGGCGTAGGCGGCCATCTCCAGGGCGGTCCGGTAGCGCTCGCTCAGCGAGGCGGGCGTGGCCGCGGGATCGACGAGGTTGAAACGTACGACTGTGGCGGGCATGGAAACGTCCCCCTTCACCGTGCGTGGGCGGCGAAGGGGGACGTTAGTTGACGTGGTGTCAGATGGGTAGTCCCGTACGGGAGCGGGATCGTCCCCTATGGGAGCCGGATCGTCCCGTACGGGAGCCGGCGCCGGTCAGGCGGAGATCAGCTCGGTGTCGCCCTTGCCGCCCGTCGCGTCCTTCTCGACCGGCGGGGTCTTCGGCAGGACCGCGTACAGGACCGCGGCGACGACGATCGTGGTCAGCCAGCCAAGGCCGTGACGGCCGGTCCAGGAGGTGGCGAGCGGGCCGCTGAACCAGTCGACCTTGGTGAAGAGCAGGCCCACCACCAGGGCGATCGCCCACGCCGTCATGGCCTGCCAGGCGAAACCGGCCTTGTACCAGTACGCGCTGGTGCGCTTGGTGTCCATCAGCGCCTCGCCGTCGTAGGTCTTGCGGCGCAGCATGTCGATGCCGAAGACGCCGATCCAGGCGGAGAACGCGACCGCGAGCAGGGTGAGGAAGGAGATGAACGAGCCCATGAAGCTGGTCGCCACGTTCATCAGGATGTAGCCGAAGATCAGGCTGATGACGGCGTTCACGCTGACCGCCCACGCGCGCGGGACCTTGATGCCGAGCGTCATGGCGGTGAAGCCCGCGGAGTACATCGACATCGAGTTGATCAGCAGCATGCCGACCAGCGCCATGATCAGGTACGGCACGGCGATCCACGTCGGAAGCAGCGAGCCGAGGAAGGAGACGGGGTCCGCGGCGGTGGAGAGCTTCGGCGCGGAGACGGCCATGACGGCGCCCATCAGGACCATCGGGACGACGACGATGGCGGCGCCGCCGACCGCGTGGCCCACCAGCGGCTTGTTCGAGGTGGTGCGCGGGAGGTAGCGGGTGAAGTCGGGGCCCGTGGGGACCCAGCTGATGCCGCCGGCGGCGATCGTGCCGACGCCCGCGACCATCATCGCCGTGGAGCCCGCGGGCTGGTCGAAGACCTCGGACCAGTCGGTCTCGGCGAGGAGGTAGATCAGTACGAGGACGCTGAACGCGCCGAAGGCGTACGTCGACCACGTGCTGCAGATGTGCAGGATCTTCCGGCCGAGACCGCTGATCAGGAACGTGCAGGTGACGAAGCAGACCAGCGTGACGACGGTCAGCCAGGTGCTGGACTTCACGCCGAAGCAGATGTCCAGGACGGTGATGATCGCGTACGCGCCGGTGACCGCGTTGATCGTCTCCCAGCCCCAGCGGGCGACCCAGATCAGCGCGCCGGGGAAGAGGTTGCCGCGCTGGCCGAAGACCGCGCGGGAGAGCGTCATGCCCGGCGAACCGCCGCGCTTGCCGGCGACGGAGATCAGGCCGACCATGCCGTAGCTCAGCAGGGGCGAGACGAGCGCGACGATCAGGACCTGCCAGAAGTTCAGGCCGTTGGAGACGATCAGGCCCGCGCCCATGGTCAGCAGCAGGACGCTGATGTTGGCCGCTACCCAGGTGGGGAAGAGTTCACGGGTCTTGCCCGTGCGCTCGGCGTCCGGGACGGGCTCAAGGCCGCGTGTCTCGAGGGCGCCTTCGGATTCGGCGGTGGTGCTGCTCATGGGGGTGGGTCCGTGCCTCTCGCTCGGATCGCAACGTCGCGATCCGCCGGTGGGGGTGATTCGCGATGGACTCTACGCGCGTTGATGCGGGGACCTCCATCGTACTTTAGTCCGAGTAGTGCCCTCCCGGGACTTATGTTCTTTGGAGGAAACTCCAATCTGGGCCTCTCCTGGTGGCATGGCCGATACTGGACGAGTTATGGAAATCGTCATCCTTGCTGTAGTCATCGCCGTGGTCGTGATCGGCGCGCTCGGCGGGCTCGTGATCGGCAGCCGCAAGAAGAAGCAGCTGCCCCCGCAGGCCCCGTCCAGCACGCCCACCATCACCGCCCCTCCCGCCGAACCGAAGGTCGGCGACGAGGCCGAGACGCCGCGCGACGAACCGCGCCGCACGATCGAGGAGGTGGAACTCCCGCTCGCCGAGCCGTCGGCCACGGCCCCGGTCGTCGTCGAGGAGCCGGTCGCCGAAGAGCCGGCCGCGCCGGAGATCGAGACCCCCGAGCCCGCCGCGGGACGCATGGTGCGGCTGCGCGCCCGGCTCTCCCGCTCGCAGAACGCGCTCGGCAAGGGACTGCTCACGCTGCTGTCCCGCGAGCACCTCGACGAGGACACCTGGGAGGAGATCGAGGACACGCTGCTCACCGCGGACGTCGGTGTCGCGCCCACCCAGGAGCTCGTGGAGCGGCTGCGCGAGCGCGTACGCGTGCTCGGCACCCGCACGCCGGACGAGCTGCGCACACTGCTGCGTGAGGAGCTCCTCACGCTCGTCGGCGCCGACCTCGACCGCACCGTGAAGACCGAGTCCGGCCTGGAGACGCCGGGCATCGTGATGGTCGTCGGGGTAAACGGCACCGGCAAGACCACCACCACGGGCAAGCTCGCGCGCGTCCTCGTCGCCGACGGCCGCTCGGTCGTGCTCGGCGCCGCCGACACCTTCCGCGCCGCGGCCGCCGACCAGCTCCAGACCTGGGGCGAGCGCGTCGGTGCCCGTACGGTCCGTGGCCCGGAGGGCGGCGACCCGGCGTCGATCGCCTTCGACGCGGTCAAGGAGGGCATCGCGGACGGCGCGGACGTCGTCCTCATCGACACCGCGGGCCGGCTGCACACCAAGACGGGCCTCATGGACGAGCTCGGCAAGGTCAAGCGCGTCGTCGAGAAGCACGCCCCGCTCGACGAGGTGCTGCTCGTCCTCGACGCCACGACCGGCCAGAACGGCCTGGTGCAGGCGCGCGTCTTCGCAGAGGTCGTCAACATCACGGGCATCGTCCTCACCAAGCTGGACGGCACCGCCAAGGGTGGCATCGTCGTCGCCGTCCAGCGTGAACTGGGCGTGCCGGTCAAGCTGGTGGGCCTCGGCGAGGGCGCGGACGACCTGGCCCCGTTCGAGCCCGAGGCGTTCGTGGACGCGCTCATCGGGGACTGAGGTCCGCGGTCCGTCGTACGCGGACGTGTCACACGCGTGAAGAGAAGGGCCCCTCGCACGGTGCAGGTGCGAGGGGCCCTTCCGTATCCGGGCGGGGCCGTCCCTAGGGAGACCGGTGCGCCACGTACGCCAGGGTGCCGAGCAGGAGCCGTGCCTGGGGCGGGTTCGTCGCCGTGTCGAGCGCGGGGGAGCGGAGCCAGCGGACCGGGCCCAGGCCGCCGCGGTCGGACGGAGGCGCGGTGATGTGGGTGCCGAGGCCCAGACCGTGCAGGTCCAGGGCGGCGCCGTCCCAGCCCATGCGGTACAGCAGCCGGGGGAGTTCACTCGCGGCGCCGGGGGCGACGAAGAACTGCGCCCGGCCCTCGGGCGTGACCGCCACAGGACCCAGTGGAAGGCCCATCCGCTCCAGCCGGACCAGGGCGCGCCGCCCCGCGGCCTCCGCCACCTCCAGCACGTCGAAGGCGCGCCCGACCGGCAGCAGCACGGCGGCGCCGGGGAACTCCGCCCAGGCCTCGGTCACTTCGTCGAGTGTGGCCCCGGCCGGGACCTCGGGGGCGAAGGCCAGCGGGTGGGCGCCGGGGGTGGCACAGCCGGCGGTTCCGCACGAGCAGACGCCGTCCACGGCCCGGGCGCCGGGCACCGCGTCCCAGCCCCAGAGGCCGGTGTACTCCGCCACCGTGGTGCGGTCCGACGTGCGGCCGCGCCGCCGTGATCCGGTGCGGGGCCTGTCGGTTCCCCGGATGCCGCCGATCGTGAAGCCCATGCCCCCTCCAACGGGTCCAGCGTGTCGCGGTTACGTGACGGAATCGGATCGTTACCCTCTGCTGTCGCGACGGGCGCCCGATGAATTCACGGGGAGTGCGCCCGGTCCCACACGCCCCGGTGCACTCCGCTCCGCCCGCTTTCGTTTGCCCTGTGTCAAGTGAATCGCTTGTGGCGGCCCGGGAGTTCATTCGAAGGGGTGGCGAATGGTGGCGTTTCCGCGATCGCCCTCGCCGGACGGGTGATCGTAGGATTACTTTCGGTGCATGGCCCTGTGAGTTCGAGCACTCGTGGGTATGCCGGAGGCAAGTCGGTTTCCTGTTCGACGGGTGACATTCTCCGGACGGACCGGCGCAAGGCGCGGCATTCTGTTAGGGCTTGGCGTGGACAACGCACAAGTGGCTTGAGGGATGGGGGCGTTCCAGTGGGCGGCAACGACGGAGGTGGCGTGAGCGCCGAGAAGCGCCCCAACGAGATGCTCACGTCCTGGTTCGTGCGCAGCGGCTGGTCGAAAGGCGAGCTCGCCCGCCAGGTGAACCGCAGGGCGCGGCAGTTGGGTGCCCACCACATTTCCACGGACACCTCACGGGTGCGCCGCTGGCTGGACGGCGAGAATCCGCGCGAGCCGATCCCCCGCATCCTTTCCGAGCTGTTCTCCGAGCGGTTCGGCTGCGTCGTCGCCGTCGAGGACCTGGGCCTGCGCGCCGCGCACCGCACCCCCGCCTCCTCCGGCGTCGACCTGCCCTGGACCGGGCCGCAGACGGTCGCGCTCATGAGCGAGTTCTCACGCAGCGACCTGATGCTCGCCCGCCGCGGCTTCCTCGGCACCTCGCTCGCGCTCTCCGCGGGCCCCGCCCTCATCGAGCCCATGCAGCGCTGGCTGGTGCCCTCACCGTCCGCCGCCGCGCCGCGCGAGCCCGAGACCGCCGCCGCGCAGCGCCGCCCCTCCCGGCTGTCCAAGCCGGAGCTCGACCTCCTGGAATCCACGACGGTGATGTTCCGGCAGTGGGACGCCCAGTGCGGGGGAGGGCTCCGGCGCAAGGCCGTCGTCGGGCAGCTGCACGAGGTGACGGACCTGCTGCAGGAGCCCCAGCCCGAGGCCACCTCCCGGCGCCTCTTCAAGGTCGCGGGCGAACTGGCGGAGCTGGCGGGCTGGATGAGCTACGACGTGGGCCTGCAGCCCACCGCCCAGAAGTACTTCGTCCTCGCCCTGCACGCCGCCAAGGAGGCGGGCGAGAAGCCCCTCGGGTCGTACATCCTCTCCAGCATGAGCCGCCAGATGATCCACCTCGGCCGGCCCGACGACGCACTCGAACTGATCCACCTCGCGCAGTACGGCAGCCGCGACTGCGCCAGCCCGCGCACCCAGGCCATGCTGTATGCGATGGAGGCCAGGGCGTACGCCAGTATGGGCCAGCCGGGCAAGTGCAAGCGGGCCGTGCGGATGGCCGAGGACACCTTCGCCGACGCCGAGGACTTCGGCGGCCCCGAGCCGGACTGGATCCGCTTCTTCTCCGAGGCCGAGCTGAACGGCGAGAACGCCCACTCGTACCGCGACCTGGCGTACGTAGCGGGCCGCAGCCCCGCCTACGCCTCGCTCGCCGAGCCCGTCATGGACCGCGCCGTGGAGCTCTTCGAGAGGGACACCGAGCACCAGCGTTCGTATGCGCTGAACCTCATCGGCAAGGCCACCGTCCACCTGCTCCAGCGCGAGCCCGAGCAGAGCACGGTCCTCGCCGGGCGTGCCCTCGACATCGCCAAGAAGGTCCGCTCCGAGCGGGTCAACACGCGTCTGCGCAAGACCGTCGACACGGCCGTCCGGGACTTCGGGGACGTCGCCGAAGTCGTCCAGCTCACCGAGCGGCTCGCCATCGAGATGCCGGAGACCGCGGAGGCGGTCTGAAGCCCGGTACCCCCCGGCCCCGGCCGCGGCGGGACCATCCCTAACAGCCCGACTCGGCTCCCCCATGCCAGGTCAGCCGGATGGCCGCCGCGGCCGGTTCTCATGCCGTGCGAGGGGTGTGCGAGCGCACCCCGCGTGACCCGGCAGTTCATGGCCGTGTAACACGCACCGCGTCTTCGTCACTGCCGCGAAACACCGAGGCGCCTCCGTGGAAACCGCGCTGGGCCAATCTCTGGCGCATAACCGGCCCACGGCCCCGGCACTCATCGAACGGGGCTCCTCGGCACCGCACAGGTCCGCCCGCGCGGGCCGCATACGAAGACGAGGAGACGCCGATGCCCCCAGGCATCACGATCGCCGCAGACGCCCCGGAGCTGTCTGCCGCCAACACCGGGTTCATGCTCATCTGCTCCGCCCTGGTGATGCTCATGACGCCGGGACTCGCCTTCTTCTACGGAGGCATGGTCCGCGTCAAGAGCACGCTGAACATGCTGATGATGAGCTTCATCAGCCTGGGCATCGTCACCATCCTCTGGGTGCTGTACGGCTTCTCCGTCGCGTTCGGCACCGACCACGGCAGCCTGCTGGGCTGGGAAGGCGACTACGTAGGCCTCAGTGGGCTCGGCATCAACCAGCTCTGGGACGGCTACACCATCCCCGTCTACGTCTTCGCCGTCTTCCAGCTGATGTTCGCCGTCATCACCCCCGCGCTGATCAGCGGCGCCCTCGCGGACCGCGTGAAGTTCACGTCCTGGGCGCTGTTCGTCGCCCTGTGGGCCACCGTCGTGTACTTCCCCGTCGCGCACTGGGTCTGGGGCGCCGGCGGCTGGGCCTTCGAGCTGGGGGTCATCGACTTCGCGGGCGGCACGGCCGTGCACATCAACGCCGGTGCCGCGGCGCTCGGCGTCATCCTCGTCATCGGCAAGCGGGTCGGCTTCAAGAAGGACCCGATGCGGCCCCACTCGCTGCCCCTGGTGATGCTCGGCGCGGCCCTGCTCTGGTTCGGCTGGTTCGGCTTCAACGCCGGATCGTGGCTCGGCAACGACGACGGCGTCGGCGCGCTCATGTTCGTCAACACGCAGGTCGCCACCGCCGCCGCGATGCTCGCCTGGCTCGTCTACGAGAAGCTCCGGCACGGCGCGTTCACCACGCTGGGCGCCGCGTCGGGCGCCGTCGCCGGCCTCGTCGCCATCACCCCGTCCGGCGGTTCCTGCTCACCGCTCGGCGCCATCGCCATCGGGGCCGTCGCCGGGCTGCTGTGCGCCATGGCCGTCGGACTCAAGTTCCGGTTCGGGTACGACGACTCCCTCGACGTCGTCGGCGTCCACCTGGTCGGCGGGATCGCCGGTTCGGTCCTCGTCGGCTTCTTCGCCACCGGCGGCGGGCAGTCCAAGGCGCAGGGCCTCTTCTACGGCGGCGGCCTGGACCAGTTGTGGAAGCAGCTCGCGGGTGTCGGCGCCGTGCTCGCGTACTCCCTCGTCGCCTCCGCGGTCCTCGCCCTCCTCATCGACAGGACGATCGGGATGCGGGTCGCCGATGACGACGAGGTCACGGGCATCGACCAGGTGGAACACGCCGAGACCGCGTACGACTTCAGCGGGGCGGGCGGCGGTACGGCTTCGCGTACGGGGGTTCCGGCGCCCGGTGCGGGTGCGGGTGTGGGTGCGGGCGCTGGTGTGGGTGCGGGCGCTGGTGTGGGTGCTGGTGGTCAGGCGCCGGCGCAGGCTCAAGGTCAGAGGAACAAGAAGGTGGACGTATGAAGCTCATCACCGCGGTCGTCAAGCCGCACCGGCTCGACGAGATCAAGGAAGCGCTGCAGGCCTTCGGTGTCCAGGGGCTGACCGTCACCGAGGCCAGCGGCTACGGACGGCAGCGCGGACACACCGAGGTCTACCGGGGTGCCGAGTACACGGTGGACCTCGTGCCGAAGATTCGTATCGAGGTTCTCGTCGAGGACGACGACGCCGAGCAGCTCGTGGAGGTCGTGGTGAAGGCGGCCAGGACCGGCAAGATCGGGGACGGCAAGGTGTGGAGCGTGCCGGTCGACACGGCTGTGCGGGTGCGGACGGGGGAGCGGGGGCCTGACGCGTTGTAAGAGGTGCGGGAGGGGCATGGGCCGCGGGGTGTGGATGAGGGGCGCGGGGTGAGCGGTGCGGGGGGGGGGGGGGGGCGGGTGTGACACGTCGGGCGAAATTAACTGAGTGGGTCCGAAAAGGCGCTGCTGGGTGCAGAGTGTGGACGTACCTAC
>NZ_JBHVYE010000005.1:208948-359399 GCF_042881135.1 Streptomyces sp. NPDC058284
GGCGCCGGCCCTCGCGCGGCCGGCCACCGCCGGCCGGTCCGCGCCGGGCCCCCGGCGGGCCGGCGCCGCCCCCGCCCCCCCCCCGGGGCCCCCGCCCCGCCCCCCCCCGGGAGTGAGACGTCGGGCGAAATGAACTGAGTGGGACCGAACAGGAGCTGCTGGGTGACGAGTGTGGACGTACCTACCGAAGCGAAACCGGAAGAATCCGGACCCAGCGGCTACGCGGCGGCCCGGCTGCGGCTCCTCCACGAGGAGTCGCGGTCAGGGCCGCCGCGCCGTTCCGCCCTCGCGGAGCTGACGGACGACTGGCTGGCCGGGCTCTTCCGGGCCGGTGGCGGCGGCGGTGCGGGGTCCGCGGGCGTGCCGCGGGGCGTCGCGCTCGTCGCGGTGGGCGGCTACGGGCGCGGCGAGCTGTCGCCCCGCAGCGACCTCGACCTGCTCCTCCTGCACGACGGCAACGCGGCCGGCGCCGAGGTGGCCGCGCTCGCCGACCGCCTCTGGTACCCGGTCTGGGACCTCGGCCTCGCACTCGACCACTCCGTGCGGACACCCGCGGAGGCCAGGAAGACGGCCGGTGAGGACCTCAAGGTGCACCTCGGGCTCCTCGACGCCCGCCATGTCGCGGGCGACTCCGGGATGACCGCCGCGCTGCGCACCGCCGTGCTCGCCGACTGGCGCGACCAGGCGGTGAAGCGGCTGCCGGAGCTGCGCGAACTGTGCGAGGAACGGGCGGAGCGCCAGGGCGAGTTGAGCTACCTCCTCGAACCCGACCTCAAGGAGGCGAGGGGCGGGCTGCGCGACGTCACCGCGCTGCGGGCCGTCGCCGCGTCGTGGCTCGCGGACGCGCCCCGCGAAGGGCTCGCCGACGCCCGCAGGCACCTCCTCGACGTGCGCGACGCGCTGCACCTGGCGACCGGCCGGGCCACCGACCGGCTCGCCCTCCAGGAGCAGGACCAGGTCGCCGCCGAACTCGGCCTGCTGGACGCCGACACCCTGCTTCGGCAGGTCTACGAGGCGGCGCGCGTCGTCTCGTACGCCAGTGACGTGACCTGGCGCGAGGTCGGGCGCGTGCTGCGGGCGCGGGCCGGGCGACCGCGGCTGCGAACGCTCCTTGGTGGTGGCGGCGGGCGTGGCCGCGGAGCGGTGGCGGAGCGGACGCCGCTGGCCGAGGGGGTCGTCGAACAGGACGGGGAGGCCGTGCTCGCCCGCGCCGCCCGGCCCGAGCGGGACCCCGTCCTGCCGCTGCGGGCCGCCGCGGCGGCGGCGCAGGCGGGACTCCCGCTCTCGCTGCACGCCGTGCGCCGGCTGGCCGCCGCCGCGCGCCCCCTGCCCACGCCGTGGCCGGCCGAGGCCCGCGATCAGCTTGTGACGTTGCTCGGCGCGGGCCGGACGACGGTCGACGTGTGGGAGGCGCTGGAGGCCGAGGGGCTCATCACGCGGATGCTGCCGGACTGGGAGCGGGTGCGGTGCCGGCCGCAGCGCAACGCGGTCCACACCTGGACGGTCGACCGGCACCTGGTCGAGACGGCGGTACGGGCGGCCGAACTCACCCGGCGGGTGGGGCGGCCCGATCTGCTGCTCGTCGCGGCGCTGCTGCACGACATCGGCAAGGGGTGGCCCGGGGACCACTCCGAGGCCGGGGAGGTCATCGCCCGCGACGTCGCGGCGCGGATCGGGTTCGACGCGGACGACGTCGCGGTCGTCGCGTGCCTGGTCCGGCACCACCTGCTTCTCGTGGAGACGGCGACACGGCGTGACCTCGATGATCCCGCGACGGTACGGGGGGTCGCCGAGGCGGTGGGTTCCGTAGGGACGCTGGAGCTCCTGCACGCCCTGACCGAGGCGGACGCGCTGGCCACCGGGCCCGCGGCCTGGTCGGCGTGGCGGGCCTCGCTGGTCGCCGATCTGGTGCGGCGGGTGGCGGCGGTGCTCTCCGGGGACGCCGTCCCGGAGGATGCCGCAGAGGACGCGGCGCCGACGGCCGAGCAGGAGCGGCTCGCGATGGAGGCGTTCCGTACGGGTGGGCCCGTGCTGGCGCTTCGGGCGCGGGCGGAGAGGGAGGGGGAGGTCGAGGTCGAGGTCGAGGTCGGCGGGGAGGTCGAGGCGGAGGCGGACCCGCTCGGGGTGCGGCTGTTGGTCGCCGTGCCGGATCAGCCGGGGGTGCTGTCCGCGGTGGCCGGGGTCCTCGCGCTGCACCGGCTCGCGGTGCGGACCGCGGAGCTGCGGGAGGTGACGCTGCCCTCGGGCGTCGAGTCGTCCTCGGTGCTGCTGCTCAGCTGGCGGGTGGCGGCGGAGTACGGCTCGCTGCCGCAGGCGACGCGGTTGCGGGCCGATCTCGTGCGGGCACTCGACGGCTCACTCGACATCGAGGCGCGGCTCGCGGAGCGGGAGGCGGCCTACCCGCGCCGCCGCGGCCCGGCCGCCCCGCCGGCCCGGGTGACGGTGGCCCCGGCGGCTTCACGCCTCGCAACGGTGATCGAGGTGAGGGCCCAGGACGCCCCGGGCCTCCTGCACCGGATCGGGCGGGCGTTGGAGGCGGCGGGGGTGGTGGTGCGGAGTGCGCATGTGTCGACGCTGGGGGCGAACGCGGTGGATGCGTTCTATGTGACGGGGGCGGATGGGGGGCCGTTGGCGGGGGAGCGGGCGGTGGGGGTTGCTCGGGGGGTGGAGGGGGGGTTGCGGGGGTAGGGGGTGGGGGGTGGGCTTGGGTGGCGTGGGCGGTTGCGTGTGCGGTGGCGTGGGCGGTGGCGTGTGCGGCTGCGCTGGGGCTGGGGTCTGCGCTGTTGTGCGGTTGTGGGGCGGGGCCGCGGGGGTATGTGCGTACTCGCTATCCCTGCGTCGCGCTGCACGAACAATGGGGCTACAGGATGCTCGGTGCTCCGTTCGCACATACCCCCACGTCCCCTCCGGCGCGCGTGCGACCGCGCCCCGGTGGGGGCGCACCTACTGGCTCCCCTGTCTCGCTCCCCTGTCTCGGCTGTACGTCGCGGGTCCCTCTCCGGCACCTGCTCCCGCTGCGCGTCGCGGGGGCGTACCCGCCCCTCCCGGGACCCCCGCTCCCGCCATGCGTCGCGGGGATGTTCCCACCCCCCGGGTCCCTACTTCCGTCGTGCGTCGCGAGGTTGTACCCGCCCCTCCCGGGGCCCCCGCTCCCGCTGTGCGTCGCGGGGATGTCCCCACCCTCGGCCCTGCTGCCATTCGTGCGTCGCGGGGATGTACCCGCCCCCCCCGCCCCTACTCCCGCCGTGCGTCGCGGGGCAAACGGGTGGGTGGGTGGGAGACATCCGCCGCGGAGCGGCGGGCCCGTTCGTACCTGCAGACGGAGGCGGGGGAGCCCACCCACCGGAGCCCACCGGAACGCCACCCCGCCAGGGGCCCGCGCAGAACAACCGCCCAAGCCCACCGCACGGTGCCCTCGGTCGACCGATACTCTGGAAGGCGACCTGTTCCCCTTCCCCCGACCCGAGGATTCGCGACCGCCGTGTTCGATACTCTCTCCGACCGCCTCGCAGCGACATTCAAGAACCTCCGGGGCAAGGGCCGCCTGTCCGAGGCGGACATCGACGCCACGGCGCGCGAGATCCGCATCGCCCTCCTCGAGGCGGACGTCGCCCTGCCCGTCGTCCGCGCCTTCATCAAGCAGATCAAGGAGCGCGCGACCGGCGCCGAGGTCTCCCAGGCCCTCAACCCCGCCCAGCAGGTCATCAAGATCGTCAACGAGGAGCTCGTCGGCATCCTCGGTGGCGAGACGAGGCGCCTGCGCTTCGCCAAGACGGGCCCGACCGTCATCATGCTCGCGGGCCTCCAGGGTGCCGGTAAGACGACCCTCGCGGGCAAGCTCGGTCTCTGGCTGAAGGGCCAGGGCCACGCGCCGCTGCTCGTCGCCTGCGACCTCCAGCGCCCCAACGCCGTCAACCAGCTGAGCGTGGTCGCGGAGCGCGCCGGCGTCGGCGTCTACGCCCCCCAGCCGGGCAACGGCGTCGGCGACCCGGTGCAGGTCGCCAAGGACTCGGTCGAGTACGCGAAGACCAAGCAGTTCGACGTCGTCATCGTCGACACCGCGGGACGCCTCGGCATCGACCAGGAGCTGATGCAGCAGGCCGCGGACATCCGCGACGCCGTCAGCCCGGACGAGGTCCTCTTCGTCGTCGACGCCATGATCGGTCAGGACGCGGTCAACACGGCCGAGTCCTTCCGGGACGGCGTCGGCTTCGACGGCGTCGTGCTCTCCAAGCTCGACGGTGACGCCCGCGGTGGTGCCGCGCTCTCGATCGCGCAGGTCACAGGGCGTCAGATCATGTTCGCCTCGAACGGCGAGAAGCTGGACGACTTCGACGCGTTCCACCCGGACCGCATGGCGTCCCGCATCCTCGGCATGGGCGACATGCTCACGCTGATCGAGAAGGCCGAGCAGACCTTCTCGCAGCAAGAGGCCGAGAAGATGGCCTCCAAGCTGGCCTCCAAGAAGGGTGTGGACTTCACCCTCGACGACTTCCTGGCCCAGATGGAGCAGGTCAGGAAGATGGGCAGCATCAGCAAGCTGCTCGGGATGATGCCCGGGATGGGGCAGATCAAGGACCAGATCGCCAATCTGGACGAGCGGGACGTGGACCGTACCGCCGCCATCATCAAGTCGATGACGCCCGCCGAGCGTCAGGAGCCGACGATCCTCAACGGCTCGCGCCGGGCCCGTATCGCCAAGGGCTCCGGCGTCGACGTCAGCGCCGTGAAGAACCTCGTCGAGCGGTTCTTCGAGGCGCGGAAGATGATGTCCCGCATGGCCCAGGGCGGCGGCATGCCGGGTATGCCCGGGATGCCGGGCATGGGCGGCGGCCCCGGCAGGCAGAAGAAGAAGCAGAAGCAGGCCAAGGGCAAGCGCCGCTCCGGCAACCCGATGAAGCGCAAGCAGGAGGAGCAGGAGGCGGCCGCCCGCCGCGAGCAGGCCGGTCAGGACAGCGGCGCCTTCGGGCTTCCGGGTGGCCAGGCCGGCCAGAACTTCGAGCTTCCCGACGAGTTCAAGAAGTTCATGGGCTGACGTTCGTCGAGTGGACGGAACCGCCCGCCCGATCATGGGCTGTTCCGTCCCGTACGCCAATGGGGCGCCCCTCCGTAAAGGGGCGCCCCATTGGCGTTTCCCGGCCCCCCGGAGCAGGTGCCCGAGGCCAATTTCTGACGTAACGTCCGGATATGAGCAACCCTGTGCCGCCGCGCCAGGCGCCCGATCCGCCGTGGCGTTCCGAGGGCGCGCCGCCGCCCGACCCGACGCCGCCGCCGAAGAAGAAGATGCCGGGCGGCTGGGGCGGCCTGGTCCTGACGGCTCTGATCGTGTATCTCATCGCCAACCTCGTCCTGTCCTTCTTCAACGACGGCGACGAGCCGACGATCTCGTACACGGAGTTCGCCAAGCAGGTCGACTCCGGCAACGTCACGAAGATCTACTCCAAGGGCGACGCGATCCAGGGGCAGCTCAAGAAGGAGCAGTCCAAGCCGGACGGTGACAAGGGGAAGTACACCAAGTTCACGACGCAGCGCCCCGCCTTCGCCGACGACAAGCTCTGGGACGACCTGACCAAGCACAAGGTCACCGTCACCGCCGAGCCTGTGGTGCAGGAGCGCAGCTTCCTGTCGAACCTGCTCATCTCGCTCGCCCCGATGCTGCTGCTCGTCGTGCTCTGGATCTTCATCGCCCGGCGCATGGGCGCGGGGATGGGCGGCGGGGGCGGCATGCTCGGCCGCAAGACGCCGCCGAAACCCGTCGAACTGGAGCCCGGGGCGAAGCGGACCACGTTCGAGGACGTGGCGGGGATCGACGAGGTCGAGGGCGAGCTCAACGACGTCGTCGACTTCCTGAAGAACCCCGACGCCTACCGCAGGATGGGTGCCAGGATGCCGCGCGGCGTGCTGCTCGCGGGGCCGCCCGGCACCGGCAAGACGCTGCTCGCCCGCGCCGTGGCGGGCGAGGCGGGCGTGCCCTTCTTCTCCGCCTCCGCCTCGGGCTTCATCGAGATGATCGTGGGCGTGGGCGCCTCGCGCGTACGCGAACTCTTCGCCGAGGCCCGCAAGGTCGCGCCGTCGATCATCTTCATCGACGAGATCGACACCATCGGGCGCGCGCGGGGCGGCGGCAGCGGAATGGGCGGGCACGACGAGCGCGAGCAGACGCTGAACCAGATCCTCACCGAGATGGATGGTTTCTCCGGCGCGGAAGGCGTCATCGTGCTCGCCGCCACCAACCGCGCAGACGTCCTCGACCCCGCCCTCACCAGACCCGGGCGCTTCGACCGCGTCGTCAACGTCTCACCGCCCGACCGCGGCGGCCGCGAGGCCATCCTCAAGATCCACACGCGGGCCATCCCACTGGCCGACGACGTCGACCTCGCCCAGGTCGCCCGTACGACGCCGGGCATGACCGGCGCCGAACTCGCCAACCTCGCCAACGAAGCGGCCCTCGTCGCCGTCAAGCGCAAGCAGCGAACGGTCACCCAGTCCGACCTCTCCGAAGCCATGGAGAAGGTCCAGCTCGGCGCCGAGCGGCCGCTCGTGATGCCGGAGGACGAGCGCAGGCGCACCGCGTACCACGAAAGCGGCCACGCCCTGCTCGGCATGCTGCAACCCGGCGCCGACCCGGTCCGCAAGATCACGATCGTGCCGCGCGGGCGTGCGCTGGGCGTGACGCTCTCGACTCCCGACTCCGACAAATACGCGTACACCGAGGAGTACCTCAGAGGTCGCATCATCGGCGCCCTGGGAGGCATGGCCGCCGAACACGTCGTCTACGGAGTCGTCACCACCGGCGCCGAGAACGACCTGGAGCAGGTCACCAACATCGCGCGCGGCATGGTCGGCCGCTGGGGCATGAGCGAACTCGTGGGCCGCCTCTCGGCCCTGCCGAACGACGCCCAGCAGGCGTACGGGCTCGCGGCCGCCCCCGGGACCCTCGACACCATCGACGGTGAGATGCGCCGGATCGTCGACGAGTGCTACGAGAGCGCCTGCCGCCAGCTGCGCGACCACCGGGACCAACTCGACGCGCTGGCCGTGGCATTGCTGGAGAACGAGACGCTGGAGGAAGCGCAGGCGTACCGGGTGGCGGGCATCACGCGGATGGCCAAGGACGGCGAGGGCCTGTGACCTTGGCCCGGGCCGGCAGTTTCGGCCGCCGCGGGCGGCTAGGGCGTGCGGGCGATCAGGTAGCGGAAGACGTTCGGCATCCACACCGTGCCGTCCCCGCGCCGATGCGGATGCAGCGCCTCCGTCAGCTCCTTGTCGACCTGCACCTGGTCCGTCGCGCCCACCGCCGCGTCGAACAGCCCCGTCGACAGCAGCCCGCGCGCCGCGCTCTCCACGTCCGCGTATCCGAAGGGGCACGCCACCCGGCCCGAGCCGTCCGGCTTGAGCCCCGCCCGATGGGCGACTTCCTCCAGGTCGTCCCGGAGCGCGGGGCGCCAGCTGCCCGTGGACCGGAGCGGATCGGCGAGCTTCGTCGCCACCCTCAGTACTGAGGAGGTCGCACAACGCTCCGGAGGGCCCCAGCCGGCGAGTACCACCGGGGCGCCGCGCCCGGCGAGCGGGGCCGCCGCCTCCAGGAGGTCGGACAGCCCTTCGGAGTCACCCGCCATGCAGCCGATCGGCTGGAAGGCGGTGACGAGGTTGTACGCGGGCAGCTCCGGGTCCGCCGCGTCCGCCGGGCCGCCTTCCACCAGGCGGGTACCGGCACGCGCGCGTGCTGCCTCCCCGCCGTCCGCCAGCAGACGTTCGCGCGCGAGAGCGAGGCGTTCGGGGTGCGCGGGGTCGACGCCGGTGACCGCGGCGCCGCGGGAGAGGGCCATCAGCAGAGCCAGTCCGGAACCGCAGCCGAGGCCGAGGAGCCGGGTGCCTCCATTCACTTCGAGCCGTTCGTACACCGCTTCATAGAGCGGGACCAGCATCCGTTCCTGGATCTCCGCCCAGTCACGCGCGCGTGCACACAGGTCCACACGGGGCGAAGCGCCCGCGCGGGGGAGGTGCGACTGCACGAGTGTTGGTGTCATCGAAAGCGCCCCAATCAAACGAGAGTTGGTGCAGTGCCGGAATCCAACGGTTCATCCGCCCCCGTGCAGTGCGCTCGCACTCCCCCCGTATGCCAGAGAACTCCGCATCCGTCGTGGAGTCCAGAGGTTGTCGGGCAATGCTTGCGTGCCACCGTTGTGCGCCCCTCCCGGGTACGCCGGACCGCGGGCCGGTGCCGGACGCCGATGAGACCCCGGGTAACGTCGCTGTCGTCGCCCGCTCCCACCCGGCGCGAGGACATGGGCTACGCGCTGGGGCGTACGCGCCGCTACGTACCGGCTTGATGCGAGCTGTGAGGCTTCTCCGCAGATCAGCGCACCCGCCCTCGTCCGGACGCATCAATGGCAACTGACGGGTACGTGCAAATTATTTGGGATGCCCCGGAATGGAACCCCCGGGGCACTCGGCTCGTTGTCACGACGTGAGCACGACACCACCTGTTCTCGCCGCAGAGCTGGCACAGGCGTGGGCCGACATTCAGCGGCACCACCCCGAGCTGCCCGACCTTGCCGCGCCCGAATCCCTGATCGGAGAGTCGTCGTCCGCCTGTGGCGCCGAGCTCTCCTTCGAGCGACTGCTTCACGAAGCAGTCCATGGCATCGCCGCCTCGCGCGGTGTACGCGACACTTCACGTGCCGGCCGCTACCACAACCGCAGATTCCTCGCGATCGCCGAGGAGCTGGGCCTCGACCACCCCGAGGAGCCACATCCGAGCAGCGGCTTCTCCCTGGTCACGCTCAACCCGGAGGCGAAGAAGCTCTACCGCCCGACGATCGAGCGCCTGCAGCGCGCGCTGAAGGCGCACACCGCGGCGACGACGGCGGACACCGCGCGCAGCTTCCGGGGCCCCGCCGCCCGGCACGGCTCCTCAGGAGGAGGCGTGCGAGTGAAGGCGGTCTGCGACTGCGGGCGCAACGTCCGCGTCGTCCCCTCGGTGCTCGCCCAGGCGCCGATCATGTGCGGCGGCTGCGGGAAGCCGTTCCGCATCCCGGACGTGGTCGCCGTGGGTGTGGGCTGAGCCCGGCCGGGGCGCCCGGTCCGGGTTCGGGCGCCCCGGGGACGTATGGCACAATGGCTAGCTGTACTCGACAGTCGCACAGGACCCCTCTCTCCTCCGGCTGACGCGTCCATCGGGCACTCGAGTACCGCAACCCCACGCGGCATCACTGTTGTGCCCACCCACGTCAAGACCAGGAGACACCACTCCCGTGGCAGTCAAGATCAAGCTGAAGCGTCTGGGCAAGATCCGTTCGCCTCACTACCGCATCGTCGTCGCCGACTCCCGTACCCGCCGTGATGGCCGGGCCATCGAGGAGATCGGTCTGTACCACCCGGTGCAGAACCCCTCGCGCATCGAGGTCAACTCGGAGCGTGCCCAGTACTGGCTGTCCGTCGGCGCCCAGCCGACCGAGCCGGTCATGGCCATCCTAAAGCTCACCGGCGACTGGCAGAAGCACAAGGGCCTGCCGGCCCCGGCGCCGCTGAAGGTCGCCGAGCCCAAGGACAAGCGCGCCGCCTTCGAGGCCTTCACCAAGGGTCTCGAGGGCGACGACGCCAAGGGTGAGGCCATCACCCAGAAGGCCAAGAAGTCGGACAAGAAGGCGGACGAGGCCGAAGCCGCGTCCACCGAGTCCACCGAGGCCTGAGCATGCTCGAGGAGGCTCTCGAGCACCTCGTGAAGGGCATCGTCGACAACCCCGACGACGTGCAGGTGGCCTCGCGCAACCTGCGCCGCGGGCGCGTCCTCGAGGTCCGGGTCCACCCTGACGACCTCGGCAAGGTGATCGGCCGCAACGGCCGCACCGCGCGTGCCCTGCGCACGGTCGTGGGCGCCATCGGTGGCCGCGGTGTCCGCGTCGACCTCGTCGACGTGGACCAGGTTCGCTGAACCGGGTTCGCAGAACCACAGCAGCACCGGCTCGGGCCGGGGAGGGCTCCAGGGCCTTCCCCGGCCCGTAGTCGTTGGATGAGGAGAAACGCAGTGCAGTTGGTAGTCGCCCGCATCGGCCGTGCCCACGGCATCAAGGGTGAGGTCACCGTCGAGGTCCGCACCGACGAGCCGGAGCTGCGGCTCGGCCCCGGTGCCGTCCTCGCCACGGACCCCGCCTCCGCAGGCCCGCTGACCATCGAGTCGGGCCGGGTGCACAGCGGCCGACTGCTGCTGCGCTTCGAGGGCGTACGCGACCGCACCGGCGCAGAGGCGCTGCGCAACACCATCCTGATCGCCGAGGTCGACCCGGCGGAGCTCCCCGAGGACGAGGACGAGTTCTACGACCACCAGCTCATGGACCTCGACGTCGTCCTGGAGGACGGCACGGAGGTCGGCCGGATCACCGAGATCTCGCACCTGCCCTCGCAGGACCTCTTCATCGTGGAACGGCCCGACGGCAGCGAGGTCATGATCCCCTTCGTCGAGGAGATCGTCACCGAGATCGACCTCGATGCCCAGCGCGCGGTCATCGACCCGCCCCCCGGTCTCATCGACGACCGCGCCGAGATCGCCTCCGCGCGGGACGAGGCGTAATGCGGCTCGACGTCGTCACGATCTTCCCCGAGTACCTGGACCCCCTGAACGTCTCCCTCGTCGGCAAGGCACGCGCGCGTGGGCAGCTCGACGTCCAGGTCCACGACCTCAGACAGTGGACGTACGACCGGCACAACACGGTCGACGACACCCCCTACGGCGGCGGCCCCGGCATGGTCATGAAGACCGAGCCCTGGGGCGCGGCCCTCGACGACGTGCTCGCCGACGGGTACGAGGCGGGGGCCCACGGGCCCGTCCTGGTCGTCCCCACGCCCAGTGGCCGCCCCTTCACCCAGGAGCTCGCCGTGGAGCTCTCCGAGCGCCCCTGGCTCGTCTTCACCCCCGCGCGCTACGAGGGCATCGACCGCCGCGTCACGGACGAGTACGCGACCCGCATGCCCGTCTACGAGGTCTCCATCGGCGATTACGTCCTCGCCGGCGGGGAGGCCGCCGTCCTGGTCGTCACGGAGGCCGTGGCCCGGCTCCTGCCGGGCGTGCTCGGCAACGCCGAGTCCCACCAGGACGACTCCTTCGCCCCCGGAGCCATGGCCAACCTCCTGGAGGGTCCGGTCTACACCAAGCCTCCCCAGTGGCGCGGGCACGGCATCCCCGACGTGCTGCTCAGCGGCCACCACGGCAAGATCGCGCGCTGGCGGCGGGACGAGGCGCTGCGGCGCACCGTTCGCAACAGGCCCGATCTCATCGAGCGCTGCGAGCCCGGGGCCTTCGACAAGAAGGACCGCGAGATGCTCTCGATCCTGGGGTGGCGGCCGGGGCCCGACGGCCGATTTGGGCGAGACCCCCAAGCCGTGGAAGAATAGGCCGCTGCTGTACGTCCAGCGTGCGCCCCTGCCACAGGGGGATCGGCCGAAGCTCTTCTCCCCGCTCGGCGGGGAAGGCCAAGACGCCCGCCCGACGCGAACAGCTACCGAATCCTCATCATCACATCCCACTGATGACCTGTGGCATCAGTGAAGAAAGCAGACGATCATGGCTAACCTGCTCGACTCCGTCGACAGCGCGTCGCTGCGCAGCGACGTCCCGGCTTTCCGCCCGGGTGACACCGTCAACGTCCACGTGCGCGTCATCGAGGGCAACCGCTCCCGTGTGCAGCAGTTCAAGGGCGTAGTCATCCGTCGCCAGGGTGCCGGCGTGCGCGAGACCTTCACGGTCCGCAAGGTCTCCTTCTCCGTCGGCGTCGAGCGCACCTTCCCGGTGCACACCCCGATCGTCGAGAAGATCGAGCTCGTCACCCGCGGTGACGTGCGCCGCGCGAAGCTGTACTACCTCCGTGAGCTGCGCGGCAAGGCCGCGAAGATCAAGGAGAAGCGCGAGCGCTGAGCTCCCGCGCGGGTCCACAGCGGGGCCGGATAGCATCTGGCCCCGATGGACACCGAAGCACAGCACACGGAGCGCGACCGCTCCTCCCCACCCTCCGATTCCGGCGACGTCCCGCACGTCGCCGAAGCATCCGAGGAGACGGAGGAACGGTCGCGCTCCGTTTTCGCGTTCCTCACCGACTGGCTGCCGGGCGGCGGATGGACCCTGACGTTCCTGCTGTGCATGGGTTTCCTGCTCGTCATCAGCACCTTCGTGGTGCAGCCCTTCCAGATTCCGAGCGGCTCCATGGAGCCCGCGTTCCGCTCCGGGGACCGGGTACTCGTCAACAAGTTGGCGTACCGTTTCGGTTCCGGACCGCAGCGGGGTGACGCGGTCGTCTTTGACGGCAGCGGGTACTTCGGAGACGCCGACTACATCAAGCGCGTCGTCGGAACCGGGGGAGACCGGGTGGTCTGCTGTGACAAGCGGGGGAGGATCAAGGTGAACGGCGAGCCCGTCGACGAGCCGTACCTCTACCCGGGCAACCCTCCCTCCAAGGTGCCCTTCGACGTCGTCGTCCCCGAGGACAGCCTCTTCCTCCTCGGCGATCACCGCAGTGACTCCAGGGACTCCCGCGACCACCTCGGCGAGCCCGGCGGCGGCATGATCCCCGTCGACGAGGTCATCGGCAGGGCCGACTGGATCGCCTGGCCGGTCGGTCACTGGACCTCCCTGAAGCGTCCCGACGGCTACGCGCGCGTGCCCGGACCCGGCGGCGCGCATGGGTAACCGCGGCCGGACGCGCGGTGCCGAGAACAGCGCGCACACGCCACTGCCCACCGGGTCCCGGCCGACCGACGGCCCCGTACTGCCCGGCCGGGCCGACCGGCGCAAGCTCGCGAAGAAGGTGAAGCGGCGCAGGCGGCGCTCGGCCATCAAGGAAGTGCCGCTCCTCATAGGGGTGGCCCTGCTGATAGCTCTGGTCCTGAAGACCTTCCTTGTGCAGGCCTTCGTGATCCCTTCGGGATCCATGGAGCAGACGATCCGGATCGGCGACCGGGTACTGGTCGACAAGCTCACGCCGTGGTTCGGGGCGAAGCCGGACCGCGGTGACGTCGTCGTCTTCAAGGACCCCGGCAACTGGCTCGAAGAGGAGCAGGGCAAGAAGAATCACGACCCCGTGGTCGTCAAGCAGATCAAGGAGGGCCTGACCCAGATCGGTCTGCTTCCCTCCGACAGCGAGCGGGACCTGATCAAGCGTGTGATCGGCGTCGGCGGCGACACCGTGAAGTGCTGCGACAAGAACGGCAAGGTCACCGTCAACGGCACCCCCCTCGACGAGCCCTACATCCACCCCGGGGACAAGCCCTCCGCCTTCGCGTTCGAGGTGAAGGTCCCCGAAGGGCGCCTCTTCATGATGGGCGACCACCGGAGCGACTCGGCCGACTCCCGTTTCCACCGCGCCGAGAAGTTCCACGGCACCGTCTCCGAGGACGAGGTGGTGGGGCGCGCGATCGTCATCGCCTGGCCCTTCGGCCACTGGCGCAAACTGGACGAGCCCGCCACATTTGCGTCAGTTCCCGACGCGCGTGCGGGAAAGGCCGTGGCCACAGGTGTGTCGCATAGGGTGGCCCCCGGCGATCGATATGGATTGATCCGGCTCCCGACCCCTGCGGAACTCCCGCTCGTTATGGGAGTGGTGGGCCTGCATCGCATCTGGGGCAGGCGGCGGCACGGACTGAGGAGTGGATGTGGGGGATTTGGCGGTCGGCGCACGATCCGGACACGAGGGGCCCGAGGAGCGGCCGGAGCGATCCGACGAGCCGGGCGTCGAGGGCGTCGAAGGCGGTGCCACCCCCGGGAATGACGGCACGGACGCCGACGGCGCCGCCGGCGGCGCGACGAAGGAGCAGGGCGGCAAGCAGCGGAAGAAGCCCCGCTCCTTCTGGAAGGAGCTCCCGCTCCTCATCGGCATCGCCCTGGTCCTGGCACTGGTCATCAAGACCTTCCTGGTCCAGGCGTTCTCAATCCCGTCGGACTCGATGCAGAACACGCTGCAGCAGGGCGACCGCGTCCTCGTCGACAAGCTGACGCCGTGGTTCGGATCCGAGCCCGAGCGCGGCGAGGTCGTCGTCTTCCGGGACCCCGGCCACTGGCTGGACGGCGAGCCCACGCCCGACCCGAACGCGGTCCAGCGGGTCCTCGGCTGGGTCGGCCTGATGCCGTCCGCCGACGAGAAGGACCTCATCAAGCGCGTCATCGGCGTGGGCGGCGACACCGTGGAATGCAAGGGCACGGGCCCGGTGAAGGTCAACGGCAAGGCGCTGAACGAGCCGTACGTCTTCGCCGGCAACACCCCTTGCAGCGTCGACGACCAGGGCGGCCAGTTCAAGGTCACGGTACCCAAGGGCAAAATCTGGGTCATGGGTGACCACCGGCAGAACTCCCTGGACTCGCGCTACCACCAGAACCAGCCCGGGGGCGGCGCCGTCCCCGTGGACAACGTCGTGGGCCGCGCCATCGTGATCGCCTGGCCGCCCACCCGCTGGACGACGCTGCCCAAGCCCGACACCTTCGACCAGCCGGGCATCAACGCGCTCTCCAGCGCTGCCCCGAGCGTCCTCGGACTCGCGGGAGCCGTCCCGGTCGTGCTGTGGCGCAGGCGTCGGCTCACGGTGGCCGCCGCGCGCGACGCGAGGGTTTCTGGCGGCAGTACCGCCGGGTAGGGTGCCGTCCCAGATCGCCGATCTTCCGCCGCCCGCAGGGGCGGCGGGGTCGTCTCCGAAGCGGGGGAGCACTGGGATGAGCAGGACACGTCGTACGGACGAGGGCCGCGGAAGGCTCGGCAGCGTGCTGTCGGGCATCGCCGTGGCCCTCGGCTGTGTGCTCTTCCTCGGCGGGTTCGCCTGGGGCGCCGTCCAGTACCAGCCGTACACCGTCCCCACCGGATCGATGACACCGACGATCGGCTCCGGCGACCGGGTGCTCGCACAGCGCATAGACGGCGACGACGTGCGCCGCGGTGACGTCGTCGTCTTCAAGCAGTCGACCTGGGGCGATCTGCCGATGGTCAAGCGCGTCGTCGGCATCGGCGGCGACAAGGTCGCCTGCTGCAAGGACGGCAAGCTGACCGTCAACGGCAAGGAAGTCGCAGAACCGTATCTGCCCGAGGGGCAGGGCGCCGCGGCCACCGGCATCCCCACCACCACGGTCCCCGAGGGCCGCCTCTTCCTCCTCGGCGACGAGCGCAGCGGTTCCCTGGACTCCAGCGTGCACCTGGGCGACGCGGACCACGGCTCGGTGCCGCGCGATGCCGTGCGGGCGCGGGTCGACGCGGTGGCCTGGCCGATGGACGAGTTCGGCATGCTGGAACGGCCCAAGGGCTTCGCGGACATGCCGGGCGGCATCTCGCGGCCGGGACCGCTGCGCATGGTGGTGATCGCTGTCGTGGCGGGCATGGTCCTCGTCCTGGGCGGTGCGGCGTACGGGCCGGTGGCGAAGCGTCTGGGCCGTCGACGCGGCGGGAGCCGTGCCGGGGAGACCGCGAGTGCCGGCTGAGAGCGCGGCGTCACTGTCGGGGCGGCCGTTGCGCCGGGTCGCGCGCGTGGTCCTGCTGGACCGGGACGACCGCATCCTGCTGCTGCACGGCTATGAGCCCGGGAATCCGGCGGACGACTGGTGGTTCACGCCGGGCGGCGGTGTGGAGGGCGACGAGACGCGGGAGGAGGCGGCCCTGCGCGAGCTGCGGGAGGAGACCGGCATCACGGACGTCGAGCTTGGCCCCGTCCTGTGGCGGCGGGTCTGCTCCTTCCCGTTCGCCGGGCGGCGCTGGGACCAGGACGAGTGGTACTACCTGGCCCGCACGTCACAGACGCGGACCGTCGCCGAGGGCCTCACGGAACTGGAAAGACGCAGTGTCACCGGAGCACGTTGGTGGACGTGCCGAGAACTGACCGAGGCTCATGAGACGGTGTATCCGACCAGGCTCGCCGGGCTGTTTCGCAGACTGCTCGACGAGGGGCCCCCGAATCGGCCCGAGATCCTCGACACGGAAATCGTGTAGGGGTTCGCGGGGCTGACGCACAATAGGGGGACGCACGGCTGAAGGGGAACATGCCATGAGCGCCGAGGACCTCGAGAAGTACGAGACCGAGATGGAGCTGAAGCTCTACCGGGAGTACCGCGATGTCGTCGGTCTGTTCAAATACGTGATCGAGACGGAGCGCCGTTTCTACCTCACCAACGACTACGAGATGCAGGTGCACTCGGTCCAGGGCGAGGTCTTCTTCGAGGTGTCCATGGCGGACGCCTGGGTGTGGGACATGTACAGACCCGCTCGTTTCGTCAAGCAAGTGCGCGTTCTCACATTCAAGGACGTGAACATCGAGGAGCTCAACAAGAGCGATCTCGAGCTGCCGGGCAGCTGAGGCGGCCAGGGCTGCCGCCAGGACCGGCGCCCTCGGGGGCGAGCCGGAGCGCGGTGGAATTCACTCGCAGGGGTGGCGGAGTTTTCCACAACCGGTGAGTAGTGCACCAAGATCCAACAGGTGCGGGCCGACGCGTGACTGTGGGTGCCGGAGGTGGTGCCGACATGAACGCACGGGGAGCAATCGGCAGGTACGGCGAGGAGCTGGCCGCACGGCGGATGGTCGAGTCGGGGATGACGGTTCTGGAGCGCAACTGGCGCGCGGGCAGAACCGGTGAGATCGACATCGTGGCCATGGACGGCGAGGCCCTGGTCGTCTGCGAGGTCAAGACGCGCAGGGCGGGCCGGGACGGCTCAGTGCCGTTCGAGCATCCGATGGCGGCCGTGGGGCGGATCAAGGCGGAGCGGCTGCGGAGACTGGCCGAGCGCTGGATCGAGGAGCGCGGCGGCCCACCGCCGGGCGGCGTCCGCATCGATCTGGTCGGCGTCCTGATCCCGCGGCGCGGTGTCCCCGTGGTCGAGCACGCGCGGGGGGTGGCGTGATGGGTTTCGCGCGCACGTGTTCCGTCGCCCTGGTCGGTGTCGAGGGCGTGGTCGTCGAGGTGCAGGCCGATCTGGAGCCCGGCGTCGCGGCGTTCACGCTGGTGGGACTGCCGGACAAGAGCCTGACCGAGAGCCGCGACCGGGTCCGTGCCGCCGTGGTCAACTCCGGCGGCGAGTGGCCCCAGAAGAAGCTCACGGTCGGACTGAGCCCGGCGTCGGTGCCGAAGGGTGGCAGCGGATTCGACCTCGCGGTCGCCTGCGCCGTCCTCGGAGCGGCCGAGCGGATCGACCCGAAGGTCCTCGCCGACATCGTGATGATCGGGGAGCTGGGCCTCGACGGCCGGGTGCGGCCGGTCCGGGGCGTGCTGCCCGCGGTCCTCGCGGCGGCCGACGCGGGGTACGAGCAGGTGGTCGTCCCGGAGTGCACGGCCGCCGAGGCCGCGCTGGTGCCGGGCGTATCCGTCCTCGGCGTGCGCAGCCTGCGGCAGCTCATCGCGGTGCTCACCGATGAGCCGGTGCCGCAGGAGGAGCCGGACGAGACGGGCCGGCCCGATCCGATGCTCGCCGGACTCTGCGTGCCCGGCACCGGCCTCGGCACGGGCCTCAGCGGCGCCCTGGACGACACCCATGCGCTCGACCTGGCCGATGTCGTCGGCCAGACGCCGGCCAGGACCGCCGTCGAGGTCGCCGCGGCAGGGGCGCACCACCTCTTCCTGCAAGGGCCGCCGGGTGCCGGAAAGACGATGCTCGCGGAGCGGCTGCCCGCCGTCTTGCCCCGGCTGACCCGGGAAGAGTCCCTGGAAGTCACCGCGGTCCACTCGGTGGCGGGCATGCTGCCACCGGGCAAGCCACTGGTCGACATCGCGCCCTACTGCGCACCGCACCACTCCGCGACGATGCAGTCCCTGGTGGGCGGCGGCAAGGGAGTGCCCCGGCCGGGGGCGGTGTCCCTCGCTCATCGAGGAGTGCTCTTTCTCGACGAGGCGCCGGAGTTCAGCAGCCAGACCCTGGACTCCCTGCGCCAGCCCCTCGAATCGGGACACGTGGTGATCGCGCGCAGCGCCGGTGTGGTGCGGCTGCCCGCGAAGTTCCTGATGGTGCTCGCGGCCAACCCCTGCCCGTGCGGCCGCCATACGCTGCTGGGCGACGGCTGCGAATGCCCCGCCTCCGTCATCCGCCGCTATCAGGCCCGCCTCTCGGGACCGCTGCTCGACCGGATCGACCTGAAGGTCGTCGCGGAGCCCGTCACCCGGTCCGAACTGGCCGGGTACGGCACGCGCGGGGAGTCCACCCAGACCGTCGCCGACCGGGTGCGGGCCGCGCGGGAGAGAGCGGCGGCCAGGCTGACCGGCACCGGCTGGCGGACCAACAGCGAGGTTCCCGGCCATGCGCTGCGCACCCGCTGGCCCGCCGACCCCGGCGCGCTGGACGCGGCCGAGCTGGACCTGGAGCGCGGCTTCCTGACCGCCCGCGGCCTTGACCGCGTCCTGCGGGTGGCCTGGACCGTCGCGGACCTCGCGGGACACGGCAGGCCCACCGCGCAGGACGTCGCCCTGGCGCTGCAATTGCGTACAGGGGTCTCACGCGGCGTGCCGATGACGATCGGGGCGCCGGCGTGATCGCCGATGCGCCGCCGGACGACGAGCGGCTCGCCCGGGTCGCCCTGACCCGGGTCCTGGAGCCGGGGGACGCGGTCGGCGGGCGGTGGCTTCGTGAGCTGGGCGCGGCCGAGTTGCTGCGCAGGCTCGGCGGGGAGGAGGAGCGGCCGGCCGGGGTGACCGCGCGGCGCTGGGAGGGGCTGCGGGCACGGGCGGCCGAGGTGCGGCCGGAGCGGGATCTGCGGGTGGCGGCGGACGTCGGGGGGAGGTTCGTGTGTCCGGGGGACGCGGAGTGGCCGGTGACGCTGGACGACCTGGGGGACGCGCGGCCGGTCGGGCTCTGGGTCAGGGGGCGGCCCTCCTTGCGGATGTGGGCGCTGCGCTCGGTGGCCGTCGTCGGGGCGCGGGCCTGCACGGAGTACGGCGCGCACATGGCCGCGGGGCTCGCCGCGGGGCTCGCGGAGCGCGGCTGGGTGGTGATCTCCGGCGGGGCGTACGGGGTGGACGGTGCCGCGCACCGCGGGGCGCTCGGCGCCGGTGGCGCCACCGCGGCAGTGCTGGCCTGCGGCGTCGACCGTCCCTATCCGAGCGGGCACGCCGAGCTGATCGGCCGGATCGCGGAACAGGGTCTTGTCGTGGGCGAGTTGCCACCGGGGGATCACCCGACACCGAGCCGGTTCATCCAGCGGAACAGGGTGATCGCGGCGCTGACCCGGGGGACGGTGGTGGTCGAGGCCGCGTACCGCAGTGGGGCGCTCGCCACGGCACGCAGCGCTCAGGAATTGGGACGCTTCACGATGGGGGTGCCGGGGCCCGCGACCAGCGGTCTCTCCGCGGGGGTGCACGAACTGCTGCGGGGTGACGGTGTCCTGGTGACCGACGCCGCCGAAGTCGTCGAGCTCGTCGGTGACATGGGGGAGCTCGCGCCGGCCCGGCGGGGCCCCGTCGTGCCGCGTGACCTGCTCGCTCCGGAGGTGCAGCGCGTCCTGGCGGCGCTGCCGGCCCGCGCGCGGGTGGCGGCGCGGGATGTCGCGGTCGGCGCCGGGACGACGGAGGACGAAGCGGTCGGGCGATTGTACGAGCTTCAGTCGTTGGAGTTCGTCGAACGACATGGCGACGGCTGGCAGTTGACACGCCAGGCGTTTCGGTCCGTCTTCGCCGATGGAGGTGAATCGTGACCCAGTGTGTTGCGCCGGACGGATGACCCTCGACAGCCTTGGGAAATAACGCAGTTGATACGCCGACGCCATCACACAGAGCGACGGATCTGCCCCTCGGGGGCGCCCAGCGGAACGTATCTGCGCCCTCAGGACCCCATACTGTTCGCACACTGCGACACTTCAGTCACGCTACGCTCACAAGTCTTCCGGCACGGACGGACAACCAGACGGTCGGCACGGACGGACAACCAGACGGACAACCTCATTCACCCCACGCACACTCTCCACCGCACCGGCGTGACCGACGCCGGCGTTCCGAACGGCTCGCGCGACGTCACCGGCCCGTGCGACCCCACCGGCTCACGCGACCTCACCAGTTCACGGCAGAACGGCTCAAGGCGACGAATGCCCCAGCACACCTCAGGGTCCGACCGGGCAGCGGTTCCCCCCGCCGCTCGTAGCGGCGAGCGGGAGCGGCCCCCCGCGCCGTCGTCGCTGGACGAGCTGTGGCGGTCGTACAAGGAGACGGGCGACGGGCGGCTGCGGGAGCAGCTGATCCTGCACTACTCACCGCTGGTGAAGTACGTCGCGGGACGGGTGAGCGTGGGGCTGCCGCCCAACGTCGAACAGGCCGACTTCGTCTCGTCCGGGGTGTTCGGGCTGATCGACGCGATCGAGAAGTTCGACATCGAGCGGTCCATCAAGTTCGAGACATACGCGATCACGCGCATCCGCGGCGCCATGATCGACGAACTGCGGGCGCTCGACTGGATCCCCCGGTCCGTGCGGCAGAAGGCGCGCAATGTCGAGCGGGCCTACGCCACGCTGGAGGCGCAGCTGAGGCGGACTCCCTCGGAGGGGGAGGTCGCCGCCGAGATGGGGATCGCACTGGAGGAACTGCACGCGGTTTTCAGCCAGTTGTCCCTGGCGAACGTGGTGGCCCTCGAAGAGCTGCTGCACGTCGGCGGCGAGGGCGGCGACCGGCTCAGCCTGATGGACACGCTCGAGGACCACGCGGCCGACAATCCGGTCGAGGTCGCCGAGGACCGGGAGCTGCGCCGGCTGCTGGCGCGGGCGATCAACACGCTGCCGGAGCGTGAGAAGACCGTCGTGACGCTCTACTACTACGAGGGCCTCACGCTCGCCGAGATCGGCAATGTGCTCGGCGTGACCGAGAGCCGGGTGAGCCAGATCCACACGAAGTCCGTGCTGCAGCTGCGGGCGAAGCTGGCGAGTTTTGGCCGCTGAGCACGGTGAATGGTCCCTGCCCCGGCGGCGCGGGCACGGCAGCGGCTCCCGCCCGCGGCGCGCCGTCCGTAAAGTGGAGCCGTGCCAAGGATTCGAGCGGCCTCAGTGGCCGAGCACCGGTCGATGCAACGCGGCGCCCTGCTGGACGCCGCGCGTTCCCTGCTGTCCGAAGGCGGTACGGAGGCGCTGACCTTCCCCGCCCTCGCCGAGCGCACCGGGCTCGCCCGGTCCTCCGTGTACGAGTACTTCCGGTCGCGGGCGGCCGTGGTGGAAGAGCTGTGCGAGGTCGACTTCCCCGTCTGGGCGGCGGAGGTGTCGGCGGCGATGGAGGGTGCGGAGTCGGCCGAGGGCAAGGTCGAGGCCTATGTGCGGCGACAGCTCGCCCTGGTGGGTGACCGGCGGCACCGGGCCGTGGTCGCCATCTCCGCGAGCGAGCTCGACGCGGGGGCGCGGGAGAAGATCCGTGCCGCGCACGGCGGCCTCATCGCGATGATCGTCGAGGCGCTCGAGGAGCTGGGGCACGAGCAGCCGCGGATGGCGGCGATGCTGCTGCAGGGGATCGTGGACGCGGCGGTGCGGCGGATCGAGCTGGGCGCCGCCGAGGCCCCGACCGCCATCACCGAGGCAGCCGTGGCCATGGCTCTGCGCGGTGTGCGGGGCTGACGGAGGCCTCATGTTCCGGGGCTCACCGGTAGCAGGCGGGACGGGCCCCGGTGCCGGAGCCACGGGGGCAGCAGGCTCAACGGGTCCAGATAGGTCCCGGCTCTGCGCAGGCCCCAGTGCAGGCAGCTCCGCGGGCAGTGGCCGGCCGGGAGTTCCAGGGTGCCGATCTCGTCGCCCGCCCCGACCTTGTCGCCCTTCTTCAGCGAGGCCCTGACCGGTTCGTATGTCGTGCGCAGCGGCGGGTCGCCCGTGCCGTCCAGTTCCACCGAGATCACGCCTCTGCCCGCCACCCGGCCCGCGAAGACGATGTGTCCCGGGGCCGCCGCCCGTACCGGACTACCCGGCGGCGCGGCCAGGTCCACGCCGCGGTGGCCCGCGCCGTACGGGGTCGACGGCGGGTCCCAGCCGCGTACGACCTGGGGCCGGCCGGTCGGTGCGCCCACCGGCCAGACGGCGGCCGGTCGTGAGGCCGACGGCGGGGCCGGGAGCGGGCCAGGGGCCGGGGTCGCGGGCAGGACCGTCGCGAGCAGGGCTGCCAGCGTCGGCAGCAGAAGTCCGAGATGCATGGGAGAACCGTCCCGCGCCGGACACCGCCGCGGGGATCATGGTCCGGATCTGTGGACGGCCGGCCGGTTGTGGACAGGCGCGTCACCCGGTCGTGTGAGGCGCGGCCGCCGTCCGGACACCGCCGGGACCTGGGCATCGACGGCGGCGTCACCCGGTACCCCGCGGGTCCCGTACACTTCTCGTGGCGATCCGGGTCACCGGGTCGACTTCGCACGCCCCGGCACCAGGCCATGAAACAGCCGGTGTCAGCGCCCCTCGGTCCCTCGTGGGCACGGCGCACAGCGGGCGTCAGGCGCGAGTGCCGTCCGGCACACGCGGCACAACCGAGATTCTCAAGGAGAGCGGCCATGGCCGTCGTCACGATGCGGGAGCTGCTGGAGAGCGGCGTCCACTTCGGTCACCAGACCCGTCGTTGGAACCCGAAGATGAAGCGCTTCATCTTCACGGAGCGCAACGGCATCTACATCATCGACCTGCTCCAGTCGCTGTCGTACATCGACCGCGCCTACGAGTTCGTCAAGGAGACCGTCGCCCACGGCGGCACGGTCATGTTCGTCGGCACGAAGAAGCAGGCGCAGGAGGCCATCGCGGAGCAGGCCACCCGCGTCGGCATGCCCTACGTGAACCAGCGCTGGCTGGGCGGCATGCTCACCAACTTCTCGACCGTCTACAAGCGTCTGCAGCGCCTCAAGGAGCTCGAGCAGATCGACTTCGAGGACGTCGCCGCGTCCGGTCTCACCAAGAAGGAGCTTCTCGTGCTCTCGCGCGAGAAGGCCAAGCTGGAGAAGACCCTCGGTGGTATCCGCGAGATGTCCAAGGTGCCCAGCGCCGTCTGGATCGTGGACACCAAGAAGGAGCACATCGCGGTCGGCGAGGCCCGGAAGCTCAACATCCCGGTCGTCGCCATCCTCGACACCAACTGCGACCCCGACGAGGTCGACTACAAGATCCCGGGCAACGACGACGCGATCCGCTCCGTCACCCTGCTCACCCGCGTGATCGCCGACGCCGTCGCCGAGGGCCTCATCGCCCGTTCCGGCGTGGCCACCGGTGACTCGAAGCCGGGCGAGAAGGCCCAGGGCGAGCCGCTCGCCGAGTGGGAGCGCGACCTGCTCGAGGGCGAGAAGAAGGCCGACGAGCCGAAGGCCGCCGAGGCCGACGCCGAGGTTCAGAAGTCCGCCGAGACGGAGAAGGCCGCCGACGCCGAGCAGGCCGAGGCTCCCGCCGAGGTTGCCGCCGTCGAGGCGCCCGCCGCGGACGCCGAGCAGGCCTGACCGCACAGGTTCGGTAAGTGACGGCGGGGGCCATCGGCCCCCGCCTTTCACCCGTAGACCTTCGTAGATCTTTCAGACTTCGAGAGAGAAATTCGATCATGGCGAACTACACCGCCGCTGACGTCAAGAAGCTCCGTGAGCTCACCGGCGCCGGCATGATGGACTGCAAGAAGGCGCTCGACGAGGCCGAGGGCAGCGTCGACAAGGCCGTCGAGGCGCTCCGCATCAAGGGCCAGAAGGGCGTCGCCAAGCGCGAGGGCCGCTCCGCCGAGAACGGCGCCGTGGTCTCCCTCATCGCCGACGACAACACCTCCGGTGTCATCGTCGAGCTGAAGTGCGAGACGGACTTCGTCGCCAAGGGCGAGAAGTTCCAGGCCGTGGCGAACAACCTCGCCGCCCACGTCGCCAAGACCTCCCCGGCCGACCTCGAGGCGCTCCTCGCCTCCGAGATCGAGGCCGGCAAGACCGTCCAGGCGTACGTCGACGAGGCCAACGCCAACCTCGGCGAGAAGATCGTCCTGGACCGCTTCGCGCAGTTCTCCGGCGCCTACGTCTCCGCGTACATGCACCGCACGATGCCCGACCTGCCCCCGCAGATCGGTGTCCTCGTCGAGCTGGACAAGGCCGACGCCGACGTGGCCAAGGGCATCGCCCAGCACATCGCCGCCTTCGCGCCGAAGTACCTCTCCCGTGAGGACGTCCCGGCCGACGTCGTCGAGTCGGAGCGTCGCGTCGCCGAGGAGACCACCCGCGCCGAGGGCAAGCCCGAGGCCGCCCTGCCGAAGATCGTCGAGGGTCGCGTCAACGGCTTCTTCAAGGAGGCCACCCTCCTCGGCCAGCCGTACGCGCTGGACAACAAGAAGTCGGTCGAGAAGGTTCTCGCCGAGGCCGGTGTCACCCTGAAGCGCTTCTCGCGCATCAAGGTCGGCATCTGAGTCCGTACCGCGATCGACGGTAGACCCCGCTAGGGTCGACAGCGGTCGCCCGCGCACGGCACTCGTGCGTGACGTACGACCGCAGGATCTGACGAGGAGGCCACTGCCGAGCATGGGATGCGAACGACACCCCGCCGGCAGTGGCCTTCTTCGCATGTGTGCCAAGTAAGAGAAGCGAGAACCACATGACCACCAAGGCCGACTCGAAGAGTGACGACGACAAAGTTGCCGGACGCTTCCTGCTGAAGCTCTCCGGCGAGGCGTTCGCCGGTGGAGGCGGCCTCGGGGTCGATCCCGATGTGGTGCACGCCATCGCCCGCGAGATCGCGGCCGTCGTCCGTGACGGCGCGCAGATCGCCATCGTGATCGGTGGTGGCAACTTCTTCCGCGGCGCCGAGCTCCAGCAGCGCGGCATGGACCGGGCCCGCTCCGACTACATGGGCATGCTCGGCACCGTCATGAACTGCCTCGCCCTCCAGGACTTCCTGGAGAAGGAGGGCATCGAGTGCCGCGTCCAGACCGCCATCACCATGGGCCAGGTCGCGGAGCCGTACATCCCGCTGCGCGCCGTGCGCCACCTGGAGAAGGGCCGCGTGGTCATCTTCGGCGCAGGCATGGGCATGCCGTACTTCTCCACCGACACCACCGCCGCGCAGCGCGCCCTGGAGATCGACGCGGAGGCGCTGCTCATGGGCAAGAACGGCGTGGACGGTGTCTACGACTCCGACCCCAAGACCAACCCCGACGCCGTGAAGTACGACGCCCTCGGCTACGGCGAGGTCATCACCCGCGATCTCAAGGTCGCCGACATGACCGCGATCACGCTGTGCCGGGACAACAAGCTGCCCATCCTCGTCTTCGAGCTGCTCTCCGAAGGCAATATCGCCCGGGCCGTCAAGGGTGAGAAGATCGGCACACTCGTGGGCGACCAGGGAAGCCGGGCCTGACCCGAGGGACCTGGGCCAGTCTCAAGAGACGGACGCGAGACGTCACTTGAGGGGATGGACAAAGCCCTGCCGGTCGGACACCGTGCAGGAAAGACACGCGACGCAGCCGGCCGCCCCGTGCCGGCCGGGCCTACTCAAGACACGCAGGAGCAAGTGGTGATCGAAGAGACCCTCCTCGAGGCCGAGGAGAAGATGGAGAAGGCCGTCGTGGTCGCCAAGGAGGACTTCGCCGCGATCCGCACCGGCCGTGCGCACCCGGCGATGTTCAACAAGATCGTGGCTGACTACTACGGCGCGCTGACGCCGATCAACCAGCTGGCCTCGTTCTCGGTGCCCGAGCCGCGGATGGCCGTGGTGACCCCGTTCGACAAGAGCGCGCTGCGCAACATCGAACAGGCGATCCGCGACTCCGACCTCGGCGTCAACCCGAGCAACGACGGAAACATCATCCGTGTGACGTTCCCTGAGCTGACCCAGGACCGCCGCAAGGAGTACATCAAGGTCGCCAAGACCAAGGCCGAGGACTCCAAGATCTCGATCCGGTCGATCCGCCGCAAGGCCAAGGAGGCCCTCGACAAGGCGATCAAGGACGGCGACATCGGCGAGGACGAGGGCCGCCGCGGCGAGAAGGAGCTCGACGACACCACCGCGAAGTACGTCACGCAGGTGGACGAGCTGCTCAAGCACAAGGAAGCCGAGCTGCTCGAAGTCTGAGTCTCGAGTCCGAGGAATCAGGAACCGATCCGTGAACGACTCTTCCTGGGGGGCGCCGCCCAGAGCCGGGTATTGGGGGCCGCCCGACGCGGGGCCCGGTCAGGGGGCGACCCCGTCAGGTCCCGCGTACGATGCGCAGGACGCGCTGTTTCCGTCTGAGACGCAGCCCATGCCCATCGTGCCCGACGTACCCGTCAACGGCGGAGACCAGGACGACGGCCGGGGGGCCACTCGGACGGGCGGCCCCCTGTTCCGTGACGAGCCTCCGCAGGAGCCCATGCCCAGCGCACCACAGCCGCAGCCGGCCCCGGCCGCACCGCAGAAGAAGAGCGCGGGCCGCGATCTCGGGGCGGCCATAGGAGTCGGTGTGGGACTCGGCGCGGTGATCATCGCGTCGCTGTTCATCGTGAAGGCCGTCTTCATCGGCGTCATAGTGGTCGCCGTCGTGGTCGGCCTCTGGGAGCTCACCTCGCGGCTCGAGGAGCGCAAGGGCATCAAGGCGCCGCTCGTGCCGCTCGCGGTGGGCGGTGCGGCGATGGTCGTCGCCGGTTACGTGCGCGAGACCGAGGGCGCGTGGGTCGCGATGGCCCTCACCGCCCTCGCGGTCCTCGTCTGGCGCATGACGGAGCCGCCGGAGGGCTATCTGAAGGACGTCACGGCGGGGGTCTTCGCCGCCTTCTACGTTCCTTTCCTCGCGACCTTCGTGGCGCTGATGCTGACCGCCGAGGACGGCGCCATGCGGGTGCTGACCTTCCTGCTCCTGACCGTCGTCAGCGACACCGGGGCGTACGCGATCGGCTGGCGCTTCGGCAAGCACAAGCTGGCGCCGCGCATCAGCCCCGGCAAGACCCGGGAGGGCCTGGTCGGAGCGGTCACCTTCGCGATGGCCGGGGGCGCGCTGTGCCTGCAGTTCCTGATCGACGACGGCCAGTGGTGGCAGGGCCTGGTGATCGGCTTCGCCGTCGCGGCGAGCGCCACGCTCGGTGACCTCGGCGAGTCGATGATCAAGCGGGACCTCGGCATCAAGGACATGGGCACGCTGCTGCCGGGCCACGGCGGCATCATGGACCGCCTCGACTCGCTGCTGCCGACGGCCCCCGTGGTCTGGCTGCTGCTGGTCATCTTCGTCGGTTCGGGCTGATCCATACCTGGCTGACCTGCGTAAACGTGCGTTAGGGGTTCGTTGTCCACAGGGCGGCGAGCCCCTTCGCGTATGTCTGCGACACTGGAAGGACCATGCCTGTACCCGGAGAACTCACCTTCGTCGCGCCCCGCGGAGCCAAGAAGCCCCCGCGGCACCTCGCCGACCTCACGCCCGCCGAGCGCAAGGAAGCCGTCGCCGCCACCGGCGAGAAGCCGTTCCGCGCCAAGCAGCTCTCGCAGCACTACTTCGCGCGGTACGCCCACGACCCGGCGGAGTGGACCGACATCCCCGCCGGTTCGCGCGAGAAGCTCCGTGAGGCGCTGCTGCCCGATCTGATGTCCGTGGTGCGGCACATCAGCTGTGACGACGACACCACCCGCAAGACGCTCTGGCGGCTGTTCGACGGGACGCTCGTCGAGTCGGTGCTCATGCGCTATCCGGACCGGGTCACCATGTGCATCAGCTCCCAGGCGGGCTGCGGCATGAACTGCCCGTTCTGCGCCACGGGACAGGCCGGCCTCGACCGGAACCTGTCGACGGGCGAGATCGTGCACCAGATCGTCGACGGCATGCGGGCGCTCAGGGACGGCGAGATCCCGGGCGGGCCCGCGCGCCTCTCCAACATCGTCTTCATGGGCATGGGCGAGCCGCTGGCCAACTACAAGCGCGTGACCGGCGCCATCCGCCGCCTCACCGACCCGGAGCCGGACGGCCTCGGCCTGTCGCAGCGCGGGATCACGGTGTCGACGGTGGGGCTCGTGCCGGCCATCCACCGGTTCTCCGACGAGGGCTTCAAGTGCCGCCTCGCTATCTCGCTGCACGCGCCGGACGACGAGCTGCGCGACACGCTCGTTCCCGTCAACACGCGGTGGAAGGTGCGCGAGGTGCTCGACGCGGGCTGGGAGTACGCGGCCAAGTCGGGCCGCCGCCTCTCCATCGAGTACGCGCTGATCCGCGACATCAACGACCAGGCATGGCGTGGTGACCGGCTCGGGCGGCTGCTCAAGGGCAAGCCGGTGCACGTGAACCTGATTCCGCTGAACCCGACGCCGGGCTCGAAGTGGACCGCGTCGCGCCCCGAGGACGAGAAGGCGTTCGTGGCGGCCATCGCGGCGCACGGTGTACCGGTCACGATTCGGGACACCCGGGGTCAGGAGATCGACGGAGCGTGCGGTCAGCTCGCCGCGGCCGAGAGGTAGTCTGACGGGCGTGCGGGCGTACGTCTCGTACACACATCTGCATATTTCCGACAGGGGAGCGCCACAGCGCTGAGAGTGCGGCACCTTGGACAGGTGGGCCGCAGACCCTCTGAACCTCGCCCGGGTCATTCCGGGTAGGGAGTTCGGGCATGACTCAAGCTGTAGCGCCCTGCCCGCAGGCCAGTCGGTCGGCGGGCGGGGCCGCGTCTCTTCCTGGTCACCCAGGAGGAAGTTTCAGTGAGCACCACCAAGAAGGTCACGTTCACCGCCGTGGCGGTCGGCATCGGGCTCGTCGCCGTCTCCGCGTGCGGCAGCTCCGACGGCGGTTCGGGGAAATCCGACTCCAAGAGCGTGACGCTCGTCAGCCATGACTCCTTCAACGTGTCCAAGGACGTGCTGAAGGACTTCGAGAAGCGCTCCGGCTACCGCGTGCACGTCCTGAAGGACGGTGACGCGGGCGCCGCCGTCAACAAGGCGATCCTCTCCAAGGACAACCCGCAGGGCGATGTCTTCTTCGGCGTCGACAACACGCTCCTGTCCCGGGCGCTCGACAACGGCCTCTTCCAGTCGTACGAGGCCAAGGGGTCGGACAAGATCGGCTCGCAGTACCGCGTCGACCAGGGCAAGCACCGGGTCACCCCCATGGACAGCGGCGACATCTGCGTGAACTACGACAAGAAGTACTTCGCCGACAAGAAGCTGGCGCCGCCGAAGTCCTTCGACGACCTCGCCAAGCCCGCGTACAAGAACCTGCTGGTCACCGAGAACGCCTCGACCTCCTCGCCGGGCCTCGGCTTCCTGCTCGGCACGGCCGCCAAGTACGGCGACGGCGGCTGGGCGGACTACTGGAAGAAGCTCAAGGCCAATGGCGTCAAGGTCGTCGACGGCTGGGAGCAGGCCTACAACGAGGAGTTCTCCGGGTCCGCCGGCGGCAAGAAGGCCAAGGGCGACCGGCCGCTCGTCGTCTCCTACGCCTCCTCGCCGCCCGTCGAGGTGCTCTACGCCAAGCCGCAGCCCAAGGAGGCACCGACCGGCGTCGCGACCGGCACCTGCTTCCGACAGGTCGAGTACGCGGGCCTGCTCAGCAACGCGGGGAACGCCAAGGGCGGCAAGGCGCTCCTCGACTTCCTCGCGGGCAAGGAGTTCCAGGAGGACATGCCGCTGAACATGTTCGTGAACCCGGTGCGCGAGGGCACGAAGCTGCCCGAACTCTTCACGGAGCACGGAGTGACGGTCGACAAGCCGCAGACCATGGATCCCAAGAAGATCGCCGACAACCGTGAGCCGTGGATCAAGTCGTGGACCTCGCTCGTACTGAAGTAGCGAAGTCAGGGGAGGGGGCGGGGTCGGAGTCGGACGCGGAGCCGAAGGTGAAGCCGTCGTCGCAGAGCCGCCCGCGCGCGGGTCTGCGTCGCGCGGGCGCGGCGCGGCTCGCTCTGATGGGCCTGCCCGTCGCGTTCTTCGCGCTCTTCTTCGCCTACCCGGTCACGGCGATCGTCGCGCGCGGGCTGCACGTCGACGGGGCCTGGCGCTTCGGCCGGATCGCGGACGTCCTCGGGCAGTCCGACATCCGGCACGTGCTGTGGTTCACCACCTGGCAGGCGCTCGCGTCGACGGCGCTCACGCTGCTGATCGCGCTCCCCGGCGCGTACGTCTTCGCGCGCTTCGACTTCCCCGGCAAGCGGGCGCTGCGGGCCGTCGTCACCGTGCCGTTCGTGCTGCCGACGGTCGTCGTCGGGACGGCCTTCCTCGCGCTGATCGGGCGGGGCGGGCTGTTCGACGAGCTGTGGGGCGTACGCCTGGACACCACCGTCTGGGCGATCCTGCTCGCGCACGTCTTCTTCAACTATGCCGTCGTCGTCCGCACGGTCGGCGGCCTCTGGTCGCAGCTCGACCCGCGGCAGGAGGAGGCCGCGCGGATGCTCGGCGCCTCGCGCTGGACGGCGTGGCGGACGGTGACGCTGCCCGCGCTCGGCCCCGCGGTGGCCGCGGCCGGGCTGATGGTCTTCCTCTTCACCTTCACCTCCTTCGGCGTCGTGCAGATCCTCGGCGGACCCGCGTACTCGACCCTCGAAGTGGAGATCTACCGGCAGACCGCACAGCTGCTCGACCTGCCGACGGCCGCGGTCCTGACGATCGTGCAGTTCGCGGCGGTGGGGCTGATCCTCGCCGTCCATGCCTGGACGGCACGGCGGCGCGAGAGCGTGCTGAAACTCGTCGACGCCTCCGCGGTGGCGCGCCGGCCGCGCGGCGCCGGGCAGTGGACACTGCTCGGGCTCGTCATGGCGACGATCGCCCTGCTGATCCTGCTGCCCCTCGGGGTGCTGGTCCAGCGGTCCTTCGAGGGCCCCGAAGGCTTCGGATTCCAGTACTACGAGGAGCTGACCTCGGCGGACGGCGGCGCCTTCCTCGTACCGCCGATCGACGCGATCTGGAACTCCCTGCAGTACGCGGTCGTGGCCACGGCCATCGCGATCGTCATCGGGGGACTCGCCGCCGCCGCGCTCACCCGGCGTGCCGGACGCCTGGTCCGCGGCTTCGACGCGCTGCTCATGCTGCCGCTCGGGGTCTCCGCGGTGACGGTGGGCTTCGGGTTCCTGATCACGCTGGACGAGCCGCCGCTCGATCTGCGGACCAGCTGGATCCTCGTACCGCTCGCCCAGGCGCTGGTCGGTGTGCCCTTCGTCGTACGCACCATGCTGCCCGTCCTGCGTGCGGTGGACGGACGGCTTCGCGAGGCGGCGGCCGTGCTCGGGGCGTCGCCGCTGCGGGTGTGGCGGGAGGTCGACCTGCCCATGGTGCGGCGGGCGCTGCTGATCGCCGCCGGGTTCGCCTTCGCCGTGTCGCTCGGCGAGTTCGGGGCGACCGTCTTCATCGCGCGGCCGGACAACCCGACGCTGCCGGTCGCCGTGGCGCGGCTGCTCGGCCGGGCCGGTGACCTCAACTACGGGCAGGCGATGGCCCTTTCGACGATCCTCATGGTGGTGTGTGCCGTGTCTCTGCTGCTCCTGGAACGCATCCGTACCGACCGTACGACGGGGGAGTTCTGATGGCGGACGGGACGGGTGTGACCGGCGTGACGCACGTGAGGGACGCTTTGCTGAGTCTGCGGGACGCGACGGTACGTTTCGGGGCGCGGGCCGCGCTGGACCGCGTCGACCTCGATGTCGGGGAGCACGGAATCGTCTGCGTGCTCGGGCCGAGCGGCAGCGGCAAGTCGACGCTGCTGCGGGTGGTGGCCGGGTTGCAGGGGCTGGACGCCGGACGCGTCCTGCTGGACGGTCGCGATCAGCGCGGGGTGCCCGCGCACAAGCGGGGCGTCGGCCTGATGTTCCAGGACCATCAGCTCTTCCCGCAGCGTGACGTGGCGGGCAACGTCGCGTTCGGGCTGCGTATGCACGGCGCGTCACGGGGTGAACAGGCCGACAGGGTCGCCGAGTTGCTGGAGCTCGTCGGGCTGCCGAACGCGCAGCGGCGGGCGGTCGCCGCGTTGTCCGGCGGTGAGCAGCAGCGGGTGGCGCTCGCCCGGGCGCTGGCCCCGCGACCGCGCCTGCTGATGCTGGACGAGCCGCTCGGTCAGCTCGACCGCTCGCTGCGGGAGCGCCTGGTCGACGAATTGCGGGAACTCTTCGACGAGTTGGGCACGACGGTGCTCGCCGTCACGCACGACCAGGGCGAGGCCTTCGCCCTCGCCGACCGTGTCGTCGTCATGCGTGACGGCCGGATCGCCCAGTCCGGTACGCCCCTTGAGGTCTGGCAGTACCCGGCGGACGAGTTCGTGGCGCGCTTCCTCGGCTTCGACAACATCGTCGACGCGACGGTGCGGGGCGCGGTCGCCGACACGGTGTGGGGCGCGATCCCGGTACCGGAGCGGACGCCCGCCGGACGGTGCAAGCTCCTGGTCCGGCCCGCCGGGATGCGGCTCGTGCCCCTCGACGAGGGGCTGCCGTGCGAGGTGGTGGCGCGCACGTTCCGCGGCACCCATGTCGCGGTGCGGCTGCAGCCGAAGGAGGGGCCGCGCCTGGAAGCGGCGTGCGCGCTGCGTGCGGCACCGGAGGTGGGGGAGACGGTGGGGGTCGGATTCGACGCGGCGGATGTCGTGGTCCTCGGCGGGGCGGGCTGACGCTGGTCGCCCCGGCACGGTGCCGCCCGCGCCCTACACCGCCCCTGCCCCTACACCGATCCAGCCCCTACCCCGTCCCGCGCCCCTACACCGACCCCGCCGAACCGCTCGGCGCGCGGCCGCTCAGCAGGGCGTCGAGCGCGGCCGGTGCCTCCTCCACCCGGTCCACCAGCGCGATCCGCGACTCCATCGGCCTGCCGCGGGCCAGCGACTGGAGCAGCGGCCACACCGGCAGGTGCTCGGTCCAGTGCGTGCGGTCGACCAGGACCATGGGGGTGGGTTCGCCGCGCGACTCGTAGTAGTTGGGGGTGGCGTTGTCGAAGACTTCCTGGACCGTGCCCGCGGCGCCCGGCAGGAAGACGACGCCCGCGTTCGAGCGGGCGAGCAGACCGTCCTCGCGGGTGGCGTTGGCAAAGTACTTGGCCAGGTGGGAGGCGAACGCGTTCGGCGGCTCGTGGCCGTAGAACCAGGTGGGGATGCCCACCGAGGAGCCGCCGGCGGGCCAGCGCTCGCGGACCGCGAAGGCCGCCCGCGCCCAGTCGGTGACCGACGGCGTGAACGAAGGCGCCTTGGCGAGGAGTTCGAGCGCCTCGTCCAGCACGGGATCGCCCAGGGGCGCGGCGTAGGCGCCGAGATTCGCGGCCTCCATCGCGCCGGGGCCGCCGCCCGTCGCGACCGTGAATCCCGTGCGGGCCAGCGCGCGCCCGAGCCGCGCCGCCCCCGCGTAGGCGTCCGTGCCGCGCGCCATCGCGTGGCCGCCCATGACGCCCACCACCCGCGCCCCGGCCAGGTGCTCGTCGAGGGCGTCCGAGATCGAGTCGTCGTGGATGGCGCGCAGCATCGACGAGAAGACGTCACCGTCGGCCTTGGTCCGCTGGAACCAGGCGTACGCGTGGGCGTCCGGCGTCACCTCGTACCCACCGTCGGCGAGCCCGGCGAACAGGTCGCCGGGCGAGTACAGCAGACCCCTGTACGGGTTGAACGGCAGCCCCGGAACCGGCGGGAAGACCAGCGCCCCGCCCGCCCGCACCTTCGCCGCCGCGTCCTCGCGCATCGGGCAGCCGAGGAAGACGGCGCCCACGACATCGGCGGCGAGGAGCGCGCCGGTGCGCTCCGTCAGATCGACGGCCTGAACCCGGCACCCCGCGAGGCCACCGCGGCCGCAGATCTCGTCGAACTCGGCAAGGGTCTCGATCTCGCGGTCCCCGTCGGGAAGTTGCGGACTGGACGCGTGGCGTTCGGGGCTCGGCTGCATCCACCCATGCTATGCAGGCGGTCGGCGAGGGGGGCCATCGCCCAACGGGGTCCTGCCCTGCCCCATGCCCACAACGGCCAGCTCTCCTCAGCCGCCCTGGACCTCCGACGGGTCCATCCACATGATTTCCCAGGTGTGGCCGTCCAGGTCGTCGAAGGCGCGGCCGTACATCGTGCCGTAGTCCTGCACCTGACCCGCCGTGCCGCCTGCGGCGAGCGCCTTGTCCACGAGTTCGTCGACCTTCTCGCGGCTCTCGGCGCTGAGGGCGAGGAGCGCCTCGCTGGTCTTCGTGGAGTCCGCGATCTCCTTGCCGGTGAAGTCCGCGTAGCGCTTCTTGCTCAGCATCATCGCGAAGATGGTGTCGCTGATCACCACACAGACGCTGTCGTCGGACGTGAACTGCGGGTTGACGGCGTAGCCGAGCTCCGTGAAGAAGGTCTTCGTCGCGGCGACGTCGGACACGGCCAGGTTCACGAAGATCATCTGCTGGTACATGAGTGTCTCTCCCGGTGAGTGCGTGCGGCTTACGGAGGGGTAGACACGCGTTCGAGTCGGAACTCATCGGCCGTCGTGAAAGTTCTTCCACGAGTTTCGCGGGCGCGGATTCGCCACACGTCTCGCGGCGCGCGCCGTTCCGTCAGCGTTGCAGCGGCAGCGCCGCCAGCTCCGCGACGATCCAGGTCAACGGTCCGAACACGGCGACCAGCGCGCCCGCCCGCAGCACCGCGGAACCGCGCAGCAGTGTCGTCGGTGCCCCGAGCCGCAGCAGTGCGCCCGTCGTGTCCGAGCGGGCCTGCCTCGCCTCGACCGCGGCCGTCGCCAGGGTCAGTACCGCGCAGCCCGCGACGAGCAGTCCGCCGAGTGCGGTGAGCGGGCCCGCCTGGGAGCCCGTCCCCGCGTACGGCACGGTCGAGGCGTACGCGCCCGACGCCACCGCGCACAGCACGCCGAGCGGCTGCCCGATGCGCCGCGCCTCCTCCTGCAGCACGCGTCCCGCGAGCAGACGCAGCGCCCCGGGCCGCGCCGCCTGCAGGAGCCGCCCGCTGAAGTAGGTCACGCCGGGCCCCGCGAGTACGAGGCCGAGCGCGGTCAGCGCCCAGCCGGCGAGCACCCCCGCCGAACCGCCGCCGGCGCCGCCCGGCATGGGGAAGCCACCGCGTACGGTGCCGCCGGAGCGGCTGGCGTAGGTCTCCACGGCGAGACCCGCCGCGAGCAGCGCGACTCCCCACGGCAGTCCGTTCGGGGGGCGGACCGGGGCGTTCGGGTCCGCGGCGGGCGCCGGGCCGGTCTCCGCGCCCGGCTCCGCGGGGGCGGGCTTGGCGGCCCCGGTGGCCCGGCGCGGGCGCAGCACGAGCGCGCTCGTCGCCGACGCCGCGATCGGGACCAGGGCGAGCAGGGTCAGCGCGCCGGCCAGCGGCAGCGGTTCGTCGCCCGCGAGCAGGTCGGTCGCCGCGCCGTCGAAGGGCAGGCCGCTGATGTCGCCGCGCAGGTGCAGGAAGAAGAGCAGCGCCAGCACGGAGCCGAGGGTGCAGGACACAGCCGTGGAGGTCGCCGCGAGCACCATCAGGCGGCTGGGACCGAGGCCCACCGCGGAGAGCCCGCCGCGCGGCCGGGTGCCGGGGTCGGTCCGGGCCACGGCGACGGCGAAGTACACGGTGGCGGCGATCGGCGCGAGACACCACGCGAGGCGTAGCGCCGCCCCCGTCCCGGGGTGCTCCATCGCGTACGCCAGGGTGCACAGCAGCAGGAAGCCGGTGCCCGCGGACGCGGCGGCCACGAGGAGGCGCCGCAGCTGGACGAGCGGGTGGGCGCCGCGGGCTAGACGGAGAGCGAGCACGCGGCCCGGCCTTCCGTGCTGACGGTGCCGAGGGCGACGATGCCACCGGCGCCGTCGACGGCGCCCGGCCTGCCGGCTGCGTCGGGCGCACGGAGGGCTTTGGCTGTCTTCGCCGGGCGGGGAGTGGCGGGGGCCTCAGCGGTGCTTGGTGCGGTGGGTGCGGTGGGTGAGGTAGGCCCGGTGCGGGGTTCGGTGTCGGGCTCGGCGTTGGATTCGGTGCCGGGCGTGCCTGACGCATCAGACGCATCAGACGCATCAGGCGCATCAGACGCATCAGACACGGCCGTCGTGCCGTCCTCCGCCCCCGGCAGGTGCACCGTGTTCACGCGGCGCCCGTCGAGCAGCGTGATCGCTCGGTCGGCGAGGGCGGCGACGTCCGGGTCGTGTGTGGCGAGGACGACGGTGATGCCGTGCGAGCGGGCCGCCGTCGTCAGTGTGCGCAGCGCGTGGGCGCGCTCGGCGCGGTGCAGGGTGGCGGTTGGCTCGTCGGCGAAGAGTACGGACGGCATGGTGACCAGGGCGCGGGCGATGGCGACGCGCTGGCGTTCGGACTGGAGGAGGGCGTGCGGGCGCTTGCGGGCGCAGGCGCCGATGTCGAGGCGGTCGAGCCACTCCAGGGCGGCGGGCTTGGAGACGCGGTGGGAGGCGCCGCGCAGCATCAGCGGCAGGGCGACGTTCTCCCAGGCGGTGAGTTCGGGGACGAGCTGCGGTTCGGGGTCGATCCAGCCGAAGCGGTCGCGGCGCAGACGTTCGCGCGCCAGCGAGCGCATCGTGTGGACGGGGGTGCTGTTGAACCAGACCTCGCCCTGCTGGGGGAGGAGCTGCCCGGAGAGGCACCGCAGGAGCGTCGTCTTGCCGCAGCCGCGCGGGCCGTTGACGGCGAGGATCTCGCCCTCGCGGACACCGAGCGAGACGCCGGTGAGGGCGGGGGAGCCGTTGTGTGTGACGTGCAGGGTGTGTGCCCACAGCACGTCGTTGTCCGGCGGAGCCACCATCACGTACACCTCGGTTCAGATCAGTTGCCTCCCCCGTACGGGGGAACGAAGGCGGGGCCGATCGGTCACTTGGCACGCTAGGGAGCCGGGCGTACCTGCCCGGAAAAGACGCGGCCCGGGGGCGCCCGTTCTCACTCGAACGGACGCCCCCGGGGCCGGTGTTGATCACTCGATCATACGAGGGACCGGATGACGGTCAGAGCTTCGTCCACGCCTCCGTGAGCACCTGGCGCAGGATGCCCTCGATCTCGTCGAAGGTGTCCTGCGTGGAGATCAGCGGCGGGGCGAGCTGGACGACCGGGTCGCCGCGGTCGTCGGCACGGCAGTACAGGCCGTTGTCGTAGAGCGCCTTGGAGAGGAAGCCGTACAGGACGCGCTCGGTCTCCTCGTCGTTGAAGGACTCCTTGGTGTCCTTGTCCTTGACCAGCTCGATGCCGTAGAAGAAGCCGTTGCCGCGGACGTCGCCGACGATCGGCAGGTCGAGCAGCTTGCGCAGGGTCTGGTAGAACGCGTCCTCGTTGTCCAGGACGTGCTGGTTCAGGCCCTCCTTCTCGAAGATGTCGAGGTTGGCGATGCCCACCGCGGCCGACACGGGGTGGCCGCCGAAGGTGTAGCCGTGCAGGAAGGTGTTGTCGCCCTTGTAGAACGGCTCGGCGAGCTTGTCCGAGATGATGCAGGCGCCGATCGGGGAGTAGCCCGAGGTCATGCCCTTGGCGCAGGTGATCATGTCCGGGACGTAGCCGAACTTGTCGCACGCGAACATCGTGCCGAGACGGCCGAAGGCGCAGATGACCTCGTCCGAGACGAGCAGCACGTCGTACTTGTCGCAGATCTCGCGCACGCGCTGGAAGTAGCCGGGCGGGGGCGGGAAGCAGCCGCCCGCGTTCTGCACCGGCTCCAGGAAGACGGCGGCGACCGTCTCCGGGCCCTCGAAGAGGATCTCCTGCTCGATCTGGTCGGCGGCCCAGCGGCCGAATGCCTCGGGGTCGTCGCCGTGGATCGGGGCGCGGTAAATGTTGGTGTTCGGCACCTTGTGCGCGCCCGGGACGAGCGGCTCGAAGGGTGCCTTCAGGGCCGGCAGGCCGGTGATGGACAGGGCGCCCTGCGGGGTGCCGTGGTAGGCCACCGCGCGGGATATGACCTTGTACTTCGTGTGGTTGCCGGTGAGCTTGTGGTACTGCTTCGCCAGCTTCCACGCGGTCTCGACGGCCTCGCCGCCACCGGTGGTGAAGAAGACCTTGTTGAGGTCGCCCGGCGCGTAGTTCGCGAGGCGCTCCGCGAGCTCGACGGCCTTCGGGTGGGCGTAGCTCCACACCGGGAAGAAGGCCAGCTCCTGGGCCTGCTTGTAGGCGGTCTCGGCGAGCTCGTGACGGCCGTGACCGGCATTGACGACGAAGAGGCCGGACAGACCGTCCAGGTACTTCTTGCCCTTGTCGTCGAAGATGTAGGTGCCCTCGCCACGCACGATGGTGGGGACGGGCGCGTTCTCGTACGACGACATGCGGGTGAAGTGCATCCACAGGTGGTCGTAGGCGGTCTGGCTGAGGTCCTTGCTCACGGCTATCGGGTTCCCCACATATAGGTCTGCTTCTTGAGCTTGAGGTAGACGAAGCTCTCGGTGGAGCGCACGCCGGGGAGGGCGCGGATGCGCTTGTTGATGACTTCGAGCAGGTGGTCGTCGTCTTCGCAGACGATCTCCACGAGGAGGTCGTGCGAGCCCGCGGTCATCACCACGTACTCGGCCTCCGGCATGGCGGCCACGGCGTCCGCGACCGGGTCCACGTCGCCCTCGACGTCGATGCCGACCATTGCCTGCCTGCGGAAACCCACGGTGAGCGGGTCCGTGACGGCGACGATCTGCATCACGCCCTGGTCGAGCAGCTTCTGGACGCGCTGGCGCACGGCCGCCTCGGAGAGGCCCACGGCCTTGCCGATGGCGGCGTACGGACGGCGTCCGTCCTCCTGGAGCTGTTCGATGATCGCCAGGGAGACGGCGTCCACGGGGGGAGTGCCGTTCCCATTGCCGCTTCCGCCCGGGTTTCCGGTGCGGGAGCCGCGGGGGCCACTGGGGTCTGCGCTGCGACTTGCCACGACCTCACTGTGCACGACGTCTCGTCACTTCCGCAAGGCCAGATCGATGAAATTCGTTGTCTGTGACTTCAATAGACACGGATTCCGCAGTTCTGGGCCGCTAGGTATGTTGAAAGCGTCGGTGCAGCGACTAGGGTGGGTGTCTCATCCACTGGACATCTGACTTGGAGGGCCGCGGAAGTGACCACCGAGCTGCGCCGTCTGCGCAACTACATCAACGGAGAATTCCGGGACGCGGCCGACGGACGGACCACCGAGGTCATCAATCCGGTGACCGGCGAGGCGTACGCGACCGCGCCGCTCTCGGGCGAGGCCGACGTGGACGCCGCCATGCAGGCCGCCGCCGCCGCGTTCCCCGCCTGGCGCGACCTGACGCCCGCCGAGCGGCAGAAGGCCCTGCTCAAGATCGCCGACGCGTTCGAGGAGCGGGCCGAGGAGCTCATCGCCGCCGAGGTCGAGAACACGGGCAAGCCGATCGGACTCACGCGGTCCGAGGAGATCCCGCCCATGGTCGACCAGATCCGCTTCTTCGCGGGCGCGGCGCGGATGCTCGAGGGCCGCGCCGCCGGCGAGTACATGGAGGGCCTGACCTCCATCGTCCGCCGCGAGCCGATCGGTGTCTGCGCGCAGGTCGCGCCGTGGAACTACCCCATGATGATGGGCGTCTGGAAGTTCGCCCCGGCGCTCGCCGCGGGCAACACGGTGGTCCTCAAGCCGTCGGACACCACCCCCGCGTCGACCGTCCTGATGGCCGAGATCATCGGCTCCATCGTGCCGCCCGGCGTCTTCAACGTCGTCACGGGCGACCGTGACACCGGCCGTCTGATGGTCGAGCACAGGACGCCCGCGATGGCCTCCATCACCGGCTCCGTGCGCGCCGGCATGCAGGTCGCCGAGTCCGCCTCCAAGGACCTCAAGCGGGTCCACCTGGAGCTCGGCGGCAAGGCGCCCGTCGTCGTCTTCGAGGACACCGACATCGCCAAGGCCGTCGAGGACATCTCGATGGCGGGCTTCTTCAACGCGGGCCAGGACTGTACGGCCGCCACGCGTGTGCTCGTCCACGAGTCCATCCACGACGAGTTCGTGACGGCGCTCGCCAAGGCCGCCGCCGACACGAAGACCGGTCAGCCGGACGACGAGGACGTGCTCTACGGCCCGCTCAACAACGCCAACCAGCTGAAGCAGGTCACCGGCTTCATCGAGCGGCTGCCCGCGCACGCGCGCGTGGAGGCCGGTGGCCAGCGGGTCGGCGAGAAGGGCTACTTCTTCGCGCCGACCGTCGTCTCCGGCCTCAAGCAGGACGACGAGATCATCCAGAACGAGGTCTTCGGCCCGGTCATCACCGTCCAGTCCTTCACGGACGAGGCGCAGGCCGTCGAGTACGCGAACGGCGTCGACTACGCGCTGGCGTCCTCGGTGTGGACCAAGGACCACGCGCGCGCGATGCGCATGTCCAAGGTCCTCGACTTCGGCTGCGTCTGGATCAACACGCACATTCCTCTCGTCGCCGAGATGCCGCACGGTGGCTTCAAGAAGTCCGGCTACGGCAAGGACCTCTCGTCGTACGGGTTCGACGACTACACGCGCATCAAGCACGTGATGACGTCGATCGAGGGATAAATCGTGTGACCGCCTGTCCGCCCCCGCGTACCGTTGCGTACGCGGGGGCGGCTCCGTGGTGTGCTTCCTTCTTCTTCTTATGCAAAAAGATACGTAGCGCACCCACTCCCCGCCCCCGCCTTCTTCTGCGCTAGGGGGTGGGACCTGATGACGACGACGGCGACCGGCGAACTCGCCGGGGTGCTGCTGCGACGCCGGCAGAGCGTGTACGTCCCCGAGGGCCCCGGACGGACCGCCGTGACCGACGCGGGCGTGGTCGTCCTGGAGGCCGAACTCGCCGACCGCGGGCACCTGTTGACCGTGCCGCTGCGCCGCGCGCTGACCGCGCTGTCCGTCGACGGCCTCGCCACCACCGGGCGCCGACTGATCGCCGACGTCGACGCGCTGATGGGCTCCGACCGGCGCCACGCCCCGCTGTTCGCGCGGTTCCCCGCCGAGACCGCGTACCAGCCCGCGTACGAGCGCTACACCTCCGTCGTCGCCCGGCACCTCGCCGCCCAGCCGCACCAGCCCTGCATGAACTGCGCGGGGACCAAGGCGGGCGTGCGCGCGCTGCGGCCCTGCGCCCATCTGCTGTGCGACGACTGCCTCGGCAAGAAGCGCGGCCACTGGTACTGCTGCGACCAGTGCTGCGAGTGGTACGCCTGCCCGATCTGCGACAAGCGCTACGAGACCGAAGGGCCCGTCGACCCCTGGCTCGACACCGGCTCCGGCCTCGGCGGTGACGGCGGCGAGATCCTGCGCGCCCTGCGGCTCGGCGCGCCAGGCGACGCCGCCGCCGAACTGACGGCACTGCTCGCCCGCCGTACGCCGCTGAGCCCCCAGGACCACGACGACCTGGTGCTGCTCCTCGGGAACGCCGACCTGGCCGGCGCCGCCGACTGGCTCCCGGCCGAGATCCCGCTGCGCGAGAGCAAGGCCCTCGCCCTCGCGCCGCTCCTCGACCTCCCCGGGGCGTGGCCGCGGATCACGCGGTACGCGGACACCGCCACGGACGTGCTGCGGCTGCTCGTCGTACGGTCCGGAGGCGACCCCGACCTGCTCGAACTCCCGCGCCTGCGCGGCCTGAAGCGCCCCGCGCGCCGCGCACTCCTCGCCCTGCTCGACGGGTTCGACTTCCGGCGCCTCATCGAGGACATGAACCGTCACCCGCGCGCGTGGAAGCGGGTCGGCGAAATCCTGCACCCCTTCGAGCAGGCCCACCGCCACGCGCGCGTGGCGCTCGCCTTCGCGGTCCTGCGCGGGACACGCGTCGGCGACGGCGCGCTCGGCGAGGTGCTGCTCGCCGAGGCGGCCCGCCACGAGGACGTCAGGCTCGCCGGTGACCGGCTGCGGACCGTCACCTGGCAGGGGCGCGTCGAGGAGGCTCTCGCCCGCTGGGACGTGCAGGGCGCCGCCCGGCTCCTGCGCGAGCGCCCCGGTGAGCTGCTTCGCCGCCTCGACGTGCTGCTGGCCCGCTCCGGCGCGACGACGCTCCCCGACACGGTCGGCGAGGCCCTCGCCGACGCCCTGCCGCGCTCAGGACCGGGGCCGCTGCTCGGCGCGTACGGCCGGATGAAGATCCGCGCCGTGCCGGGGCACCGCCGCGTCTTCTTCCCGCGCGGGCGCGTCACCAAGGCGTACGCCGTCGAGGACCACCGCCCGCCGCTGCCCGCACGGGTCGCGGGCCGGGCGGGCGAGCTCATCGCGGCCGAGGCCGTGCGGCGCCTCGCCGAGCGCGCCGGTGAGCGGTACGACGTGGCCGTCCTTGACGCCTCCCTCGCCGACCTGCCCGTGCCGTTCGCGGAGCGCGCGTCGGCGGCCTCGCTCGTCGCGGTGCCGCGCGGCAGCTCGCTGCCCATGCCCGCCGACAGCGAGACCGTGCGGCTCTTCCTGCACTGGACGCAGCCCAAGGGCACACGCGTCGACCTCGACCTCTCCGTCGCGCTCTACGACGACCTGTGGCGCTTCGTCGGCCTCTGCGACTACACGCAGCTTGAGTACGCGGGCGGCGCCGCCCGGCACTCCGGGGACCTGACCTCCGCGCCCGCCCCGCACGGCGCCACGGAGTACCTGGACCTCGACCTGCCGCGGCTGGCCCACACCGGGGTGCGGTTCGTGGTGCCCGCGGTCATCGCGTACAACGACGTGCCCTTCGACGAACTACCGGACGCCTTCGCCGGGTTCATGGCGGTGCGGGGAGAGGAACGGGCCGTCTACGACCCCCGCACCGTCCGGCAGCGCTTCGACCTCGGCGGCGACGCGAAGTTCCGCGTACCGATGGTCGTCGACCTGCGCACCCGACGCGCGTGGTGGGCCGACGTCACCCTCGCCACCGTCGGCACCGACCACGACATGTGGCGGTACCGCAGGCAGGTCGGGCGGATGGGGAACGACCTGCTCGACACCTTCCAGCCGTGCGGCAGGGCCACCCTCTGGGACCTCGCCTGCTGGACGGCGGCGGCCCGCACCGACGGTGACGTGTACGTGCGCGGCCGCGGCCACGTGCTGTGGGGCTACCGCCGCGCGAAGGACGAGCCGCGCGCGGACTTCGCGCTGCGCGTCCGCGACGGCTGGGAGCCGGACGTGCTCCGCGCCGAACCGGGTCTTGCGGACCGACGGGCCCTTCTCGTACTGCTGCACGGCGAGTTGGCGGGGGCCGAGGACGCCTCGTCGGGCACGGCGTACCGCCTGTACCCCGGTCCGGTCGACGCGGCGCCGCTGGAACGGATCACGGCGGGGGACCTGGCGGGGTGGCTGGAGCCGGTGTGAGCAGGTGTCTTGAACCCTGGCTATGAGGCATTGGCGGCTGGACGATCTGCCCGGTGTGCCGGTGTGCCGGTGTGCCCGGTGTGCGGTCGGCCGTGGGCGATGGGGGTGAAACAGGCGAAGTCGGCGGTGCACTGCTCCAATCGGTGCCTACGAGTCCGGAACCCGCACCCGGGCAGGAGCGTGCACGGGTGCGGGTGTGGACGGCCAGGGCCCGCCCGGTCAGTCGGCTTGCAGACCTGTGCCGACGCGCTGTGGCCGAACATCCCCGGGGGGGGCGCCCACAGCGCCGCCCACGCGGTCCAGCTGGTGAGCAAGCCCTGCGCGCAGTCCGGGCGAACACTCCAGACGGGGCGGCTCACAGGTGCTTAAAAGTAGCCGCCGTAGACCCATCCGGTCACGGTCTTGTACGAGGGACTGCTGACCTTCCCGTACCACCACGTGTTGCCTGCCTTGTTCTTGGCAGTGCAGTACCGGTAGATGCGGCCCGAGAGGCTCTCCAGGGTACCCACGCGCTTGTAATTGGAGGCGGGGCCTGAGCGGACCGGCAGGTCCTCCGTATTGACAGACACGAACGTCTTGTTGCGGGTGTTGTGATCGCAGGCACTGCCCCCCACCGCACTTGCCGTGGGTGCCGCCGTCATAGCAGCGCCACAGAGCAGAGCAGCCGCTGTCGCGATCGTGGCCGAACGCCTGATCCTTGCGGCGCCGGTAGTCGGCCGTGAAGAAATGAGCACGTCAATCCTTTCGGTAGTCGGACCGGATGCTACGCGATGGCGGTCACGCGGAGACCAGGCAGTTCGACGTCAGCGTCGAGGGCCTGCGGGTCAGCCTGGCCGGCGCCGAAGACAGGCTTTCAGTGGGCTCGTCCCGCCCACCCGGCGGTCGGCGCCGTACCCCGTGCCGGATGACCGGCGCGTCGTATCGCACGCCCGGTGATCGACAAGGTGTCGGCTCCACGGGGCGCGGCTCGACGCTGCGTCCATTGTCCGGCGCGGGCGCGAGGGCGCATGCTGCCGGGGTGCGAGCGAACCCCGGCCCCATAGCCTCCCCCGTGTCCCGCCGTTCCCTGCTGCGCGCCCTGGCCGGCGGGGCGGCCGTCAGTACGCTCGCGGGGTGCGGGGTGCCCGCCGCGTACATCGCACCGGACGAGCGCTCCGCCGGTGACCGCTCCGCGCGGGACAAGAAGCTGACGTTCGCCAACTGGCCCCTGTACATCGACACCGACGACGAGAACAAGACGAAGCGCCCCTCACTCGATGCCTTCGAGAAGCGGACCGGGATCGACGTCCGCTACACGGAGGAGATCAACGACAACGACGAGTTCTTCGGCAAGATCAGCCCGTCCCTGATGAACCACCAGGAGACCGGCCGCGACCTCATCGTCATCAGCGACTGGATGTGCGCCCGCTTCGTACGGCTCGGCTGGGTCCAGGAGATGGACCGCGCGCACCAGCCCAACGTCACCAGGTACCTCGACCCGCAACTGCGTTCGCCGCACTTCGACCCGGGGCGCAAGTTCACCGTGCCCTGGCAGTCGGGCATCACCGGCATCGCGTACAACAAGCGCAGGCTCGGCCGCGAGATCAAGCACGTCTCCGACCTGTGGGCCGACGACCTCAAGGGCCGCGTCACGCTGCTGTCCGGCCTCGACGAGGCGTTCGCGCTGCTGCTCCAGGGCGACGGCGTCGACATCACCAAGTGGACGGCGGACGACTTCCACCGGATGTGCGACAAGGTCGAGAAGCTGGTGAACAGCCACCACATCCGCCGCTTCACCGGCAACGACTACATCAAGGACCTCTCCAGCGGCGACGTCCTGGCCTGCCAGGCCTACAGCGGCGACGTCATCCAGCTCCAGGCGGACGACCCGGACATCGAGTTCGTCGTCCCCGAGGAGGGCGCGGAGCTGTGGGCGGAATCCCTGATGATCCCCAACCTGGCCCGCCACAAGCGCAACGCCGAGCGGCTCATCGACCACTACTACGAGCCGGAGGTGGCCGCGGAGCTCGCGGCCTGGGTCAACTACGTCTGCCCCGTCCCGGCCGCCCGCGACATCCTCGCCTCCTCCAAGGACAAGGAACGGGCCGCCCTCGCCGAGGACCCGCTGATCTTCCCGGACGACACGATGCGCAAGCGGCTCGTCATCGCGCGGGACATCAGGTCGAAGGAGCGGACGGAGTTCGCCAAGCGGTGGAACGCGTTGGTGGGGCTGTAGCTCGGCCGCGGCGCTCTTCGGCCGATCTGCTGCCACGGCCCCGCCCGGGACTACCGCCCGGACTGCCTCCCGGACCACTGCTTGAACCGTTGTTCGGGCCGCTGCTGAGAGCCTGTGCCATATCCCCGGCCGGGTGGTCGTCGTCTGGCACGCACGCTCGCCGCGTTGCCGAAAAGCCCTAGTAGCTCCGCTACGAAAACTTCCCGGCGCCTTGCGATCGCACGCACCAGACGACGCCCACTGATCCGACCGGGGATATGACACAGGCTCTTAGACTGCCGTCACAGGAAGCGACAGGAGAGGCGCAGCACGATGGAGGACCGCGACGTCGTCGCACTCGACGACCCGGTGGGCGGATCGCTCCGCGGCTCGCACGCGCGTCTGGGCCGCCGGGCCGGACTGGCCGCCACCTATCTGCCGGACGTCGCGACGTTCTCCGCGGTGCCCGCCGACGCGGATGCGGCGGCGTGGGACGACCTCGCCCGGCTGCTCGGTCCCGACGCGTTCGCGGACATGTTCAGCTGCCCGGCGATCCCGCCGCCGGACTGGGAGCCGGTCTTCGTGCTCGAGGGCCGTCAGATGGTCTGGCCCGGCAGCGGGCGGCCCGGCCCGCCGGACGCCGGGACCGATGACGGCGCCGACACCGGCGTGGTCGAACTCGGCGCCGACGACGTGCCCGACATGCTCGCCCTCGTGGAGTCGGCCCAACCGGGCCCGTTCTGGCCGCGCACCCATGAACTCGGCACCTACCTCGGCATACGCGAGCGGGGGAGACTGGTCGCGATGGCGGGCGAACGGCTGCGGCCGCCGGGCTGGACGGAGATCAGCGCGGTCTGCACCCTCCCCGAGGCCCGCGGGCGGGGGCACGCCGCCCGCCTGGTGAGCGCGCTCGTCACGCACGTCCTGGCGCGGGACGAGCGGCCCTTCCTGCACGTGGCCGAGGCGAACGACGGCGCCATCGCCCTCTACGAACGGCTCGGCTTCAAGACCCGCAAGCAGGTGACGTTCCGCGGGTTCCGCACTCCCTGAGACTGGGGTTCAAAGGCAGGCCCTGACGACTGTGTCGGGAGCCCCTCGCGGTGATACGCAGCTGATACACGCTCGCGCGACGGCCGAAGCACGGCGCTGACCGGGCGGAAGCGCGGCTCCCTCAGTCTGTGGACGTACCCCGTGTCCGGCGTACACCCACCAGCCTCAGGGAGGCGGCTGTCGTGTTCACACGTGAGCGGAATTCTTTCCGTGGCGTGCCGTGGAGATCAGTGCGGGGCCTTTCGGGCGGGACCGGCCTCCCGTGGCGGAAGGCGGACCAGGTCGCCGTCGCTTTCGCCCTGCTCTCCGCCCTCGTCATGGCCCTGCACGCCCGCATACCGAACGGGATCGGCAACCTCGGGAGCCTTCTGCAGACGGTGCTGCCCTGGACGGGCCTGAGCGTGGTGGCGCTCCTCGCGGTCGCGGTGGCCCGGCGCTCCGCCCTCGTCGCCGTCGCCGTCCTCGCGCCCGCCGTCACCTGGTGCTCCCTCTTCGCCGGCACGTTCGCCGACAAGCGGTCGGGCGGCGGAGACCTGACCGTGGTCAGCCACAACGTGAACGAGGAGAACCCCGACCCGGCCGGGACCGCGCGGAAACTCGCGGCCTCGGGCGCCGACGTGCTGGCGCTGGAGGAGCTGCCCCGCAAGGGAGCCGCGGCGTACGAGCGCGAACTGGCCCGCGGCTACCGGTACTCCGTGGTGCTCGGCGGGGTCGGCCTGTGGAGCAAGTACCCCCTTGCGGCCATGGCGCCGGTGGAGATCATGCCCTGGACACGGGCCCTGCGCGCGACCATCCGGACGCCCGAGGGACCCCTCGCCCTCTACGCCGCCCACCTCGCCTCCGTCCGCGTCCACCCGGGCACCGGCTTCACCACCGCCCGCCGCAACGAGGCGGCCGTGAAGCTGGCCGCGGCCGTACGGGCGGAGCGGCTGCCCCGGACCGTTGTGGTCGGCGACTTCAACGGGTCCACCGATGACGCGGCCCTGCGGCCCCTGACCGCGGGGCTGCGCTCCGCGCAGGACGAGGCGGGGAAGGGGTTCGGCTTCACCTGGCCCGCCGCGTTCCCGGCCGTCCGCATCGACCAGATCCTGGTGAAGGGCCTGGTCCCCGCCTCCGCATGGACCCTTCCGGCTACCGGCAGCGATCATCTGCCGGTAGCCGCCGCGCTGCGTCTGTGACCCGCCGGTACGGTCACCATGAACGCTGGGCCGCTCGCGCGGAGCCGCGGAGCCGCGAAGCCGCGGAGCCGCGAAGCCGCAAAGCCTCAAAGCCTCAAAGCCGCAGAGCTGCCGAGCCTCAGAGCTGCCAAGCCGTGCGTACCCGGAAAGGTGAGTCTTGTCTGCATCCCGTGGCCCCGACCCGGCACACGCGCCGGTCGTCAGCGTGCTCGTCGTCGAGGACGACCCCGCCATCCGCCGCTCCGTACAACTCGCCCTGGAGCGTTACGGGTACGAGGTCTCGGTCGCCGGTGACGGGCTCGACGGCCTGGAGGCGTTCCGTGCGGGGCGGCACGATCTGCTGATCCTCGATGTGATGCTGCCCGGCCTGGACGGTATCGGGCTGTGCCAGCGTATCCGTGAGGAGAGCCTCGTACCGGTCCTGATGATGTCCGCGCGGGGCGACGCCCTGGACGTCGTGGCGGGGCTTGAGGCCGGGGCCGACGACTACGTCGTGAAGCCCGTCGACATCGGCGTCATGGTCGCCCGCATCCGTACGTTGCTGCGGCGCGCGACCTTCGACGCGTCAGCGGCCGGGAGGCAGACCCCGGAGACGGAGACGGAGACTGAGACCGAAACGGAGAAGCCGCTCGTCTTTGGTGACCTGAGCCTCGACACCCGCGGTCTCGAGGTGCGCAGAGCGGGCGAGCCCGTGCCGCTCACCCCCACCGAACTGCGCCTGCTCCTGGCCTTCGCCGAGCACCCCGGCAGCGTCCTGGACCGGCGTCGGCTGCTGCGGGACGTCTGGGACTACGGCTGGGAGGGCGACACCCGGGTCGTCGACCTGGCCGTGGTGCGGCTGCGCAAGAAGATCGGCGCCGGCCGCATCGAGACCGTCCGCGGCTTCGGCTACAAACTCGTGCGGGGCTGAGACGGCGGTCATGGGACTTTTCAACCCGCGCGCCCTGCGCTGGAAGATCGCGGCGCTGACCGCGGCCGCCTGCTGCGCGGTCGCCGCCGTGGTCGGCCTGCTCGTCCACGAGGCGACGCAGCAGCACGGACTGCGGGCGGGGCGCGACCGGTCGTACACGCAACTGCACGCCGCGGAGCAGGAGTACGCCCGCACCGGCAAACGTCCCGCCGCCGCCGAGCTTCTGACACGGGACGAGGTTCCCGCACCGCTGGCCCGCGACCTCGCCGCCCGGAGCGAGCCCGGTGCGTACGCCGACTGGTACGACAGGAAGGACCCGAACTGGTACTGGATGTGGGCGGCCGTCGCCGTCGGCGACCACGTCCTCGCCGTCCGCACGGACATGAGCGCCGAGGTGCGCGCCCTGCAGCTCCTCGACCGCAGCATCGTCAAGGCCGTCCTCGCCGCCCTCGCCGTCGTCGTCCCCCTCGCCGCGCTCGCCACCGAACCGGTCAACCGGCGGCTGCGCCACGGCGCCCGCACCGCCCGCCGGATCGCCGACGGCCACCTCGACGCCCGTATCGGCAACCGGGGCCGGGCCCGCGACGAGATCACCGAGATGTCCGCCGCCATGGACGCCATGGCGGCGACCCTGCAACGCAGACTGGAGTCGGAGAAGCGCTTCACCGCCGATGTCGCCCACGAACTGCGCACCCCCCTGATGGGCCTGGTCACCGCGGGCGGCCTGCTCCCCGAGGACGACGAGGTCGCGGATCTCGTACGCGAACGGGTGGCGGCCCTGCGCGGCCTGACCGAGGACCTGCTGGAGATCTCCCGCCTCGACGCGGGGGCCGAGCGGGCGAGGCTCGACGACGTTCCGCTGGGGGAGCTGGTCGCCGACGTGGTCCGGCGCGGCGGGACGGACACCGAGGTACGGGTGGAGACCGGAGCCGCCCGGGTCGTACGCACCGACCCGCGCCGCGTCGAACGCGTCGTCACCAACCTCGTCACCAACGCGCACCGGCACGGTGAGGGGCCCGTCCAGGTCACGGTCGACGGCGCGCGCGTCACCGTGTGGGACCACGGCCCCGGCTTCGGCGCCGACCTGCTGGCCCACGGGCCCCGCCGCTTCCGTACGGGGACCGCCGAGCGCGGCCACGGGCACGGCCTCGGCCTGACCATCGCCCTGGGCCAGGCCGAAGTGCTCGGCGCCCGCCTGACCCTCGCCGACGCGCCCGACGGGGGAGCGGTCGCCACCCTCCAACTGGAAGACAGGCCTTAGAGCCTATGGCTCTTAGGTCCGGGACACGTGCTCGCCCAGCAGGTCCTTCATCGACTCCGCCGCGCGCACCGCCGCGTCCGCGCAGCAGTTGTTGAACAGGACGTGGACCTCGTCGGCCCGCTCGGCCATGTCGCGCACGCGCGGGAGCCACTCGGCGAGTTCCGTTCGCGTGTAGGTGTGCCGGAACTTGTCCTCCTTGGAGCCGGTGCCCCATGCCGCGCTCCGGCCGTGGAAGCGGATCACCGCGTGCCGGGGGGCGGTGACCGGGGCCACCGGAGGTATGGAGTGCGGCAGGCCCTGCGCCGTGTCCACCGCGACCGCGGCGAGGTCGAGTTCCGTCAGGAGCGCCGCGGTCCGGGCCCCCTGGTGCGCGCTCCACCAGTGCGGGTGCCGGAACTCCACCGCGACCGGCCAGCCCGCGGCGCGCCGCGCGCACTCCTTGAGCGCGTGCTCCGCCCGGCTGCCCGGCGTGAACCACGGCGGGAACTGGAACAGCAGGGTCCCGAGGCGGTCCGCCGCGCGCAACGGTTCGAGCGCGTCGGTGAAGCGCTGCCACACGGTGTCGAGGAGTTCCGGCCCCTCGGAGAGTCCCCGCAGGTCGGGCGGGAGAGCGGCCTGCCGCGTCGGATGCCCGGTGAGCATCGAGAACGCCTTCACGTCGAAGCGGAACCCGTCCGGCGTGCGCTCGGCCCACTGGCCGCAGGTGCGGCTGCTGGGCAGCGCGTAGTACGTCGAGTCGACCTCCACCAGCGGGAAGCGGTCGGCGTAATGGCGCAGCCTGCCCTCCGCGTCCCTGCGTCCCCGCGGGTACCAGCCGCTGGTCAGCAGCGCGCGGTCCGTCCACGAACAGGTCCCTACCAGAATCTCGCTCTCGCTCATCCGGCCCGGGTACCCCGAAGAGCGGGGGTACCCCGAGGACCACGGATATCCGGAGGATTCAGGACATGCGCAGCGAGGTCAGGACGTCGACGCGGTTGGTGGTGATCGAGTCGGCCCCCGCGTCGATCAGGCGGCGCATCGAGCGGCGGGTGTCGGGGGTCCAGGCCGAGACGAGCAGGCCCTGGCGGTGCACCTGGAGGACGAGTTCGCGGTCGACCAGGGGGAAGCGGTAGTTGAGCCAGCGCGGCTTCACCGCGTCGAGCAGGACGGGGCGGGGTGGGGCGAGGGTCGTCCAGGTCAGCGCGATCTCGGCGGCAGGGTCCGCGTCGCGCACGGCGAGCATTGTTTGCCCGCCCGCGCAGTAGTACACGCGCTCGGCCGCGCCGCACTCCGCGACCACGCCGACGACCGTGCGGACCGCGTCGTGCGTCGCGCCCGGCAGGTCGATCATGAGCCGGTGTCCCTCGGTCGCCTCGATGGCCGCCGCGAGGGTCGGTACGCCGCCTTCGGTGAGGCCGTCGAGCTCGGCGGCGGACAGGGCGGCGAGCGGCCGCTCGTACCCCCACAGGCGCTTGAGCGTCGCGTCGTGCAGCAGGACGGGCACGCCGTCACTGCTCAGGCGGACGTCGATCTCGACCGCGTCCGCGCCCAGGTCGAGCGCGGAGCGCAGGGACGGGAGGGTGTTCTCGCGGACGCGGTAGGGATCGCCTCGGTGGGCCACAGCTGTCACGGTGCGCATGGGCCCATTGTGGTCGCGGGAGGCGGATTACCGCGCGAGCCACGTCTCCGTGTACGTGTCGATCTCGGCGGCGATCGCCGCCTTGCCCGCCGGGTCGAGGAAGGACGCCTCGACGGCGTTCTTCGCGAGGGCCGCGATGCCGCGCTCGTCGAGGCCGAGGAGGCGCGCCGCGACCGCGTACTCGGTGTTGAGGTCGGTGCCGAACATGGGCGGGTCGTCGGAGTTGACCGTCACGACCACCCCCGCCTCGACGAACTGCCTGATCGGGTGCTCGTCGAGGGTGCGGACCGCGCGGGTCGCGATGTTCGAGGTCGGGCAGACCTCCAGCGGGATGCGGTGCTCGGCGAGGTGGGCGAGCAGCTTCGGGTCCTGGGCGGACGTGGTGCCGTGGCCGATGCGCTCGGCCCCGAGGTGGGTGAGCGCGTCCCAGACCGTCTCGGGTCCCGTGGTCTCGCCGGCGTGCGGGACCGAGCGCAGGCCCGCCGCGCGGGCCCGGTCGAAGTGGGGCTTGAACTGAGGGCGCGGCACGCCGATCTCGGGCCCGCCGAGCCCGAAGGAGACCAGGCCCTCGGGGCGCAGCCTGTCGGTGGTGGCGAGCCGGACCGTCTCCTCGGCCGCCTCGAGCCCGGCCTCGCCGGGGATGTCGAAGCACCACCGCAGTACGGTGCCGAACTCGTTCTCCGCGGCCTTGCGGGCGTCCTCGATGGCGTCCATGAAGGCGCGGTCGTCGATGCCGCGGCGGACCGAGGAGAACGGGGTGAGGGTCAGCTCGGCGTAGCGCACGTTCTGCCGCGCCATGTCGCGGGCCACCTCGTAGGTGAGCAGACGCACGTCGTCCGGGGTGCGGATCAGGTCGACGACGGACAGGTAGACCTGGATGAAGTGCGCGAAGTCCGTGAACGTGAAGTACTCGGCGAGCGCCTCGGGGTCGCTCGGCACCGTGGAGTCGCGGTGCCGGGCGGCCAGCTCGGAGACGATGCGGGGGGAGGCCGAACCGACGTGGTGCACGTGGAGTTCCGCCTTGGGCAGCCCCGCGATGAAGGCGTGCGGGTCTCCGTCTTGCGTGGCTGCGGTCTGCTGCTCGGTCACGGGTTCCTCCCCAGGAACGGGCTTGATCGGCTGATCGGTGGGTCGGGGATCATCGTAGGCGGCGGTCGCCGCGGGAAAATCGAGGGCCGTAGCATGACGGAACGTACGAAAGAGGGTGATCGGATGTCCGCCGAGTCCGAGTCCGAGTCCGAGTCCGAGTCCGAGGGTGACTCCGTGACCGGTGCCGGCGCCGGTGCTGGTGGCGCGGAGGAGCGGGACCCCTGGGCGCCGCCGGTCGAGGACGCGAGGCCGGCGGGGCCGCCGCCCCCGGTGCACGGTCAGTGGACGCTCACGTCGATGCCGGGGTCGTTCCCGCCTCCGCAGGGCGGTGGCGCTCCGTTCGCGGCGCCCGGGGAGCCGGTGCCGCCGCCTCCGGTCTCGCCGGAGGGGCCGGGGCAGGTGCCGTACGGGTATCCGGGGCCGCAGGGCGGGTACCCGGGGCCGCAGGGCGGGTTTCCCGGGTACGGGTATCCGGGCTACCCGGGGCAACCGGGCCACCCGGGCGGTCAAGGGGCACCCGGCTACGGCTGGCCCGGCGTGCCGATGGCGCCCGCGAACGGGATGGGCGTGGCCGCGCTCGTCCTCGGGATCATCGCGGCGGTCGGCTTCTTCCTGTGGCCGCTGGCGATCGTCCTCGGCATCCTCGCGGTGATCTTCGGCGCGGTGGGGCGCGGCAAGGCGCGCAGGGGCGAGGCGACGAACGGCGGCCAGGCGCTCGCGGGGATCATCTGCGGGGCGGCGGGCATCGCGCTGGCCGTGGCCATGCTGGTGCTCCTCGTCGTGGTGACGGACGACGACTCGGACGACGGCGCGGCACGGGACGACGACCCCGGCTACTCGGCCACGACGGCCACGACGGCCACGACGGCCGCACCGGCCACCTCGGTCGCACCGCCCACCTCAGCCCCACCGGCCACCTCGGCCGTGCTTCCCGTCCGGGCGTAGTCCCGCCCTGCGGCGTCCCGCCCCACGGTGGCGGACCCGGCCCGCCTCACCCGCGGTACGCTCACCCCCCGTACGTCGCCTCCGACTCCCCGAGCACGGCGGCGAAGTCCGTGGCAAGGCGGGGCGCCTCCGCCACCTCCAGCGTGGACGTCGTGACGCGCACGGCGGTGGGCGTGGCGATGCGGAACCGCGCCCCCGCAGCCACCCACCACCCCCGCGAACGCAGCCCGTTGACTACCGCGGACTCGTCCCGCACGGGCACCCATACGTTCATGCCGCTGGCCCCCCGCGCCGGGATCCCGCGCAGCGCCAGCTCGCGGATCAGCGCTTCACGGCGCTCCGTGTAGGCGCGCTCGGCCCGGCCCACCACCTCGCGCGCCGCGGCGTCCGTCATCGTCCGCTCGACCGTTTCCTGCAGTACGTGACTGACCCACCCCGAGGTGAGGAGCATCCGCCCCTCGTGCCTGGCGAGCGTGGTGGCGTCGCAGGCCAGGGCCGCCCATCGCAGGTCGATGCTCAGATGCTTGGAGACGGTGCGCACCTGCGCCCAGCGTGCGAGTCCGCCGCTCGCCAGTGAGTGCGGGGCCGCCCCCGCCACCTCGGCGTTGTGGTCGTCCTCGATGACGAGCACGTCGGGGAAGCCGCGGAGCACCTCGAGCAGCGCATCCCGCCGCTCCGCCGTGAAGCGGCCGCCCACCGGATTCTGCGCACGCGGGCTGCACACGACCGCCCTGGCGCCCGCGCGCAGCGCGGCACGCAGCGCTTCCGGCCCGATCCCCTCGTCGTCCACGGCCACCGGCGCCATCCGCAGCCCCAACGCCGGTACGAGGTCGAGGAGATGGTGGAAGCCCGGGTCCTCCACGGCCACCGTGTCGCCCGGCTTCAGCTCCACCGAGAGCAGCCGGGCCATGCAGTCGAGCGCTCCGTGGGCGAAGGTCACCCGGTCGTCGGGCACCCCGTCCCGCGCGAACCACTCCCGTGCCACTTCCTCGAGTCGCGCGAGGCGCGGCGCGGCGCGGTGCGAACCGCCCACCGGCTCCACGCGCGCGGGCGGTGTGAGCACCGGCAGCAGCCGCGAATCCGGATGCCCGCCCGCCAGATCGCGCACCCCGTGCGGCGCCCTGGGTGGCCGACGGGTCCCGACCGACGGGGCCTGCGCCACGACCGTCCCGCCCCGGCCGCGGGTCACCACGATCCCGCGCTGCCGCAGTTCCTTGTACGCCGTCGCCACCGTGCCCGCGCTGACGCCCAGGTCGTCGGCGAGCCTGCGTACCGGAGGCAGCGCGGTGCCCGGCGTCAACCCGCCGTCGGCCACCGCCTGTTCGACCGACGCCGTAATGCCCTTGGCGGTCGACCCACTGATCACATATTGTGCTGCCACGTAAGTGATTATGTATCAGTACAAAATCGCCAGTCAAGTCGGAACCACGGAATCATTCGCGAGCCAAGGGGGATTGGTGAGCTTCAGCCGTAAGCGGTCCGCGCTGTACGCACGCATACCGGGAGGTGCCGACGGCCGCCGCATGCTCTGGATCGCCCTGATCAACAAGGCCGGGACCGGCCTCTGGATGGGCGCGGCCGCTCTCTACTTCACCCTGGTCACGGGGCTCTCCGTCGCCCAGGTCGGCGTGCTCATGGGTGTCTCGGGCGCCGTCGGCATCGCGGGCGCACCGCTCGCGGGCCACCTCGCCGACCGCTTCCCGGTCACCCGCATCATCATCGCCTCCCAACTCCAGCAGGCCGTCGCACTGCTGGCGCTGCTGACCACGGACAACTTCGCCCTGCTCCTGCTGTACTCGGCCGTCAACAGCCTCGCCGACCGTGGCGCCAACGTCCTCACCAAGCTGTACGCCGCCCGCATCGCGGGCCAGGACCGCACCAGGTACCAGGCAGTGCAGCGCACCGTCTCCAACGCGGGCTGGGCCATCGGCGGCCTCGCGGGCGCGCTCGCTCTCGCCGTCGGCACCACCCACGCCTACCAGGCACTGCTCATCGGCAACGTGGTCAGCTTCCTCGCCGCCGCGGTCCTCACCCGGCGCTGCGCCGAACCGCCCTCACCGTCCCGCGTGGTCACCGGCTCCACCGCGCCCGCCCCCGCGGCCCCGCAGTCCAACCCCTGGCGCGACCGCTCCTACCTGCTCTTCACCGGGACCGAGGCGGCCCTCTTCCTCGACGACGCGGTGCTCCAGGTCGGCATCCCCCTGTGGATCGTCCACGCCACCGACGCCCCGCCCGGCCTCGCGCCGCTCCTCATGGTGCTCAACTGCGTCCTGGTCGTCTGCTGCCAGGTGCCGCTGTCCCGGTTCGGCAGCACCCCGGAGCGGGCCCGCGCTCTCCTCGTCCCCCTCGCGGCGTGCTTCGTCGTCGGATGCGCCGCGCTGACCGTCTCCACGGCCGGCGGCACCTGGCTCGCCGTCGCCGCCCTCACGGTCGCGGCGACCGCCCTCACCTTCGCGGAGATCCTCCACGCCATCGCGTCCTGGGAACTCTCGATCGCGCTCGCCCCCGACGACGCCCAGGGCGCCTACCTAGGGGTGCACGGACTGTCCTCGTCGGCCCAGCGCAGCGGCGGCCCGCTGCTGGTCACCGCCGTGATCGCCGCGGGACCCCTCGCCTGGCCGGTCCTCGGCGCGGGCGTGATCGCGACGGTGGCGGCACAGAGGCGTCTCGTACGGAAGCGGTTGACCCGGCGAAGCCCCGCTAGAGACCGCGCCGTGGCGCCCCGGACCACTTGAGGCGCCCCCGGTCAGAGCCGGGACCGTGCCTCCATCAGGGCGAAGCCCAGCAGGTTGGGGCCCCGCCACTTCGTGGGGTCCTCCGCTCGCGGGTCGTCGGCCGCCAGGCCGATGCCCCAGACACGGTCCAGGGGGCTCGCCTCGACCAGGACGCGCCGACCCGTCCCGGCGAGGAACTGCCGGAGTGCGGGGTCGGAGGCGAACTTGTGCGTGCTGCCCGCGACCACGACGCCGAACCGCTCGCGCTCCCATATCGCCTCGTCGAAGCCCTTCACGAGCCGTCCCGCGTTCTTCGCCTCGGCGGGTGTCCGGGCCGCGAGGGCCGCCCCCTCCGCGTCCGCGTCGTCGAAGAGGCGGGCCTTGGCCGCCATCATCCAGTGCTCCGCCGTCGCGTACTCCACGCCGTCCACGCTGAAGGGCGAGGGCCACCACTGGCTGAGGCAGCTCGGGCCCAGCGAGCCGTCCCTGCGCGGGGTGTGGCCCCAGAAGTGCAAGTACTTCACCTTCTCGCCCGCGCGCACCGCGCCGACCAGGGCTTCCACCGAGCGGACCGAGTCGGTCTTCGTCATGCACGCGAGTCTGGCACGCACCACTGACACTCCGTCCCTGGTTTTTCGCGTCGACTCGACACTTGGTCGACAGATTCCGTCGCGTAACCAAAAGGCAACAACGGAATCACTTGTTGGGCCACCGGTGCTCTGTCAGGATCGGCACTCAAATCGATCTGGAGCTACGCCGACCCCTGCGCTACGGGGAGGGCGGCGGAGGAGAGCGTCATGCACAACTTCCAGGCGCGGGACCACTTCGCGGACGGCGCGCAGTACATCGCCGGGCGGCTGACCAAGGGGACCTCCGGCAACACCCACGCGGTCGTCGACCCCGCCACGGGCGAGGCGGTCCACTCATACGAGCTCGCGGGAAGAGACGACGTGGACGCCGCCGTCGCCGCCGCCGTCGAGGCCTTTCCCGGCTGGGCGGGCGCCACCCCCGGCGAGCGCTCCGACGCCCTGCACCGCTTCGCGGGCGTCCTTGCCGAGCGCGCCGAGGAGTTCGCGCAGGCCGAGTCGGTGCAGTGCGGCAAGCCGATCAAGCTGAGCCGGGAGTTCGACGTCCCGGGGACCGTCGACAACGCCGCCTTCTTCGCGGGCGCGGCCCGTCATCTGCAGGGCCAGTCGGCCGGTGAGTACAGCGGGGACCACACCTCGTACATCCGGCGCGAGCCCATCGGTGTCGTCGGGTCCATCGCCCCCTGGAACTACCCGCTCCAGATGGCCGCCTGGAAGGTTCTCCCGGCGATCGCGGCGGGCAACACCATCGTCCTGAAGCCCGCCGAGCTGACGCCGTTCACCTCGCTGCTCTTCGCGCGGGCCGCCACCGAGGCAGGCATCCCCGACGGGGTCGTCAACATCGTCACGGGCGCGGGCAAGGACGCCGGCGAGCACCTCGTCGGCCACCCCGACGTCGCCATGACCTCCTTCACCGGGTCCACCGGCGTCGGCAAGCGCGTCGCCGAGATCGCCACCGCCACCGTCAAGCGCCTCCACCTGGAGCTCGGCGGCAAGGCGCCCTTCGTGGTGTTCGACGACGCCGATCTGGAGGCCGCCGTGCACGGCGCGGTCGCCGGCGCGCTCATCAACTCCGGGCAGGACTGCACGGCCGCCACGCGCGCGTACGTGCAGCGTCCGCTCTACGACGCGTTCGTGCAGGGCGTCGCCGACCTCATGGAGACGGTACGGCTCGGCGACCCGTTCGACCCGAACACCGACATGGGGCCGCTCATCTCGCACGTGCACCGCGACCGCGTCGCCGGTTTCGTCGACCGGGCCCGGTCCTACGCGCGCGTGGTCACCGGTGGCGAGGCCCTCGCGCACCCCGGCGCCTACTACAAGCCCACCCTCATCGCCGACGCCGCGCAGGACAGCGAGATCGTGCAGTCCGAGATCTTCGGCCCGGTCCTCGTCGTGCTGCCCTTCGACTCCGACGACGAGGGCATCCGGCTCGCCAACGACACCCCCTACGGGCTCGCCGCATCCGCCTGGAGCCGCGACGTGTTCCGCGCCAACCGCGCGACCCGCGAGATCAAGGCGGGCTGCGTCTGGGTCAACGACCACATCCCGATCCTCAGCGAGATGCCGCACGGCGGCTACAAGGCGTCCGGTTACGGAAAGGACATGTCCGCGTACTCGTTTGAGGAGTACACGCAGGTCAAGCACGTCATGTTCGACAACACCGCGGTGGTCCGCAAGGACTGGCACCGCACGATCTTCGGGGACCGATAGCCGACAGGCCGCACGACCGGCGGCCGCCTTCCTCCCGAAAGGGCAACCACGCGTATGGAGCAGTACGAGCCCGACCGTCCGTCCCCGGCCCAGCTGGCCGCCATGCACCGCAGCCTGCGCTCCGGCAGGGGAGCCCTGACCCGCCGTTCGCTGCTGCGCGGCTCCGCGGGCGGCGCCTTCGCCGTCGGCGGGCTCGGTGCGCTGAGCGCCTGCGGCATCCCCGCGGCGGGCAAGGAGCAGGGCGAGGTCTCCTCCGACGACCACTCGGCCACGGAGAAGCGGATCACCTTCTCCAACTGGACCGAGTACATGGACGTCGACGAGAAGGACGCGAGCAGGCGGCCCACCCTGGAGGCGTTCACCGAGCGCACCGGGATCCAGGTCAAGTACACCGAGGACATCAACGACAACGTCGAGTTCTTCGGCAAGGTCAAGCCGCAGCTCGCCGCGGGCCAGGAGACCGGACGCGACCTCATCTGCGTCACGGACTGGCTCGCGGCCCGGCTGATCCGCTTCGGCTGGGTCCAGAGACTCGACCCGGCCAACCTGCCGCACGCGTACACCAACCTGTCGGCCCAGTTCCGCAACCCGGACTGGGACCCCGGCCGGGCGTACTCGTACCCCTGGACCGGCATCTCGACCGTCATCGCCTACAACAAGAAGGCGACCGGCGGGAGGAAGATCACTTCGGTGTCCGAGCTGCTCGACGACCCGGAGCTGAAGGGGCGCGTCGGCTTCCTCTCCGAGATGCGCGACACCGTCGGCATGACCCTTCTCGACATGGGCAAGGACCCCGCGGACTTCTCCGACGACGACTTCGACGCGGCCATCGCCCGCCTCCAGAAGGCCGTCGACAGGAAGCAGATCCGCCGCTTCACCGGCAACGACTACACCTCCGACCTCGCCAAGGGCGACATGGCCGCGTGCCTGGGCTGGGCCGGTGACATCGTGCAGCTGAAGGCCGACAACCCGGACATCGGCTTCCACGTCCCCGACCGGGGCTACATCACGTCCACGGACAACCTCCTCGTCCCCAACAAGGCGCGGCACAAGTCCAACGCCGAGCGGCTCATCGACTACTACTACGAGCCGGAGCCGGCGGCGCGCCTCGCGGCGTACATCAACTACGTGTGCCCGGTGGACGGTGTGCGGGACGCGCTCGCGAAGATCGACGCGGACGCCGCGTCGAACCCGCTGATCATCCCCGACAAGGAGATGAAGGAGAAGTCGCGGGCGTTCCGGTCGCTCACGTCGAAGGAAGAGACCGCGTACGAACAGAAGTTCGCGCGGCTCAGCGGCGCGTAGCACCGCGCCGGGTGGTGCCCGTTCGTCCGCCGGCCGCATGTGGCTTGTCGCGCAGTTCCCCGCGCCCCTGAAGGGGCGCCCCTGTTGCCCCTCGATTCCCCCTGGACCCACCATGACCTCTGCTCAAGACACCGGCGGCGACGTCCGGCTCACCGGGATCAGCAAGACCTACGGCTCGTTCACCGCCGTGCATCCGCTCGACCTCACCGTGCCGCAGGGCTCGTTCTTCGCGCTGCTCGGCGCGTCCGGCTGCGGCAAGACCACCACGCTCCGCATGATCGCGGGCCTGGAGGAGCCCAGCTCCGGCACGGTCCACCTCGGCGACCAGGACGTGACGGCCCTGCCGCCGTACAAGCGGCCGGTGAACACCGTCTTCCAGTCGTACGCGCTCTTCCCGCACCTGGACATCTTCGAGAACGTCGCCTTCGGCCTGCGCCGCCGCGGCATCAAGTCGGTGAAGACGCAGGTCGGTGACATGCTCGACCTGGTCCAGCTCGGCGAGCAGGCCCGCAAGAAGCCCCACCAGCTCTCCGGCGGCCAGCAGCAGCGCGTCGCCGTCGCCCGCGCCCTCATCAACCACCCCAAGGTGCTCCTCCTCGACGAACCCCTCGGCGCCCTCGACCTCAAGCTGCGCCGCCAGATGCAGCTGGAGCTCAAGCGCATCCAGACCGAGGTCGGCATCACCTTCGTGCACGTCACGCACGACCAGGAGGAGGCCATGACGATGGCCGACCGCGTGGCCGTGATGAACGGCGGCCGCGTCGAGCAGCTCGGCGCCCCCGCCGACCTCTACGAGAACCCGCGCACCACGTTCGTCGCCAACTTCCTCGGCACCTCCAACTTCATCGAGGCGGAGATCGGCGCGAAGAACGGCGACGACCTGACCGTCAAGGCGGGCGACTGCGAGCTGACGCTGCCCACCGCCCGATGTAGTGGCCCCACCGTCACCGGCGCCAAGCTCCTGGTCGGCGTACGGCCCGAGAAGATCTCCCTCACGCACGCCGACGACGCGGGGCGCGTCCCCGAGGGCCGCAACCGCATCACGGGCCGCATCGCCGACAGCAGTTTCATCGGCGTCTGTACGCAGTACGTCGTCCGCAGCCCCGTCTGCCCCTCCTTCGAGGTGTACGCGCAGAACATCGAGCGCGACCTGCGCCTCACCCCCGGCGCCGAGGTCGTCCTGCACTGGAACCCCGCGCACACCTTCGGCCTTGACGCCGCACAGGACGTCGAGGCGGGCGTCGAGAAGGTCGAGGAGGAAGCCTCCGCATGACCACCGTGACCGATGCGCCGCCCCCGGCCCCCGGGGCCGCCCCCGAGGACGGCACCGCGCCCCCGCGCAAGCTCCGCAAGCGCGGCCGGCTCGTCCCCTACTGGCTGCTGCTCCCCGGCATCCTCTGGCTGATCGTCTTCTTCGCGCTGCCGCTGGTCTACCAGGCGTCGACCTCCGTACAGACCGGCTCGCTCGAAGAGGGCTTCAAGGTCACCTGGCACTTCGCCACCTACTGGGACGCCCTCACCGACTACTGGCCGCAGTTCCTGCGCTCGGTGCTCTACGCGGGCGCCGCCACGGTCCTGTGCCTGCTGCTCGGCTACCCGCTCGCCTACCTCATCGCGTTCCGCGCGGGCCGCTGGCGCAACATCATCCTCGTCCTGGTCATCGCGCCGTTCTTCACCAGCTTCCTCATCCGTACGCTGGCGTGGAAGACGATCCTCGCGGACGGCGGCCCCGTCGTGGGCGCCCTCAACTCCCTGCACGTCCTGGACGTCACCAGCTGGCTGGGCGTCACCTCGGGCGACCGGGTCCTCGCCACGCCGCTCGCGGTGATCTGCGGACTCACGTACAACTTCCTGCCGTTCATGATCCTGCCGCTCTACACCTCGCTCGAACGCATCGACGGACGGCTGCACGAGGCAGCGGGCGACCTGTACGCCAGGCCGTCCACGACCTTCCGCAAGGTGACCTTCCCGCTCTCCATGCCGGGCGTCGTCTCCGGCACCCTGCTCACCTTCATCCCGGCGGCCGGCGACTACGTGAACGCGGACCTCCTCGGATCCACCGACACCCGCATGGTCGGAAACGTCATCCAGACGCAGTTCCTGCGCATTCTGGATTACCCGACGGCCGCCGCGCTCTCCTTCATCCTCATGGCCGCCATCCTCTTCATGGTGACCTTCTACATCCGCAAGTCAGGGACGGAGGATCTCGTCTGATGGCCGCCTTCTTCCGCTGGCTGCGCCGCAATGCCGTCGTCATCGCGGGCCTGCTGACACTCGCGTATCTGCTGCTCCCCAACGTCGTCGTGACGGTGTTCTCCTTCAACAGGCCGAAGGGGCGCTTCAATTACTCCTGGCAGGAATTCTCGCTCGACGCGTGGCGGAATCCGTGCGGCGTCGCCGACATGTGCGGGTCCCTCTCGCTGAGCCTGCAGATCGCGACCTGGGCGACGATCGGCGCGACCGTGCTCGGCACGATGATCGCCTTCGCGCTGGTGCGCTACCGCTTCCGGGCGCGCGGCGCGATCAACTCGCTGATCTTCCTGCCGATGGCGATGCCCGAGGTCGTCATGGCCGCCTCGCTGCTCACGCTCTTCCTCAACATGGGCGCGCAGCTCGGCTTCTGGACGGTCCTCATCGCCCACATCATGTTCTGCCTCAGCTTCGTGGTGACCGCCGTCAAGGCGCGCGTCATGTCGATGGACCCACGGCTCGAACAGGCCGCGCAGGACCTCTACGCGGGTCCCGTGCAGACGTTCCTGAGAGTCACCCTTCCGATCGCCGCGCCCGGTATCGCGGCGGGCGCGCTGCTCGCCTTCGCGCTCTCCTTCGACGATTTCATCATCACGAATTTCAACGCGGGCTCGACTGTGACGTTCCCCATGTTCGTCTGGGGATCCGCGCAGCGGGGTACGCCCGTTCAGATCAATGTGATCGGTACGGCGATGTTCCTCGTGGCCGTGCTGCTCGTGCTCGCCGGAATGCTGATCGGCAAGCGCCGCAACAAGCAAGCGAACTGACGCTCTTCCCTTTTCTGAAGGAGTGGAAATCATGGCCCCTCGCGCCATGACCCGTTTCACCGAGTCCCTCTCCGACGCCCGGCCCGTCCCGCACTGGCTGGACGACCCCGGCAGGCCCGCCCCCGAGCCCGCCCTCACCGGCGACGACCGGTGCGACCTGCTCGTGGTCGGCGGCGGGTACAGCGGACTGTGGACCGCCCTGATCGCCAAGGAGCGGGACCCGGGGCGCGACGTCGTCCTCGTCGAGGGCCGCGAGGCGGGCTGGGCCGCCTCCGGCCGCAACGGCGGCTTCTGCGCCGCCTCCCTCACGCATGGCATCTCCAACGGGCTGTCCCGCTGGCCCGGCGAGATCGAGAAGCTGGAGGAGCTCGGCGCCCGCAACCTCGACGAGATCGAGGCGGCCGTCAAGCGCTACTCCATCGACTGCGACTTCGAGCGCACCGGTGAGATCGACGTCGCCACCGAGCCCCACCAGCTGGCCGAACTGCACGAGATGTACGCGGAGATGGCGGAGCACGGTCTGGCGGGGGGCTCCGAACTGCTCGACGCGGACGCCCTGCGCGAGCACGTCGACTCGCCGACCTTCCTCGGCGGCCTCTGGGACCGCGACGGCGTCGCCATGCTGAACCCGGCGAAGCTCGCGTGGGGCCTCAAGCGGGCGTGCCTGGCGAAGGGCGTACGCGTCCACGAGCACACGCCCGCGCTTGAGCTGGCCTCCGCCGGCGCCGGGATGGCGGTCCGCACCCCCTACGGGAGGGTCTTCGCCCGGCAGGTCGCGCTCGCCACGAACATCTTCCCCTCGCTGGTCAAGCGTCTGCGCGCCTACACCGTCCCGGTCTACGACTACGCGCTGATGACGGAGCCGCTGAGCGAGGAGCGGCTGGCGGCGATCGGCTGGAAGAACCGCCAGGGCCTCGGCGACAGCGCCAACCAGTTCCACTACTTCCGGCTCTCCGCCGACAACCGCATCCTGTGGGGCGGCTACGACGCGATCTACCCGTTCGGCGGCAAGGTGCGTGCCGAGTACGACCACCGCCCCGAGACGTACGCGAAGCTGGCCGAGCACTTCTTCACCTGCTTCCCGCAGCTGGAGGGCGTCCGCTTCACCCACGCGTGGGGCGGCGCGATCGACACGTGCTCGCGGTTCTCGGCGTTCTTCGGCACCGCCCACAAGGGCCGCGTCGCCTACGCGGCCGGGTACACGGGCCTCGGTGTCGGGGCCACCCGGTTCGGCGCCGACGTGATGCTGGACCTGCTCTCCGGCGAGCGTACGGAGCGTACGGATCTGGAGATGGTCCGCACGAAACCGCTGCCGTTCCCGCCCGAGCCGTTCGCGTGGACCGGCGTCGCGCTGACCAAGTGGTCCCTGGCGCGGTCCGACGCCAACGGCGGCAAGCGGAACCTCTGGCTCAAGACGATGGACAGACTGGGCCTCGGCTTCGACAGCTGACGGTACGGAGGTGCACTTCGCTGCCTCTTCGAGGTGCCGCTGAGCGGGGCGTGATCAACCGGCGCACGCCCCGCCCGCCCCGTGCGCCTCCTCACGCCACCAACTGGTGGCCGTAACCCGCGTAATGCTCCGCCCCAGGACCTCTCTCCCCTGTGAACGCACTGTTGTCGTACAGAAGAGAGAGGTCCTGCCATGACCGGCACGCGTGGCTCAGGTGGCTCAGGCGGCAGGGGGGCGAAGGCGGCGGTCGCCTGGCTGGCGTCGGTGGCGCCCGACCCCGACGCCTGCCGCAGGGAGTGGGAGCGCAACCCCTTCGGGATCACGCTCCTGCCCGCCGGGCAGCGCTGGGACGTGCTGATCCTGCCCGAAGGACTCGGCTATCCGACGCTCGACGTGCTGACCCGCTGCGTCGACCACCCTGGCCCCGTGCTCGCCGGTTTCGGCGATGAGCGCATGGGGTTCTTCGTGCCGCCGGGCACGGTGTCCCACTGGCTCGGCACGGGCGTACGCGGCGCGGGCAGCGGCACCTGGATCGTCGTGCCCTACCCCGGCCGGGCCACGGGCGGCATCCGCTGGCTGGTCCCGCCGGACGGCTCGGGGACGCTGACGGACCCGGTGCTGCTCGAACTCGCGATGCACGAGGCGGCGGCGCGGCTCGCCCGGGAGGGAGAGGCGTGAGCTGCCGGAACCCTTGACAACTCTATTGGTCTGGACCAAGTTGTGCGCGACCCGCCCTCCAACCTCCCCATGCCCGGAGGCAGTTGTGGACCGCTCCGTCTTGCCCCGAACCGCCCGCCCGAGCCGCGTCGGACGCCTGACCGGGGTCGCCGTCGCGGCCTGCGCGCTCGCCGCGTCCGGGCTGCTCTCGCCCGGCGCGACGGCGGCGCCCGGACCGACGGCGACCGCCGCCCCCGCCGGTCACACCCTCGTCGGCTACCTGCACACCAGCTTCGCCAACGGCTCCGGCTACACCCGCCTCGCCGACACCCCCGACAGCTGGGACATCATCGACCTCGCCTTCGGCGAACCGACCTCCACGACCTCGGGCGACATCCGCTTCGGCCTCTGCCCGAAGAGCGAGTGCCCGAACGTGGAGACCAAGGACGAGTTCAAGGCCGCCGTCAAGGCGAAGCAGGCGGCGGGCAAGAAGGTCCTGATATCCATCGGCGGCCAGAACGGCCAGGTCCGGCTCACCACCACCCAGGCCCGCGACACCTTCGTGGCGTCGGTCTCCGCGATCATCGACACCTACGGCCTCGACGGCCTCGACATCGACTTCGAGGGCCACTCGCTCTCTCTGAACGCGGACGACACGGACTTCAAGCACCCGAAGACCCCGACGATCGTCAACCTCATCTCGGCGGTGAAGACGCTCAAGGCCAAGTACGGGCCCGGCTTCACGCTCACCATGGCGCCCGAGACCTTCTTCGTGCAGCTCGGGTACCAGTTCTACGGCACCGGGAAGTGGGGCGGCCAGGACCCGCGCGCGGGCGCGTACCTCCCGGTCATCCACGCCCTGCGCGACGACCTGACGCTGCTGCACGTCCAGGATTACAACTCGGGGCCGATCACGGGCCTGGACAACCAGTACCACTCGATGGGCGGCGCGGACTTCCACATCGCCATGACCGACATGCTGCTCACCGGCTTCCCCGTGGCGGGCGACAAGAACAACGTCTTCCCGCCCCTGCCGCCCCAGAAGGTTGCCATCGGCATGCCGGCCTCCGTCAACGCGGGCAACGGCCATGTGCCGACGGGCGAGGTCGACAAGGCCCTGGACTGCCTGACCAAGGGCAGCAACTGCGGTACGTACAAGCCACACGGGACCTGGCCGGACCTGCGCGGCCTGATGACCTGGTCGATCAACTGGGATCGCTTCAACAGCTGGGAGTTCTCGAAGAACTTCGACGCGTACTTCGGCTGATCACCGCCGACATCGCGTGCAACAGCGCCACGGCCAGGCACCAGGCGGCCACCACGTCCAGCGGCCAGTGGTAGCCGCGCCGCACGAGGCCGAAGCCGACCGCGACGTTCAGGAGGCAGCAGCCGATGACCAGTTCGCGGCGGCCGTACGCGCCGCGCAGCGACGGCAGCAGAAGCAGGAGCGCCGCGCCGTAGGCGACCGCGGCGGTCGCCGCGTGGCCCGAGGGGAAGAAGCCGTCGTGCCCGGACATGCCGGGCGGGCCCGGGCGGTCGATCAGCGCCTTCAGCGGAGCCACGAGCGCGGGCACCCCCGCCATGGCGCCGAGCGCGGCGGCCCCGGGCACCCACCAGCGGTACGCGCCCACCCGCCGGGCGCGCCAGGCGGTGTACGCGAGGACGGCGAGCAGGACCGGCACGGCGACCGTGGCGTTCCCGAGGTCGGCGAGGAACTCCGCGGCGCGGTCCGGCAGGCGGCTCCCGGTGAGGGCACCCGCCGCACGTTCGTCGGCGCGGCGCAGCGGCCCGCCGACGACGACCTGCCAGGCGAGGAGCGCGAAGAGAAGCGCGCACAGGGAGAGGGAGAGAGGGAGGGAGAGGGCGGGGGGAGCCGGCCGCCGTGGCGCGGGCGGGGAGACAGACATGTCCCCAGCCTGGCAGGGATGATCGCCCGGGGCGCGGGAGCCCCACCAAAAGCTCCGGTGAGAGTCCCGCACCACCCCGTCACACGGGCCGGAAGGCCTCAGTGCCCATGCTCGCAGCAGCGGTTGCGCAGCTGCTTGCCCGTCCGGGCCCAGTGCGCCCGGTCCTTCGCCGCGACCGGCACCGCGGGGACGGAAGCGACCAGGTCCCGCTGCTCGTACGGCACTCCGCCCCGCATGACCGACACCGTCCGCACCAGCGAGTCGAAGTCGGTGAAGGGGTCTCCGTCGATGACCGCGAGGTCGGCGAGCTTGCCCACCTCCAGCGTGCCGAGGTCGCGGTCGAGGCCGAAGATCCGCGCGGGCGCGGCCGTCGCCGTGCGCAGCGTATCGGAGACCGTCAGGCCGCCGCGCCGCAGGGCGCGCAGCGCGATGTGGACGCCGAGACCGGTCGGGATGCCGGGCGAGTCCGTGCCGACGGCGATCAGTCCGCCGGCGGCCGAGATCCTGCGGTAGATGTCGATCTCCCGCGTGAGCGTGGCCAGTTGGGCCTCCGTGGGCGGCTGCGCGGCGAGGCTCTGGACCTGGGAGGTCTCCCACGGCGGCATCAGCCGGGTGACCCGCTCGTCCTCGGCGAGGCCGGGCGCCGCGCCGATCAGCGGCGCGGCCGAGAACGGCGTGGCGACCAGGTGGAAGTCGCCCGTGGCCGTGTAGATCTCCGTCACGTCCTGGTAGGCGAGCTCGCCCGCGGACGTCGCGTGGCCGAACTCGGCGCGCTGGGTCGCCTGCAGGTGCGTCGTCAGGTCCTGGCCGAGCTGGATGCCGGGGGAGAGGTTGTGGCTGCCGCAGCGCACGCCCAGCTGCTCGTGCGCGAAGCGGGCGGCCTCCTCCATCACCCAGCCCGGCGCCCGGACGTAGGTCTTGACGAAGTCCCAGTCGAGGGCCTTGCCCCGGGAGAGGGTCAGGCGCAGGCCCTCGCGGGTGGCGTGGACGCGGTTGTCCCACGCGACGCGCGAGCCGTCAAGGACCTCGCTCGCGGTCACGAGGCGGGGACCGGCCAGCTCCCCGGCGGCGGTGGCCTCGCGGAGCCTCGCCCCCTCGTAACCTGCACCGCCCATCGACATGGCGCTCGTGACGCCGTAGGAGAGGAACAGGGCGGCCTGCCTGCCACCGTAGAGGTTGGGCTGGGGGTGCATGTGCGCGTCCCACAGGCCGGGGATCACGGTCTGCCCGGACGCGTCGATACGGCGGCCCGCCGTGCGGCCGGACCGGTGCGGCCCGACGGCGGTGACGCGGCCGCCGCGAATGGTGATGTCGACGTCCTCGCGGACCGACGCGTCGTCGCCGCTGCCGTCCCAGAAGCGGCCGGCGTGGATGACGGTGTCCTCGGGGGCGGGACGCCGGTGCTCCAGCGGCAGGCTGACCGTGCGGACGCTGCCGTCGGCGACGGTGAGGAGCCGGAGCCTGCCCGCCGAGAGGTACAGGACGTGGCTGCCGTCGCCCGACCAGGTCGGGTGGTCGGCGGCCTCGCCGGGGAAGGTGCGGGGCTTGCCGTCGGGAGTGCCGTCGGCGCGCACCGGAAGGAGCCACAGCGCGGACTCGACGACGACGGCCATGTACCGGCCGTCGGGGGACCAGACGGGGCCGTTGCTGGTGCGGTCGGAGATGGAGGCGTGCGGCGCCACGGCGTGGGTGGCGGCGGAGCCGTCGGTGGTGTCGATGATCCGGATGAGGTTGTAGCCCTCGCGGAACCGCTGGTTGACGCGGCCCCGGAAGCTGACGGCGACGTAGCGTCCGTCGGGGGACCAGCTGGGCCGGCCGGAGAGCTCACCGCCCGGCGGACTGGCCGCGAGCACCTTCTCCTTCCCGGTGCGCAGATCCTTGAGCATCAGGTTCGTCGCGAGGTCGAAGGAGGCGAGGCGGCCGCCGTCGGGCGAGAGCACCGGCTGGATGCGGCCGCCGGAGGCGAGCACCGTCTCCTCGCCGCTGTCCAGCTCCCGTCTGCGGACGGCGGGCACGCCGTCGCGGTCGTCGGAGTACAGCAGTGCCTTGCCGTCGGGCGTCCACGCGGCCGCGTAGAGGTACCCGGTCGCCTTGGCCCGCGTCACCCGGCGCGGCGCCCTGCCGCCCGAGACGCCGCCGACCCAGAGGGAGTTGAGGGCGGTGAAGGCGACCTGCTTGCCGTCGGGGGAGAGCACGGGCAGGTCGAAGGCGCGCACCGGGCGGCTCGCGGTGCCGTCCAGGTCGAACGACTTGAGCCGGTAGCCGGGGCGTTCCACGGGCAGCGGCGCCGTGAAGGGGATGTTCTCGCGCCGCGCGGGATCGTCGGGCCGTACGACGGTGAAGTGGCCGTCCACCGTCAGGAGCAGCTCCTTGGAGGAGACCCAGCGGGGCGGCACGGGCCCGATGTCGCCGCCCACCGCCACCGGCTCGCCGCCCACGACGAGGGCGCATCCGGCGTTCGGCGCGGGGGTCGTGCGCAGGTAGGCCAGCGTGCCGTCCGGGGAGACGGCGGGGGTGAGGACCTGGGCGGTGCTGGTGTCGGTGTGCTCCACGGTGACGGCGCCGCCGCCGTCGGCCGCCACCGACGCGATGATGCGGGCGTCGAGCGCCCCCGACGCCACCGCGGCGCGGACGAACAGCACCCGCTTGCCGTCCGGCGACCAGACCGGGTCGAAGTCCTCCCAGGCGCCGTCCTGCACGGGCCCCGACTGGTCCGGCCGCCCGGTCAGCCGGGTCAGCTCGCCGGTCGCCGGCTCAAGCACCCAGATGCGGAAGGGGGCGCCCGCCACCGGGTCGCCGCCGCGCTCGGAGGAGAAGGCGATCCGCTTGCCGTCCGGGGACCAGGCGGGGCCGCGGTCGTCCCACGGGCCCTCGGTGCGTTGGGTCAGCCCGGAGCCGTCCGGCTTCAGCGTCCAGATGTGGTAGTTGCCCGAGCGGAACGCGCTGACGGCGATCAGCCGGCCGTCGGGGGAGTGCACCGGACGCGTCGGTTCCAGGTCCGCGGGGGTGAGCGGCACGGCCTCGCCGCCCGCACGCGGCAGGGACCACAGCACGCCCTGCACCTCGGCGATCAGCCGGTCCCCGGCGAGCGACGCGGCTCCGTTGGTGGCGGCGGTGAAGCGCAGCGACGTCGCGCCCGCCGCCGTCGTCGCTGCGGTGGAGGCCGCAGCGTGGGCGGAGCCGGCGCCGACTCCTGTGAGCGCGCCCGTCGTGGCCACGGCTCCGACCGCCGTCGTCGTCCGAAGGAAGCGGCGGCGCGATATCTGAGGCTTGGACAACTGATTCTCCCCGTAAGCCTGTTGAATCCCGTGAGGGTCTTCCGCGGGGGTCACCCCTGGCGGGCGACCACGCGTCGCGATCTTCATGCAGCCGCAGGGCGACGAGGAGGGCTGTGCAGGATCCGGACGAAAATGACCTCCGTCGTGCAGGACCGGGGCGTTATACAGGGAGTTGTGAGAACCGATTCGTCGACGGGGGCCGAGGGCGAGTCGCTCGTACCGGATTCGCGGGTGGACCGCCTCGACCGGCAGATCGTCAACGCCCTGCAGATCGAGCCGAGGGCGTCATGGAGCAAGGTCGGAGCGGTGCTCGGGGTGGACGCCGTCACCGCCGCGCGCCGGTGGAACCGGCTGCGGGCGGCAGGCCTGGCCTGGGTCACGGCCCACGCGTCGGGGGCCGGCGCCGCACGCCTCGCCATCGTGGAGGTGGAGTGCGCGGGCCACCCCCTTGAGGTGGCCGGGACGCTCGTGCACGACCCGGAGTGTCTGACGCTCGACATCACGTCCGGCGGGCGCGACCTGCTGATCGGCGTGGGCGTGGCCGACGAGGCGGCGCTCGCCGACTACGTGCTGCGGCGTCTCGGCGCGGGGCCGCAGGTCAGGGCCGTGCGGACGCAGATCGTCGCCTCGTTCGTCAAGGAATCGGTCGACTGGCGGCTCGGGGAGCTCGGCCCTGAGCAGCTCGGGCGGTTCACCGCCCAGGGAGCCAGGGGCGATCCGCCCGGTTCGCGGGCGCCGACGGAGCCGGGCCCCGCGGCGCTGACGGAGCTGGATCGCGAGGTACTCGCCGTCCTCGGCGAGGACGGACGCACGCCCGCCACCGAGATCGCGGCCCGTACGGGCGTTCCCGTACGGCGGGTGCGTGACGTGGTGCACCGCCTCCTCACCCGGCACCGGGTGGTCCTGTGGACGGACGTCTCCCGCGCGATGACCGGGCGGTCCGTGCAGGCCTGGTACTTCATCCGGGTCTCGGCCCGGCGGCTCGCGGGGGTCGCCGCGCAGCTGGCCCGCCTCGAGGAGGCCCGCCTGGTGGTCTCCACGATCGGCACGTACAACCTGGTGGTCTGCGTCTGGATGCGGGACCTGACCGAGGTCACCCGCCTGGAGGCGCAGATCGAGGACGGTCTCGACGGCGTACGGATCGTGGACCGCTGCGTCACGCTGCGGACGGTGAAGCGGGCGGGGAACCTGCTCGACGCCCGGGGCCGGACGGCGGGACCCGCGGCCGGTGCTGAGCGGGACGCGTGGTGAACATGCCGAAGGGCCGGCGCAGGGGGGGAGCGCGCCGGCCCTTCGGTGGCCGACCGGCCCGGCCTGTCCGAGCCGGCCTGCTGACGCGGGTCCGTCGGGTGAGGCGCCGAGGCGGCCTTCCGGATCGGTGGCCCGCACGCCCCGGGGGGTGTGGGGCGGGCGGCCGTCCGATCGGTGAGGAGTTCCGGAGCCGGGGCTCCGGGTGTGTGCGCGAGGGCACGGCCAGGACGGGGCTGGGGAGGCTCCGCCATGGCGTCGCCCACAGTCCCCTGTGGGCGGTTCTTCTCAACTGCGGAAACCGTACGGCAGGTGATTGCGGGCCGACAGGCGGAACGGCAACCCGTCATGGGGCCCGCACACGTTCTTCACACGCTCCGACGGTCGCTGTCGGACGCGGCGCCGCCACGGAGCGGATGCCCGCATGCCAGGACGGTCCACCGCAGCACGGAGGCCCGCACGGAAGGAGATCCGCACGGGCCTCGCACATCGGGTCGACGGGACCCGGCGCCGGGACGCTCAGATGCCGGCGAAGGCGCCCTCGATGATGTCCAGGCCCTCGTTGAGCAGGTCGTCGCCGATGACGAGCGGCGGCAGGAAGCGCAGGACGTTGCCGTAGGTGCCGCAGGTCAGCACGAGCAGACCCGCCGCGTGGCAGGCCTTGGCCAGGGCGGCGGTCGCCTCCGGGTTGGGCTCCTTGGTCGTACGGTCCTTGACGAGCTCGATGGCGATCATCGCGCCGCGGCCGCGGATGTCGCCGATGACGTCGAACTTCTCGGCCATGGCGGCGAGGCGGGCCTTCATGGTGGCCTCGATGTTCTTCGCCTTGGCGTTGAGGTCGAGCTCCTTCATGGTCTCGATGGCGCCGAGCGCACCGGCGCAGGCCACCGGGTTGCCGCCGTAGGTGCCGCCGAGGCCGCCCGAGTGCGGGGCGTCCATGATCTCGGCGCGGCCCGTGACGGCGGCGAGCGGCAGGCCGCCCGCGATGCCCTTGGCCGTCGTGATCAGGTCGGGGACGATGCCCTCGTCCTCGCAGGCGAACCACTGGCCGGTGCGGCAGAAGCCGGACTGGATCTCGTCCGCGACGAAGACGATGCCGTTGTCGTTCGCGAACCTGACGATCTCCGGCAGGAAGCCCTTCGCGGGCTCGATGAAGCCGCCCTCGCCGAGCACCGGCTCGATGATGATCGCGGCGACGTTCTCGGCACCGACCTGCTTGTTGATCATGTCGATGGCCTGCTGGGCCGCCTCGGGCCCGGCGTTCTCGGCACCGGTCGGCCAGCGGTAGCCGTAGGCGACGGGGACGCGGTAGACCTCGGGCGCGAACGGGCCGAAGCCGTGCTTGTACGGCATGTTCTTGGCGGTCAGCGCCATCGTGAGGTTGGTGCGGCCGTGGTAGCCGTGGTCGAAGACGACGACGGCCTGGCGCTTGGTGTACGCGCGGGCGATCTTGACGGCGTTCTCGACGGCCTCGGCACCGGAGTTGAACAGCGCCGACTTCTTCTCGTGGTCACCCGGCGTGAGCTCCGCGAGCGCCTCGGCGACGGCGACGTAGCCCTCGTACGGCGTGACCATGAAACAGGTGTGGGTGAACTCCTCCAGCTGCGCGGACGCCCGGCGCACCACGGCCTCGGCGGAGGCGCCCACGGAGGTCACGGCGATGCCGGAGCCGAAGTCGATCAGGCGGTTGCCGTCGACGTCCTCGATGATGCCGCCGCCCGCGCGGGCCGTGAAGACGGGCAGCACGGAGCCCACGCCACCGGCGACCACGGCGGTACGGCGGGCCTGCAGCTCCTGCGACTTCGGGCCGGGAATGGCGGTGACGACGCGGCGCTCCTGCGGAAGGGCAGTCATGAGGGGCTCCTGGGGGGTGGGGCGACGATACGGACGCGCTACTGCTTTCTTCGCAGGTTAGGGGCGGGGGCGGGGGGCGGGCATGCTCCATGGGGGAGTCGTTGGGCGGGGCGGTTGTCCGTGGTGGACATAGCGGGGGCGGGTCCCGCGCGGCCCGCGTGGTTCCGGATCGCCGCGGGCCCGGGCGCGTATCCGGTGAACTCCCCCCGCAGGGGCACTAGATTGACCCGCGAACCAATAGATCGGCTGGTCAGGTCAGGGGGCTAGGGGCATGGACTCCGACGGCACGCACGACGCTCGCGGCACACACGCCGCACCGGTGCCGCGCCCGGCGGCTCCTCCGCACGGACCCGCGGCACCGCGCCCCGGGGCGGGGGCTCCCGGGCTGCCGCCCCGGCCCGTGCAGGCTCCCGGGGCCCCGCCGCTGCCCGAGGGGGCCGCCTTCCTCGCCTGGCTGCGGGCGCCGCGGCCCCCCGCCCCGCCCGGTGTCTGGCGGTTCGCGCACAAGCCGCGGCCCGAGCAGGAGCCCGAGCTCATCCCGGCCCGGCAGCTGCTGAGCGGGGCCCTGATCGCCTTCCTGGTGGGATGGCTCCTCTGGTCCCTGCTCTGGAACGGGTACCTGGGCGGCTGGTGGGTGCTGCCGCTCGAACTGTTCCTGCCCGACGCCTGGATCTACACCGGCGACCGGATCGGCAACGCGGTCGTCTGGTACGGCTACTACACCGTCATCGTGGTCGGCATCATGATCGGCGTCGGCCGGATCGGCCGCTGGGGCGAGGTCTGGCGCCGCTTCGTCGCCCCCCGCCTGCGCCGCCCCGACGCGCCCCCGCCGCCGCCCGCCCCCGAGGAGGACCCGGCCCGCTGGCCGCAGCTGCGGGCCGCGGGCGCCGACGCCGCCGCCGACCGGCTCGCCGCCGACGCGCGGGCCGGACTGATGCGGGACGTCGACCACGCAAGGATCGCGCGGGCCTGGCGGTCCGTGCGGGCCGGCCGCAGCCCGCTCGCCGCCTTCAGCGACGCCGTCGTACGGGACGGGGCAGGCGCCTGCCCGCATCCCTCGGGCGACCGTGACCTGCCCCAGCGCGCCGCCCGCCACGACCTGGCCACGGCGCAGGTGCGCCTCGGGACGACGGCCGACGACCCCCGCAACCCCTACGCCTACCGGGGCACCGGGCTCGCGCTCGGACCCGACCTGCTCGGCACCTCGCTGGTCGCCGTCGGGCCCGGCGGGTCCGGCAAGACCGCCCGCGTGGTGTGGCCGCTGGCCGAGTCGCTGTGCCTGGGGGCCCTCGCCGGGCGGGCCGCCGTGGTCGTCGTCGGCGCCGCGGGCGCGGGGCTCGGGCCCGCCGAGGACTACGACGTGGTGGTACGCGTCGGACACCCCGACTCCGAGTACGACCTCGACCTGTACGGCGGCACCGACGACCCGGACGAGGCCGCGGCCGTACTCGCCGAGGCCCTCGTCGGTGACCTCGTCGACCCGCACCCCAGCGGCGACAGCCGCCGCTCCACGACCTGCCTCGCCCAGCTCCTCGGCCCCTGGCTCGCCGTCCACCGGCGCTTCCCCTCCGTGCCGGAGCTGCGCGCCCTGCTCGACGGCTCGCCCGGCCCCCTCGGCGCGCTGCGCAAGGCGCTTCAGCAGTCCGGCCATGACGCCATGATCCGTGAACTCGACGCCCGCGAGCGCCAGTTGGGGCACCCAGGCGACCCCGGCGCGGTCCTCGCCGACCGCATCGCGCTGCTCGACCGCCCCGCCTTCGCCGCCTTCTTCGACACCTCGGGCCGCAGCACCCCGTTCTCGCTGCGGGCCCTCGACCACCCCGTCCGGGTCCGCATCGACCTCCCCGAGCGCGGCCACGCCGACGCCTCACGGATCCTGGCCCGCCTCGTCCTCGCCCAGTTCACCGCGAGCGCCGCCGCCCGCGAGGACCGCTCGCTCTTCGCCTGCCTGGTCCTGGACGACGCGTCCGGCACGGTCACCCCGGAGTCCGTACGCCGCATCCAGCGCCTGCGGTCCGCCAACGCGGGCGTCGTCATGACCCTGCGTACGCTCGACGACGTACCCCGTCCGCTGCGCACCCCGCTGCTCGGCGCGACCGGCTGCCGCATGGCGCTCTCCGGGCTCACCCCGTGGGACGGCCAGGACTTCGCGGAGGTCTGGGGCAAGGAGTGGACAGAGGCACGCGATGTCACCGACCGGCAGATCATCGCCGAGACCCCACTGGGCAAGACCGTGCACATACTGCGCCGGGTCATCACCGGCAACGCCCCGACGGCCCGCGCCGTCACCGTCCGCCAGGTCGAGCGCGAGCGCTGGTCCGCGTCCGAGCTGGCGCACGGGGTGCCGCCGGGGCACGCCGTGCTCTCGCTGACCGACGTACGGGGGGAGTACGCGCCCCCACTCCTCGTGGACCTGCGGGCCTGAAGCGCCGGGGACGGGGCACCCGGACGGCCCAGCGCGGGCGGGTTCCCGGCTCGTGGGGACGACGTGTTCGGTCCCGGGCGCACCGTACGGTGAGGCAGAATCGACACAGGTCGTTCATACGGACCGGCCAAAAGATCACACGCGAGGACCGAATCGTGAAGACGGACGTCACGACGACCGACATCGCGCGGATCCACACCCCGGCGCCCGACCCCCGGGGCCGGACAACCCGCCCGCCCCACCTGCCGCAGACCTGAAGGTCCCATGCCGCCCACGCTCGCCTCGCTCGTCCACCACTCCGCGCTCAAGCTGACCGTGCGCGCGGGCGAGGACCATCTGGACGCCGCCGTGCGCTGGGCGCACGCCAGCGAACTCGCCGACCCCGTGCCCTACATGGAGGGCGGCGAACTGCTCCTCATCACCGCGCTGAAGCTGGACGCGGAGGATCCGGAGGCCATGCGGCGCTATGTGAAACGGCTCGCGGGCGCCGGCGTCGTCGGGCTCGGCTTCGCCGTCGGCGTGCACTACCCCGACATCCCCAAGGCCCTCCTCGACGCCGCCACCGACGCGGACCTGCCGCTCATCGAGGTGCCGCGGCGCACGCCGTTCCTCGCCATCAGCAAGGCCGTGTCCGCCGCCATCGCCGCCGAGCAGTACAAGGCGGTCACCGCCGGATTCGCCGCCCAGCGCGAACTGACCAAGCAGACGCTGAGCGGCGGCCCCGAAGGACTGCTGCTCGCGCTCGCCGGACAGGTCGACGGCTGGGCCGCGCTGTACGACGCGTCCGGCGCCGTCGTCGCCACCGCCCCTGAGTGGTCCACCCGCAGGGCCGCCCGGCTCACCGCCGACGTCGAACGCCTCAGGGAGCGCCCGGCGCCCGCGAGCTCCGTCGTCGCGGGCACCGAGGACCGCGTGGAGCTGCACTCGCTCGGCACGGGACGCAGGCCGCGCGCCGCGCTCGCCGTCGGCACGGCGTCCACCCTCGGCACCGCCGAGCGGTACGCCGTGCACTCCGCCATCGCGCTGCTCACCCTCACCACGGAGCGCTCCCGCTCGCTGCACGCCGCCGAGCAGCGGATCGGCGCCGCCGTGCTGCGGATGCTGCTCGCGGGGGAGCCCGACCACGCGCGGACCGTCGCGGGGAACCTCTACGGCGGGCTCCTGGACGCCCCCTTCCGCCTGGTCGTCGCCGAGGTGGCGTCCGCCTCTGCGGCCCGGGTGCGGGTCGGCGCCGAGGGGACCGGACCGCAGGAGGACGGGCCCGGCACCGCCTCCGCCGCGGTCCTCGCGGCCGTGGCCGACGTCTCGGGCGGCGGCGACCCGCTCGCCGCGCTCGTCGACGTCGTCGAGGCGGCGGCCGCGCGGTCCGGCGAGGCCCTGCTCGTCGTCCCGTACGGGGAACGCCTCGTACTGCTCGTCGTGGACGGCGGCACGGCGGCCCGTGCGTGCGCGCAGTACGCGGCCGCCCTCGAGGCGGGGCGCGGCGTCGCGGGGCGCGAGCCCGCCGCGTCCGGTGAGGAGGCCGAGCTGGTGATGGGGCTCTCCGCGCCGGCCGGGCCGATCGCCGCGGCCACCGCGTACAAACAGGCCGAACAGGCGCTCTCCGTGGCGCGGCGGCGCGGGCGCGCCCTCGTCGAGCACGAGGAGCTGGCCGCCGGTTCCGTCCTTCCGCTGCTCGCCGACGACGCGGTGCGGGCGTTCGCGGACGGTCTGCTGCGGGCGCTGCACGAGCACGACGCGACCGGCCGCGGCGACCTCGTCGCCTCGCTGCGCGCCTGGCTCTCGCGGCACGGGCAGTGGGACGCGGCCGCGGCCGACCTGGGCGTCCACCGGCACACCCTGCGCTACCGCATGCGCAGGGTCGAGGAGATCCTCGGCCGCTCCCTGGACGACCCGGACGTCCGCATGGAGCTGTGGCTCTCCCTGAAGGCGACGTCGATGGGCTCGGACTGAGGGCGCCCGTCAAGGGGCGCGGGGAAGTGCGCGACCAGCCACGACGGGCGCGCCGACGAGCCACGACGCCCCACGCGGCCCCGCACGCCCCGCCCCGTACAAACCGGCGCGGGGCCCGGGGCCAGTACTCCGCGTCGGACAAACGTCAGTGGCTCCGGCTGCCCCTACGGTGAGGGACGTACCCCCCAGAACACCACCGCGGAAGGGCCGGGAATCGACATGACTTCCATCCACGCCTTCTGGCTCGCCGGTCGCCAGACCACCGGCGAGACCACCCTCGACGTCACCTCGCCCTGGGACGGAAGGCTCGTCGCCAAGGCTGCCGTCCCGACCGACGCCCAGGTCGAGGAGGCCGTCGCCGCCGCGTACGCCGTGCGCGACGAGTTCGCCGCGACCCCGGCCCACGTCCGCGCCGCCGCCCTCGCCCATGTGTCGGACCGTCTGGTCGAGCGCACCGAGGAGATCGCCCAGCTGATCTCCGCCGAGAACGGCAAGCCCATCAAGTGGGCGCGCGGCGAGGTCGGCCGCGCCGTCTCCGTCTTCCGGTTCGCCGCCGAGGAGGCCCGCCGCTTCAACGGTGGGGAGGCCCAGCGCCTGGACACCGACGCCGGCGGGCAGGGCCGCCTCGCCCTCACCCGCCGCTTCCCCAAGGGAGTCGTCCTCGGCATCGCACCGTTCAACTTCCCGCTGAACCTCTGCGCGCACAAGATCGCCCCGGCCATCGCCGTCGGCGCGCCGATCATCCTGAAGCCCGCGCCGGCCACCCCGCTCTCGGGCCTGATCATCGGTGAGCTGCTCGCCGAGACCGAGCTGCCTGCCGGTTCGTGGAGCATCCTGCCGGTCGCCAACGACAAGATGGCCGCCCTGGTGCAGGACGAGCGGATGCCGGTCATCTCGTTCACCGGCTCCGAGAAGGTCGGCTACGCGATCATGGACTCGGTGCCGCGCAAGCACTGCACCCTGGAGCTCGGCGGCAACGGCGCGGCCGTCGTCCTCGCCGACTACTCCTCCGACGAGGACCTCGACTGGGCGGCCTCGCGCATCGCGACGTTCTCCAACTACCAGGGCGGTCAGTCCTGCATCTCCGTGCAGCGGGTGATCGCGGACGCCGCTGTCTACGACCGCCTGGTGCCGCGCGTGGTCAAGGCCGTCGAGGCGCAGGTCACCGGCGACCCGTCCGACCCGAAGACCGAGGTCGGCCCGCTGGTCAACGAGGACGCCGCCAAGCGCGTGGAGTCCTGGGTCGACGAGGCCGTCGCCGCGGGCGCCCAGCTCCTCACCGGCGGCAAGCGCGACGGCGCCGCGTACGCGCCGACCGTGCTCGCCGACGTGCCCGCCGACACCACGATCGCCCGCGAGGAGGTCTTCGGACCGGTCCTCACCCTCAAGAAGGTCGACGGCGAGGCCGAGGCGTTCGACGCCGTCAACGACTCCAAGTACGGCCTCCAGGCGGGCGTCTTCACCCACGACCTCCAGACCGCCTTCCGCGCCCACCGCGCCCTGGAGGTCGGCGGCGTGGTCATCGGCGACGCCCCCTCCTACCGCGCCGACCAGATGCCGTACGGCGGCGTCAAGCAGTCCGGCGTGGGCCGCGAGGGCGTCCGCTTCGCGATGGACGACTACACCTACGAGCGCGTCATGGTCCTGACGGGCCTCGCCCTGTAGCCACCACACCCACCGAGCCCAACGGCCGGAGCCCACTGTGCGGGGGCTCCGGCCGTTGCCGTACGGCGTCCGGCGGGCCGAATGGACCGAAGAGGACGACGTCTGAGCCGAACGCTGCGCGAGGACTGGTGGGGTTGGGGTGAATCGGGTACCAACGATCCAGTAGCACCAGTCAGTAACCGACCGGGCAGGACCGGGCCCACGGGTCCGGCGGCCCCACTCCGCGGCGAGGTGAGCTCCTCATGACCGCACCAACCCCCGAACCGTCAGTGAGCGAACGAGAGGCACGGCAGGTCGCCGAGGCCGCCCGTGAGCAGGACTGGCGCAAGCCCAGCTTCGCCAAGGAACTCTTCCTCGGCCGCTTCAGGCTCGACCTGATCCACCCGCATCCCATGCCGCCCGACGAGGACGCGCAGCGCGGCGAGGAGTTCCTCGCCAAGCTCCGCGACTTCTGCGAGACGAAGATCGACGCGGCCCGCATCGAGCGCGAGGCGAAGATCCCCGACGAGGTGATCAACGGGCTCAAGGAGCTCGGCGCGCTCGGCATGAAGATCGACACGAAGTACGGCGGGCTCGGCCTCACGCAGGTCTACTACAACAAGGCCCTCGCCCTCGTCGGCTCCGCGAGCCCCGCCATCGGCGCGCTGCTCTCCGCGCACCAGTCGATCGGCGTACCGCAGCCGCTGAAGATCTTCGGGACGCAGGAGCAGAAGGACGCCTTCCTGCCGCGGTGCGCGCGCACCGACATCACCGCGTTCCTGCTGACCGAGCCGGACGTCGGTTCGGACCCGGCGCGCATGGCGATGGCGGCCGTGCCCGATGGCGACGAGTACGTGCTGGACGGCGTGAAGCTGTGGACCACCAATGGCGTCGTCGCGGATCTGCTGGTCGTCATGGCCCGCGTACCGAAGTCCGAGGGGCACAGGGGCGGCATCACCGCCTTCGTCGTCGAGGCGGCCTCCGAGGGCGTCACCGTGGAGAACCGCAACGCGTTCATGGGCCTGCGGGGCCTGGAGAACGGCGTGACCCGCTTCCATGGGGTGCGCGTACCGGCCGCGAACCGCATCGGCCAGGAGGGCGCGGGTCTGAAGATCGCCCTCACCACCCTCAACACCGGGCGGCTCTCGCTGCCCGCGATGTGCGTCGGCGCGGGCAAGTGGTGTCTGAAGATCGCCCGGGAGTGGTCGGCCGCCCGCGAGCAGTGGGGCAAGCCGGTCGCGTACCACGAGGCGGTCGGCAAGAAGATCTCCTTCATCGCCGCGACGACCTTCGCGCTCGAAGCCGTCCTGGACCTCTCCTCGCAGATGGCCGACGAGGACCGCAACGACATCCGCATCGAGGCGGCCCTCGCCAAGCTGTACGGCTCCGAGATGGCCTGCCTGATGGCCGACGAACTCGTCCAGATCCGAGGCGGCCGGGGCTTCGAGACCGCCGAGTCCCTCGCGGCCCGCGGCGAACGCGCCGTCCCCGCCGAGCAGGTCCTGCGCGATCTGCGCATCAACCGCATCTTCGAGGGCTCCACCGAGATCATGCACCTGCTGATCGCCCGCGAGGCCGTCGACGCCCACCTGAAGGTGGCGGGCGACCTCATCGACCCCGACAAGACGCTGTCCGACAAGGCGAGGGCGGGCGCGCGGGCGGGCGGCTTCTACGCCCGCTGGCTGCCCAAGCTGGTCACCGGTCCCGGCCAACTCCCCCGCTCGTACGCGGAGTTCCACCCCGAAGGCCACGTGGACCTCTCCGGCCACCTGCGCTACGTCGAGCGCGGCGCCCGCAAGCTGGCCCGCTCCACCTTCTACGCCATGTCCCGCTGGCAGGGGAAGATGGAGACCAAGCAGGGCTTCCTCGGCCGCGTCGTCGACATCGGCGCGGAGCTCTTCGCGATGAGCGCGGCGTGCGTCCGCGCCGAACTCCTGCGCACCACCGAGGAGCACGGCCGCGAGGCGTACCAACTGGCCGACGCCTTCTGCCGCCAGTCCCGCATCCGGACCGACGAACTCTTCGACCGGCTCTGGACCAACACCGACGAACTGGACCGCAAGGTGGTCAAGGGCGTCCTCTCGGGGACGTACGGCTGGCTCGAAGCGGGCGTCGTCGACCCGTCCGGCGACGGGCCGTGGATCGCGGACACCGCGCTGCCGGAGAAGCCGCGCCCGGACGTGCGCAGGGTGATCAAGGAGGGGTGATCGAGGGCCGGTGATCAAGGAGGGGTGGGGCCGGTGTTCCGAGGCCTCACCCCGACGCCCGCCGCGCGCCCGTGCAGGACCGCCAGCGCGCCGTCGATGGGGTGGGGCCGCGGCTTCCCCGCGGAGTCCAGGCTGTTCCACCGCATGAGATTGAGCGCGAAGGACAGCTGACGCCCGCCGTCGGCGCGGCTGAGGGACAGCGTGCCCGCTCCCCAGGCCGTGCCGTCGTGGCCCCAGAACGTCCCGGCGCCGGGGACCACGACCCGGTGCAGGCCCAGGCCGTAGTCGAGCGTCTTGCTGCCGTCCAGGGCGCGGACCGGGACCGTGCGCTGCATCTGCGCCAGTGACGAGCGGTCCACGATCTCGCCGCCGAGCAGCAAGGCGTAGAAGCGGTTGAGATCCGCCATGGTCGACACCAGACCGGCTCCCGTGCTCACCCAGGACATGTCGTAGACGCTGTAGTCGCGCGGCGGGTCGATCAGGCCGTACAGCGCCTCGTACATCCGGGAGTGCGGTCCCTCGATGTGCGGCCCCGAGGGGAACGAGGTGTGCCGCAGGCCGGCGGGCTCGATGACGTCGCGGGTGATGCACTCCTCGGGCGAAAGGCCTGTGACCTGCTGGAGGAGCTGGCCCAGGAGCAGGTAGTTGGTATTGGAGTACGTTCCGAGGGGGCCGCCGGGAGCGTTCCCGGGCGGCGCGGCGAGCCCCATCGCGATCAGTTCCTCCGGCGCGAACTCCCGGAACCGGTTGTCGTCCAGGCTCTCGGGCGAGGCGTCCGCCAGGGACGGGAAGCCCTTGAGGGAAGGGAACGCGCGGGGGAGGTAGTCGCTGAAGCCGCTGGTGTGGTTGAGCAGCATCCGCACCGTGACCTGCCTGCCGCGCTCTCCCGGCACCAGCCGCGGCAGATAGCCGCCGACCGGCGCGTCGAGCCGCACGAGGCCCCGCTCGGCCTGCTGGAGCACCGCGGCGGCGGTGAAGCTCTTGGTGACGCTGCCGACGCGCTGGCGCATGTCGGGGCCGACAGGGCGGCCGGTGTCGAGGTCGGCGACCCCCGCGGCGCCCCTCCACACCTCCTCGCCTGCGCGCACTTCGGCGTATATGCCGGGCATCCCCGCGCGGTGGGCCGCGTCGAGGGCGGACCACAGTCCGGCGGGGTCGAGGCCGGTGGGTTCGCCCGTGCTGGTCGTCATCGTGTTCATGCCGCTCCTCGGCTCGTACGTGTGCGGGTTCTCGGCTCGTCGCGCGGGCGGGTTCCCGGCCCGTCCGGGCCGGTCATCGGCGTCTCATCCGGCCAGGGCCCTGCGCAGGACCGCACCGAGCTCGGCGACCTGGCGCTGGGAGACGTCGGCGGAGAGCAGGGCGTGCGAGCCGTGGAAGGTGCCGGGCCACTGGTGCAACTCGACGGAGACGCCCGCCCGGAGCAGCCGCAGCGCGTAGTCGATGTCCTCGTCGCGGTTCGGGTCGAACTCCGCGGTGGCGATGTAGGCGGGCGGCAGCCCCGAGAGGTCGGTGGCCCTGGCCGGGGCGGCGTAGGGCGTGGCGGGCCCGTCGCCGAGGTAGTGGCGCCACGACGCGGCGAGCTTGTCGCGGTCCATCCACGGCGTCCCGGTGAAGTTCCGCTGCGACCACGTCTCCTGGCGGTCGTCGAGTCCTGCCTGGTTGAGCAGTTGGAAGTGGATGGGCGGCCCCTGCTCGTCGCGGGCGCGCAACGCCGCCGCCGCCGCGAGGTTCGCGCCCGCGCTGTGGCCGCCGACCGCGACGCGGGCCGGGTCCACACCCAGCTCCGCCGCGTGCTCGACCACCCAGCCCAGTACGGCGTAGGCGTCGTCCAGGGCGGCGGGGAACCGGTTCTCGGGGGCGAGCCGGTAGCCCACGGAGACCACCACCGCCCCGGCGCCGTCCGCGAGCAGCGCGGCCGCCTGGTGCTCGCTGTCGAGGTCGCCGAAGACGAACCCGCCACCGTGCAGCCAGACGAGGGCGCCCCGCGCCTGGCGCGGCCGGTAGATCCGCACCGGCACGTCCGGGTCGGCGGGCACCGTGCGGTCCTCGGTCCGCAGGCCCGGGATGTCCGGCAGAGGGCGCAGGGCGACGTGCCCGGTGAGGCTCTCGCGCGCCGTGGCCGGATCACTCAGATCGGTCTCCGGCAACAGCGGTATGAATGCTTCGAGTTCGGGATCCATGACGGTCATCCTCACGGGCGCCCCCGGCCCGGTCACCCGCCATCCGTCGCGCGTACCGCCCGGACGACGCACCGACCGGCGTCACCCCGGACGAGCGGCGCGGCGTCCGGTGTGACGATGCGAGATCGGCGTACACCGACCCGCGAAAGCCGCCCATGAGCCGACCTTTTCCATCCCCCTGGCGCCCCATTCGCCGAAATATTTCGCGTGCGCCCTATTCCGTCCCGCCCGTAACCGTGCTGCTTGCTGAGGAGAGGGGACCCGCCCACAATGAGCGGACCGGCATGAGAACCAGGAGGGGATCACGTTGTCCATCCTCAAACTGGAACGCCTCACCGGAAAAATCATGCGCGCGGGCGAAGGAAGAATGCTCCGCAGACTCGAACGGATCAGGGATCAGGTCAATTCCGTCGAGGCGGACATGGAGCGTCTTGGCGACAGCGAACTACGCGCTCTCACCGACGAGTTCAAAGAACGGTACGCCGACGGGGAACACCTCGACGATCTGCTGCCCGAGGCCTTCGCGGCCGTTCGCGAGGCCGCCCGCCGCACCCTCGGAATGCGCCACTTCGACGTCCAGATCATGGGCGGCGCGGCGCTCCACCTCGGCAACGTCGCCGAAATGCAGACGGGCGAGGGAAAGACCCTCTCCGCCACCCTGCCCGCCTATCTGAACGCGCTGACGGGACACGGCGTCCACCTCGTCACCGTCAACGACTACCTGGCCGCGCGCGACGCCCGCTGGATGGGCCGCGCCTACCGTTTCCTGGGCCTGACCGTCGGCGTCATCAAGACCGAGATGAGCCCGGACGAACGCCGCGCCGCCTATGCCTGCGACATCACGTACGGCACCAACAACGAATTCGGCTTTGACTACCTGCGCGACAACATGGCCTGGTCGAAGAGCGAACTGGTGCAGCGCGGACACCACTTCGCGATCGTCGACGAGGCCGACTCCATCCTCATCGACGAGGCCCGCACCCCGCTGATCATCTCCGGCCCCGCCGACCAGCCGACGCAGTGGTACGGATTCTTCGCCGACGTCGTGCGCAGATTACGGGGCGTCGCGATCCAGGAGGAGAAGTTCACGACCCAGCAGCGCAAACTCGAACTGGCCGAGCTGCGCGCCGCGTACGACTACGAGTACGACCCGAAGAAGCGCACCGTCGCGATCCTCGACAACGGTGTGGAATTCCTGGAGGACCAACTCGGCATCGACAACTTCTACGACTCCGCCCACACCTCCCTCATCGGCCAGCTGAACAACGCCCTCAAGGCCAAGGAACACTTCAAGCGGGACAAGGACTACGTGGTCACCGACGGCGAGGTCCTGATCGTCGACGAGCACACCGGCCGCATTCTCGCCGGACGCCGCTACAACGAAGGCGTCCACCAGGCCATCGAGGCCAAGGAGGGAGTCACGGTCAAGGACGAGAACCAGACGCTCGCCACGATCACGCTGCAGAATTTCTTCCGCCTCTACGGGAAACTCTCCGGAATGACCGGCACGGCCATGACCGAGGCCGCAGAGTTCCACCAGATCTACAAACTCCAGGTGGTGCCGATCCCCACCAACAAACCGATGGTCCGCGCCGATCGGCCCGACGTCGTCTACCGCGACGAATCCGTGAAATTCGAGGCGGTCGTCGCCGACATCATCGAAAGGCACCGCACCGGCCAGCCGATCCTCGTCGGCACCGTCTCCGTGGCCAAGTCCGAACACCTCTCGGCACTGCTCACGGGGCGCGGCATCCGGCACGCGGTGCTCAACGCCAAGAACCACCGGAGCGAGGCGCAGATCGTGGCGCAGGCGGGCCGCAGGGGAGCCGTCACCGTGGCCACGAACATGGCGGGACGAGGCACCGACATCATGCTCGGCGGCAACCCCGAGGCCATCGCCGAGACCGAACTCCGGAGCGCGGGCCTCACCCCGGAGGAGGCCCCTGACCGGTACGGCGAGATCCTGCGGCGCGTCGAGGCCGCCGCGGCGGCCGAGCACGCCGAGGTCACGGAGCTCGGCGGCCTGTACGTCCTCGGCACCGAACGGCACGAGTCGCGCCGCATCGACAACCAGCTGCGCGGCCGCAGCGGCCGCCAGGGCGACCCGGGCCTGTCCCGCTTCTACCTCTCGCTCGGCGACGACCTGATGCGGCTCTTCCGCGCCGAACTGGTCGAACGCGTGATGCTCATGACCAACGTCCCCGACGACGTCCCCATCGAGAACAAGATGGTCACCCGCGCCATCGCCGCCGCCCAGTCACAGGTCGAGCAGCAGCACTTCGAGACCCGCAAGAACGTCCTCAAGTACGACGAGGTCCTCAACCGCCAGCGCAGCCTCATCTACGCCGAGCGCCGCCGCGTCCTGGACGGCGAGGACCTGCGCGGGCAGATCCACCACTTCATGGACGACACGGTCGAGGCGTACGTCGCCGCCGCCACCGCCGAGGGGTTCGCCGAGGAGTGGGACCTGGACCGGCTGTGGAGCGCCTGCCGGCAGCTCTACCCCGTCCGCGTCACCCCCGAGGACCTCGACGCGGCGGCGGGCACCCGCGCGGACGTGACCGCCGAGCAGGTCCGCGAGGCCCTGGTCGACGACGTCCACGAGCGGTACGCGGAACGCGAGCGCGCACTCGGCGAGGACGTCATGCGTGAACTGGAACGACGCGTGGTGCTGTCCGTCCTGGACCGCAAGTGGCGCGAGCACCTGTACGAGATGGACTACCTCCAGGAGGGCATCTGGATGCGGTCCTACCTCGGCAGGGACCCTCTCTTCGAATTCCAGCGCGAGGGGTTCGAGATGTTCGGCGCGATGATGGACGCGATCAAGGAGGAGTCGGTCGGCTACCTGTTCCACCTGGAGGTCCACGTCGAACAGCCGGGACAGCAGGAGCAACCGGAGGAGCAGGAGCAGCAGGAGCAGCAGGAGGAGCAGGAGGAGCCGGTACGGGATGCCGTCGAGATCAGCGCCGAGGGGCTGCGGGCACGCAGGACCGAGGACCGGCTCCGCTTCTCTGCGCCGACCGTGGACACGGCGGAAGGCGTCCTGGAGGGTGACTTCGGATCCCGCGGCGACGGACCGGCCACCCAGCAGGAAACAGGGCAAACGGGACGCGTAGCCCACTCCGGTGAAGGACCGGCGGGCGCACACCGCGACAAGCGGTGACCCCGCCGCGCGCCACGCACGCCCCCAACCGGGCACGCCCTGTCGGACCGGAGGCGTGTTGCGGCCACAATGGGGGGATGAGCGACAGCCCATCCCCCCTCGCCGACCCGCATCTCGTCTTCGACCCCGTCGACGGCGACGGCCCGCGGGACATCGTGATCCTCGGCTCCACGGGATCGATCGGCACCCAGGCCATCGACCTCGTCCGGCGCAACCCCGACCGCTTCCGCGTCACGGCGCTCTCCGCCGCGGGCGGCCGCGTCGGCCTCCTCGCCGAGCAGGCACGGCAGCTGCGCGTGCGGACCGTGGCGGTCGCCCGCGAGGACGTCGTACCGGCACTGCGCGAAGCGCTCCGGGCCGAGTACGGCGCGGGGGAGCCGCTGCCCGAGATCCTGGCCGGAGCCGACGCCGCCACCCAGCTCGCCGCCTCCGCGTGCCACACGGTCCTCAACGGCATCACCGGCTCCATCGGCCTCGCCCCGACGCTGGCCGCCCTGGAGGCGGGGCGCACGCTGGCGCTCGCCAACAAGGAATCGCTCATCGTCGGCGGGCCCCTCGTGAAGGCCGTCGCCAAGCCCGGCCAGATCATCCCGGTCGACTCCGAGCACGCGGCCCTCTTCCAGGCGCTGGCGGCCGGCACCCGCGCGGACGTGCGCAAGCTCGTCGTCACCGCGTCCGGCGGTCCCTTCCGCGGCCGTACGAAGGCCGACCTCGCGCACGTCACCCCCGAGGACGCGCTCGCGCACCCGACCTGGGCCATGGGCCCGGTGATCACCGTCAACTCCGCGACGCTGGTCAACAAGGGCCTTGAGGTCATCGAGGCGCACCTCCTCTACGACATCCCCTTCGACCGCATCGAGGTCGTCGTCCACCCCCAGTCGTACGTGCACTCCATGGTGGAGTTCACCGACGGCTCGACCCTCGCGCAGGCGACGCCGCCCGACATGTCCGGTCCGATCGCCATCGGCATCGGCTGGCCGGAACGCGTTCCGGACGCTGCCCCCGCCTTCGACTGGACGAAGGCGTCGAGCTGGGAGTTCTTCCCCCTGGACAACGACGCTTTCCCGTCGGTCGGCCTCGCCCGGCACGTCGGAGAGCTCGCGGGCACGGCCCCGGCGGTGTTCAATGCCGCCAACGAGGAATGCGTGGACGCCTTCCTGAAGGGCGCGCTGCCCTTCAACGGCATCATGGAGACCGTGACGCGCACCGTGCGCGAACACGAGGAGCACGGTGCCGCGGCCTCCACCGCGTCGGGAACCTCCCTGACCGTCGCGGACGTCCTCGAAGCGGAGACCTGGGCACGTGCTCGGGCACGTGAACTGGCAGGCAAGGCGACCGCGGAGGCCCGTGCATGACGACTTTGATGATGATCCTCGGGATAGTCGTCTTCGTGATCGGGCTGCTCTTCTCGATCGCCTGGCACGAGCTGGGCCACCTGTCGACCGCCAAGATGTTCGGCATCCGCGTCCCGCAGTACATGGTGGGCTTCGGCCCGACCATCTTCTCGCGGAAGAAGGGCGACACCGAGTACGGCGTCAAGGCCATCCCCCTCGGCGGCTACATCCGCATGATCGGCATGTTCCCGCCGGGCGCGGACGGCCGCATAGAGGCACGGTCGACGTCGCCCTGGCGCGGCATGATCGAGGACGCCCGCTCGGCGGCCTTCGAGGAGCTGCAGCCCGGCGACGAGTCGCGCCTCTTCTACACGCGCAAGCCGTGGAAGCGCGTCATCGTGATGTTCGCCGGGCCCTTCATGAACCTGATCCTCGCCGTGGCGATCTTCCTCGGCGTGATGATGACGTTCGGCATCAGCAGCCAGACGACCCAGGTCGGCAAGGTCTCCGACTGCGTCATCCAGCAGAGCGAGAACCGCTCCAAGTGCGAGAAGGGCGACAAGCCCGCGCCCGCCAAGGCCGCGGGACTGAAGCCCGCTGACAAGATCGTCGCCTTCCAGGGGAAGCCCGTCGACGACTGGTCCTCGCTCCAGTCGAAGATCCGCGAGACCATCGGCCCGGCCACGATCACGGTCGAGCGTGACGGCAAGCGGGTGGACCTGCACGCCGACCTGATCAAGAACCAGGTCACCAAGACCGACGGCGACGGCGCCTACGTCGAGGGCAAGTACGTGTACGCCGGGTTCCTCGGTTTCACTCCCGCCACCGGCATCGTGCAGCAGTCCTTCGGCCAGTCCGTGGACCGCATGGGCGACATGATGGAGAACGGCGTCGAGTCGATCATCGCCCTGCCGTCCAAGATCCCCGACCTGTGGAACGCGGCGTTCGGCGACGGCGACCGCAAGCAGGACTCCCCGATGGGCGTGGTCGGCGCGGCCCGGGTGGGCGGCGACGTCTTCACCCTGGACATCCCGCCGGAGAACCAGATCGCGATGATGCTGTTCCTCATCGCGGGCTTCAACCTCTCCCTGTTCCTCTTCAACATGCTGCCGCTGCTCCCGCTCGACGGCGGCCACATCGCGGGCGCCCTGTGGGAGTCCGTGCGCCGCAACGCGGCGAAGGTCCTGCGCCGCCCCGACCCGGGCCCGTTCGACGTCGCCAAGCTGATGCCGGTCGCCTACGTGGTGGCGGGCATCTTCATCTGCTTCACGATCCTGGTGCTCATCGCGGATGTGGTGAACCCGGTGAGAATCTCCTGACATCACCGGGTGCTTCTTCGCAAGCGCCCGGTTACGAGGAGATTGCGGCGGCCCGGCACGCTATGTGATGGGCCGCCCTCCATTGGGTGGAGTTTCGGACGGGATGTGTTCGGCCAATACCCGGTGCCGTAATCTCGAAGCCTGGAGCCCGCCGATCTCGGGACCTCGACTCACGCTTCTTGTGATCCACACTCTTGGGGATGCTCGCCAGATGACAGCCGTATCGCTCGGAATCCCGTCCGTACCGACCAAGCTCGCCGACCGAAGGGTCAGCCGCAAGATCCAGGTCGGTGCGGTGGCCGTCGGTGGGGACGCGCCGGTGTCGGTGCAGTCGATGACGACCACGCGCACCTCCGACATCGGCGCCACGCTGCAGCAGATCGCCGAATTGACGGCCTCCGGCTGCCAGATCGTGCGCGTCGCCTGCCCCACGCAGGACGACGCCGACGCGCTGCCGATCATCGCCAAGAAGTCGCAGATCCCGGTGATCGCCGACATCCACTTCCAGCCGAAGTACGTGTTCGCGGCCATCGACGCGGGCTGCGCCGCGGTCCGGGTGAACCCGGGCAACATCAAGCAGTTCGACGACAAGGTCAAGGAGATCGCGCGCGCCGCCAAGGACGCGGGTACGCCGATCCGCATCGGCGTGAACGCGGGCTCCCTGGACGCCCGCCTCCTGAAGAAGTACGGCAAGGCGACCCCCGAGGCGCTCGTCGAGTCGGCGCTCTGGGAGGCGTCCCTCTTCGAGGAGCACGACTTCCGCGACATCAAGATCTCCGTGAAGCACAACGACCCGGTGGTCATGGTCAACGCCTACCGCCAGCTCGCGGCCCAGTGCGACTACCCCCTGCACCTCGGCGTGACCGAGGCGGGCCCCGCCTTCCAGGGCACCATCAAGTCGGCGGTCGCCTTCGGCGCGCTGCTCTCCGAGGGCATCGGCGACACGATCCGCGTCTCCCTGTCGGCCCCGCCGGCCGAGGAGATCAAGGTCGGCATCCAGATCCTGGAGTCCCTCAACCTCCGCCAGCGCCGCCTGGAGATCGTCTCCTGCCCGTCCTGCGGTCGCGCCCAGGTCGACGTCTACAAGCTCGCCGAAGAGGTCACCGCGGGCCTCGACGGCATGGAGGTCCCGCTGCGCGTCGCCGTCATGGGCTGCGTCGTGAACGGCCCGGGCGAGGCCCGCGAGGCCGACCTCGGCGTCGCCTCCGGAAACGGCAAGGGCCAGATCTTCGTCAAGGGCGAGGTCATCAAGACCGTCCCCGAGTCCAAGATCGTGGAGACGCTCATCGACGAGGCGATGAAGATCGCGGAGCAGATGGAGAAGGACGGCGTGGCCTCCGGCGAGCCGACGGTGGCGGTCGCGGGCTGACCCGCGCTCCCTCCTCTTTTTCGTGCCCCGCCGCTTGGGTAGCGGCGGGGCACGTTTGTACGCTCCCGGGGCCATGGCCCGCCGCTCCGCGCCGGTACGCGTGCCTTCCGGCGCCGTCGTCCCGTGCCGGGGCGTACGTTTCTCGGCGCCACGGGTGGCCGGCCGCCGCTCCGCGCCGGTGTCACACGGCCTCCGGCACCGCATCCGCCCCCGGCCCGCCGCTCCGCGGCGGTACGTGTGGTGCCCTGTGGGTAGGTGTGGTTCCCGGCGCCGCCAGTCCTGGGCCGCCGCTCCGCGCCGGCGTGTGTGGTGCCCCGTGCCGTCGTCCCGTGCCGGGGCGTGTGTTTCCCCGCGCCACGGGTGGTCGGCCGCCGCTGCGCGCCGGTACACATGGCCTCCGGCGCCGCTTCCCCCGGGGCCCGCCGCTCCGCGGCGGTTTCCCCACCCACCCACCCACCCACCCACCCGGCCCGCCACGGGTGGTCGGCTGCCGCTGCGCGCCGGTACACATGGCCCCCGGCGCCGCTTTCCCCGGGGCCCGCCGCTCCGCGGCGGTTTCCCCACCCACCCACCCGCCCCCCGGCAGGCCTGCCGCTCCGCGCCGGTGCACACGGCCTTCGGCGCCGCATCCGCCCTCGGCCCGCCGCTCCGTGGCGGTTTCCCCACCCACCCACCCGCCCGGCTCGCCACCGGTGGTCGGCCGCCGCTCCCCGCCGGTGCACACGGCCTCCGGCGCCGCTTTCCCTCCGGGCCCGCCGCTTCGCGGCCGTTTCCCCATCCACCCACCCAGCCCCCGCACCCCTACGGCAACGCCACGTCGCGGGGGAAACGGGTGGGTGGGTGGGAAATTGCCGCCGCGAAGCGGCGAAAAGGGCCCGCCCCCGCCGAGCGGGCGGATGCACGCCCCCTCGCCCCGCAGCGGCGAACGCCCCCTCGCCCCGCAGCGGCGAACGCCCCTACGGGAAGGCCACGTCGCAGGGCAAACGGGTGGGTGGGTGGGCAGACCCGCCGCGAAGCGGCGAAAAGGCCCCCGCCCCCACAGGCGGACACGTGGGCGAGGCCTGCCGCGCAGCGGCGAAAGAACGCCCCCCCCCGCCAACGGCACGGGCACCTGGGCAAGGCCTGCCGCGCAGCGGCGAAAGAACGCCCCCCCACCAACGGGCAGGTGGGCAAGGCCTGCCGCGCAGCGGCGAAAGAACGCCCCGCCGCCAACGGCACGGGCACCTGCGCAAGACCCGCCGCGCAACGGCGGGAAAGACCGCCACCCCCACCGACAGAAACCCCGCCGACCAGCCCAGAGCCCAACGGACAAAAGGCACCCCCCGCACAAGGCGCCCCCGCCAGGTACAGTGCGGAGATCAGCAGACCGTATGGTGAGGCCCCCGCACGTGTTGACTCAGACCACCACCAGGGTGCTCGAACCGAGCGACCTGGACGCCGCACTCGCGGTGCTCGACCGCGAGCCGGTCGCGAACGCCTTCGTGGCCGCCCGCGTCCAGGTGGCAGGGCTCGACCCCTGGCGTCTCGGCGGCGAGATGTGGGGCTGGTACGAGGACGGCATGCTGGAGTCCCTCTGCTACGCGGGCGCCAACCTCGTGCCGATATGCGCGAGCCCCCGCGCCGTCCGCGGCTTCGCCGACCGGGCCCGCAGGGCGGGCCGCCGCTGCTCGTCCATCGTCGGCCCCGCGACCCCCACCGCCCAGCTGTGGCGGCTCCTCCAGCCGTCCTGGGGCCCCGCCCGCGAGGTCCGCGCCCAGCAGCCCCTGATGGTCGCCGACCGGCTCCCGGACGACATCACCCCCGACCCGTACGTCCGTCGCGTCCGCAAGGACGAGATGGAGACGATCATGCCGGCGTGCGTGGCGATGTTCACCGAGGAGGTCGGCGTCTCCCCGATGGCGGGTGACGGCGGACTCCTCTACCAGGCCCGCGTCGCCGAACTCGTCGGCTCCGGCCGCTCCTTCGCCCGTATCGACCGGGACGGCAAGGTCGTCTTCAAGGCCGAGATCGGCGCCGTCACCCCACAGGCCTGCCAGATCCAGGGCGTCTGGGTGGCCCCCGAGTACCGCGGCCGCGGCCTCGCCGCCCCCGGCATGGCGGCCGTCCTGCGCTACGCCCTCGCGGACATCGCCCCGGTCGCCAGCCTCTACGTCAACGACTTCAACACCGCGGCCAGGGCGGCGTACCGAAAGGTCGGCTTCCAGGAGGTCGGGGCGTTCATGAGCGTCCTGTTCTGAACGCGGGCGCCGCGAAGTAGGGTCGCCCTTATGACAGACGACGTCGTGATCGGGCCCCTCGACCTCGCCGCACGCGTGGACGACGCGCTGCGCGTCCAGGCCCACGCCTTCGGTCTGAGCGACGAGGAGATCGCCGTGCGACGGCAGATCGTCCTGCGCCACGTCACGTACCCCCGGGCCCGCGCGCTCGGCGCGACCACCCCCGACGACCGGCTCGTCGGCTTCGTCTACGGCATGCCCAACGACCGCGGCCACTGGTGGTCGACGGTCGTCGAGCCGTACCTGCGCAGCCGGGACGTGGACGACTGGCTGGACGACTCCTTCGTCATCACCGAGTTGCATGTGCACCCGGGTCACCAGAACCGCGGCATCGGCCGGGCACTGATCACCACCATCACGGAGGGCGTCCCCGAGCCCCGCTCGATCCTCTCCGCGATCGACGTCGAGAGCCCCGCCCGGGGCCTCTACCGCTCACTCGGCTACACGGACCTCGCGCGCCGCGTGCTCTTCCCCAGCGCCCCCAAGCCGTACGCCGTGATGGGCGCCCCACTGCCCCTGCCGCGGCGGGTCTGAGTGATAACCGATTTCCGCCCGCACCGGCGCCCCGGCTAACCTCCTGGCATCACCCTCACGCAGCAGGAGTAAACAATCATGGCCCAGGTCCAGCGCATGTCCCGGTTGATGGTCAAGACACTGCGCGACGACCCCGCGGACGCCGAGACGCTCAACCACAAGCTCCTGGTCCGGGCCGGCTACGTCCGCCGTACCGCCGCCGGCATCTGGACCTGGCTGCCGCTGGGCAAGAAGGTCTACGAGAACATCGCCCGCGTCGTGCGCGAGGAGATGGACGCCATCGGCGGTCAGGAAGTGCTGCTCCCCGCGCTCCTGCCCAAGGAGCCCTACGAGGCGTCCGGCCGGTACGAGGAGTACGGCGACCTGCTCTTCCGCCTCAAGGACAGGAAGGGCGCCGAATACCTCCTCGGCCCCACCCACGAGGAGATCTTCACCCAGGTCGTCAAGGACCAGTGCTCGTCCTACAAGGACCTGCCGGTGATCCTCTACCAGATCCAGACGAAGTACCGCGACGAGGCCCGCCCGCGCGCCGGTGTGCTGCGCGGCCGCGAGTTCCAGATGAAGGACTCGTACTCCTTCGACACCACCGACGAGGGCCTCGCCGAGGCGTACGCGCTGCACCGCGGGGCGTACCAGAGGATCTTCGAGCGCCTCGGCCTCGACTACCGCATCGTCTCCGCGATCTCCGGCGCCATGGGCGGCTCGGCCTCCGAGGAGTTCCTGGCCCCCGCCCCGGCCGGCGAGGACACCTTCGCGGACTGCCCGGCCTGCGACTACGCCGCCAACACCGAGGCCGTGACCTTCGCGCTCGCCCCGGTCGACGGCTCCGCGCACGGCTCCGTCGAGGAGCTGGACACCCCCGACACCCCGACCATCGAGACCCTCGCCGAGCACCTCGGCGTCCCGGCGTCGGCGACCCTGAAGAATCTCCTGGTCAAGGTCGACGGCGAGATCGTCGCCGTCGGCGTGCCCGGCGACCGCGAGGTCGACCTCGGCAAGCTCGGTGAGCACCTGGCCCCGGCCGAGGTCGAGCTGGTCACCGCGGAGGACTTCGAGGGCCGCGAGGATCTCGTACGCGGTTACGTCGGCCCGCAGGGCCTGGACAAGGTCCGCTACATCGCCGACCCGCGCGTCGCCCCCGGCACGGCCTGGATCACCGGCGCCAACAAGCAGGACAAGCACGCGAGGAACGTCGTCTGCGGCCGTGACTTCGAGGTCGACCAGTACCTCGACGTCGTCGTGGTCGAAGAGGGCGACCCGTGCCCGAACTGCGGCACCGGCCTCAAGCTGGACCGTGCCATCGAGATCGGCCACATCTTCCAGCTCGGCCGCAAGTACGCCGACACCTTCCAGCTCGACGTCCTCGGCAACCAGGGCAAGCCGGTCCGCGTCACCATGGGCTCGTACGGCATCGGCGTCTCCCGCGCGGTGGCGGCGCTCGCCGAGCAGACCGCCGACGACAAGGGCCTGTGCTGGCCCAAGGAGGTCGCACCCGCCGACGTCCACGTGGTCGCCGCGGGCAAGGCCCTCCAGACGGAGCTGGCCCTCGACGTCGCCGAGAAGCTGGGTGCCGCGGGCGCCCGCGTCCTGGTCGACGACCGGGCCGGGGTCTCCCCGGGTGTGAAGTTCACTGACGCCGAGCTGATCGGCGTCCCGCAGATCCTGGTCGCGGGCCGGCGCTCCGCCGAGGGCGTCCTGGAGCTGAAGGACCGCCGCACGGGCGAGCGCGAGGAACTCACGGTCGACGAGGCGATCGCCCGCCTGACGGCCTGATCCCAACCCCTCCGTCGTTTGAGGAGGGGGAGAGTTTGAGGAGCGGGGGAGCGGGGTCCGGGGGCGGAGCCCCCGGAGACGGGGCTGTAGGAGGGCGACCTCCTACAGCCACCCCGCGAACTACAGCCACCCCGCGAACTCCAACAGCAACTCCGCGTCCTGCCCCCGCCCCACCCGCAGGGCCCGCACCCCCGACTCCACGGCCCGGAACAGCGTCCACCCCCGCAGCCGCTCCTGGTCCACCTCCAGGGACTCGGCCAGCTTCTTCACCCGGCGCCGGGTGATCGAGGCGCCCGACGGCGACGCGATCAGGTCCTCGACCCGGTCACGGACGAGCCGCGCCAGATCGAAGGCGCAGTCGCCGACGACCGGGTCGGGTCCCACGGCCAGCCACGGCAGCCGGTCCCCGGCGAGTACCTTGCTCTGCCGGAAGGTGCCGTGAAGCAGCCGCGGCTCCACCTCCGCGGCGAGCAGCTCGTCGCGGGCCGCGAGCGCCGCGTCGACCAGCGGTGCGACGTCTGGCTGCGCGGCGGCGGAGGCCCGCATCGCGTCGGCCTGCCGTCCCGTCCGCTCGGCGACCGTCTCGAACCGGTGCCCGGCGGGCGGCGTCACCCAGAGCCGCCGCAGCGTGCCCGCGGCCTCCAGGAGCGCCTTGGCCTCGGGCAGCGACCGCACCGACACGTCGCGGTGCAGCCGTTCGAGGAGCAGCGCCCCGTCCGAGCACTCGGGGTCGAGCAGCCGTGCGGCGCCGAGCCCGTTCCAGTGGGCGAGCGCGGCGCGCTCGCTCTCCGGCCGTGAGCGGGGCGGCACCAGCTTCAGCACGGCGGGCGTGCCGTCGGCCCGCCGCACCAGCACGACGAGGCTGCTGCGGCCGCCGGGAACGTGGACCCGCTCGACGGTCAACTCGCGTGCAACGACGGACTGTTCCACTGCCCCGGGCAGCTTCTCCAGCCAGTCGTCGCCGTCCTGCGCCGTCTCGCCGAGTGCTGTGACGAGGCGCTGCGGCGGTTCGAAAGCCATGCGCGAGTCGTTCCCTTCCGGTAAAGCTCCTGAGCGCGTTACGCCTTGGGCGTTGCCGCTGCGGACGGCGGTGCCGACCGCTCCGCGAGCCCAGGGAAGGCTACGCTCCCGGCCCGCCACCGTGCCGCGCGGACCGCGGCCTCCCGCAGCGCGGTGGCCGCGGCGGCCCGCCGGGCGCCCGAAGCGGCCCGTACGAGATCGGAGTAGACCCCGGCGACCCGGTCCTCGAGCTCCGTGGCGAGCCGCACGGCCGCCGCGGAGTCCGGCACAGGGAAGGGCAGCGAGTACGCCGCGTCGGCGGCCCGCGGCTCACCGCCGAGGTCGCGCACCGCGCGCTGCAGCTCGTCGCGCCGGGCGCGGTGCGCGTCGTACGCCGTGCGCGCCTCGGCCCTGCGCTTGTCGCCGATCCGGCCGCCGACGACGCCGTAGCCGTACACGGCGGCGTGCTCGGCGCCGAGTGCGGCCTGCAAGGCCTTCAGCTCCTGGTCCTTCGAGGTGTCGTCGCGGCTCACTTGTCGTCCTCCGGCTCCGTGAGGAGATAGGCGTGGGCCGCTCCCGCGGCGGCCACCGAGGCGAGCAGTCTGCTCTGCTCGGCGGAGGCGTCGAGGAGGGCGGCGCCCCGGCGGTCGGCGAGCTTCCGCTCGGCATCGGCGAGTTCGCGTACGGCATCGGCGGGCGTCGAGGCCACGGCACGCGGCGCCTTCGGCGTCCCGGAGGCGGAGGCGGAGGCGGACGGGGAAGCGGGCGCGGCGGCCGGAGCGCCATGGTCGTCGAACGCCTCGGCGTGCTGCTTCACCTCGGCCCGCAGCGGCCCGAGCCGGCGCGCGAGCGAGGGGTGCGCGGCGAGTACGGCGTCGTAGTGCCGCAGGAGTTCCCCGCTCTCCTTCGCGGCCTTCGCGCGCAGCCGCCGCTCGGCGGAGAGACGCTTCTCGGCGTCGGCGCCGGCGGAGTCCGTGCTGCAGCCCGCGAGCAGCGCCGCCGACGCGACACCGGCGGCCCCCGTGAGCAGACTCCTTCGGCGCGGACCCGGGCGGGACCACGGGGCGGTGCGATACGACGGCACGGCAGACGTCCTCGGAAGGAAGGCCAAAAGGCGTGAGCGAGAAGTGAGTGGAAAGGAACAGAAAAGAACGGAAAGGGAGATCGGTGGGCACGGGCCCGGTGATCACCGTACCTTCGGACCGCCCCGGCACCGGCGAGCGGCTCGGACCGGAGCGGCGCATCGTCCGGTCCGTGGGCGGCAACACCCCTTCGGACCGGATACCCTTTGACCTGACACGCAGACTTGCAACGCACCCACAACAGCACACGCGGCCGAGGAGTCACCCGGATGAGCACCACCCAGAGCGAGAGGCTGCGGCAACTACTGGAACCGCTCGTCAGCTCCCAGGACCTGGATCTCGAAGAGATCGAAGTGGCCTCGGTCGGACGCAAGCGAGTGCTGAGAGTCGTGATCGACTCCGAGGACGGCGTGGATCTGGACCAGATCGCGGAAGTGAGCCGCCTGCTCTCCGCGAAGCTCGACGAGAGTGACGCCATGGGCGAGGGGGAGTACGACCTGGAGGTCGGTTCCCCCGGCGCCGAGCGGGCCCTCACCGAGCACCGTCACTATGTGCGCGCCGTGGGCCGCCTGGTGAAGTTCCAGCTGACCGAGGGCGGCGGCGAACTGACCGCCCGCATCCTCACCGTGGACGACGAGGGCCTCGACCTCGAGGTGCCCGGCGTGAAGGGCCGCAAGGCCACCTCCCGCCGCCTGGCCCACGACGAGATCGACAAGGCGCGCGTGCAGGTCGAGTTCAACCGCAAGGACAAGAAGGAAGAGAAGGACAAGAAGGAAGAGGAGGCGTAGCCGTGGACATCGACATGAGTGCCCTGCGGGGTCTGGTCCGTGAGAAGGAGATCTCCTTCGACCTCCTCGTCGAGGCGATCGAGTCCGCCCTCCTCATCGCCTACCACCGCACCGACGGCAGTTTCCGCCGTGCCCGCGTGAAGTTGGACCGCGAGAGCGGCCATGTGACGGTATGGGCGACGGAGGACCCGGCCGACCTCGAAGAGGGGCAGGAGGCCAAGGAGTTCGACGACACCCCGTCCGACTTCGGCCGCATCGCCGCGACCACCGCCAAGCAGGTCATCCTGCAGCGCCTGCGCGACGCCCAGGACGACGTGACCCTCGGGGAGTACGCGGGCCGCGAGGGCGACATCGTCACCGGCGTCGTCCAGCAGGGCCGCGACCCGAAGAACGTGCTGGTCGACATCGGCAAGCTCGAGGCCATCCTGCCCGTACAGGAGCAGGTGCCCGGCGAGGAGTACCCGCACGGGATGCGCCTGCGCAGCTACGTGGTCCGGGTGGCCAAGGGCGTGCGCGGCCCGTCCGTGACCCTGTCGCGCACGCACCCGAACCTGGTGAAGAAGCTCTTCGCGCTCGAGGTCCCGGAGATCGCCGACGGCTCCGTCGAGATCACCGCCATCGCCCGCGAGGCAGGACACCGCACCAAGATCGCGGTCCGCTCGACCCGCTCGGGGCTCAACGCCAAGGGCGCCTGCATCGGCCCGATGGGCAGCCGCGTGCGCAATGTCATGGCCGAGCTGAACGGCGAGAAGATCGACATCGTCGACTGGTCGGACGACCCGGCCGACATGGTCGCCCACGCGCTCTCCCCGGCCCGCGTCAGCAAGGTCGAGGTCGTCGACCTCGGCGCGCGCTCGGCCCGGGTGACCGTGCCGGACTACCAGCTCTCGCTGGCCATCGGCAAGGAGGGGCAGAACGCCCGCCTGGCCGCGCGGCTGACCGGCTGGCGCATCGACATCCGGCCCGACACCGAGCAGCCGGCCGACCAGTAGAGGACCCGTGGCGGGGCCGTCGCGGGAATAAAATCCCGGGCGGCCGACGCTTCGATCACGACAGTATGTGGCGAGTAGCCGTTCGATTCTTGCCCCAAAGGGGTGAGGTCGGTGCGGGGAGGTAGACTTAAGCGTGTCTGGCCGGACGCATACCCGCGCACGCCCTGAGCGCACCTGTGTGGGGTGCCGGGAGCGAGCGGCCAAGAGCGAACTGCTGCGCATCGTGGCGAAAGAGGGCGCCTGCGCCCCCGATCCAAGCGGTACGCTGCCCGGCCGGGGTGCCTATGTACACCCCGCCCCGGTCTGTCTGGACCTGGCGGTCCGCCGCCGGGCGTTCCCACGGGCCCTCCGAGCCCAGGGACCGCTCGACACGGAGGCGTTGCGCCGGGCTGTCGAGACAGTCGCCGAGTAGGCGACAGCGCAAGACGTGGTCGCACGGAACCCCGTGCGGCCTTGGTATTCCGCGAGTTGGAAGTAGGTCGAGATTGCGATGAGCACTCGATGAGCACGCGATGAGTACGCCCATGAAGTAGCGACGGTCCGGCGTAACCCGGACCTAAAAGGAGCGAAGTGGCTAAGGTCCGGGTATACGAACTCGCCAAGGAGTTCGGTGTAGAGAGCAAGGTCGTCATGGCCAAGCTCCAAGATCTCGGTGAATTCGTACGTTCGGCGTCCTCGACGATCGAGGCGCCGGTGGTACGCAAACTGACTGACGCATTCCAGCAGGGCGGCGGCAACGGCAAGTCCGCCGCCAAGCCCGGCGCGCCGCGCAAGCAGGCCGCCCCCAAGCCGCCGGCCCCCTCGGGCTCGGCGTCCCCCTCTCCCGCGCAGGCCGCCCGTCCGGGTCCGGCCGCGCCCAAGCCGCCGGCGCCCAAGCCCGCCGCGGCCGAAAAGCCCGCGGCCTCTCCGGCGACCCCGGGCCCGCGCCCGACGCCGGGTCCGAAGCCGCCGGCTCCCAAGCCCGCGCCGGCCTCGCCGGCTCCGGCCGCACCGGAGTTCACCGCTCCGCCCGCCGCTCCGGAGGCTCCTGCCGCCCCCGCGGCTGCGCAGGCCCCCCGTCCGGGCGCCCGCCCGGGTGCCCCGAAGCCCGGTGGCCGTCCGGCCCCCGGCCAGGGTCAGGGCCAGGGCGGTCGCGGCGACCGCAACGACCGTGGTGACCGCGGCGACCGTCAGGGTGCTCCGCGCCCCGGCGGCCAGGGCGGCGCTCCTCGTCCCGGCGGCTCCCGCCCCGCGGGCCCGCGTCCGGGCAACAACCCCTTCACCTCTGGTGGCTCTACCGGCATGGCGCGCCCGCAGGCGCCCCGTCCGGGCGGTGCCCCGCGTCCCGGCGGCGCCCCCGGCGGCCCCGGTGGCGCCCCGCGTCCGCAGGGCCAGGGCGGCCCCGGTGGCGCTCCCCGTCCGCAGGGTCAGGGCGGCGCCCGTCCGACCCCGGGCGGCATGCCCCGTCCGCAGGGCGGCGCTCCGCGTCCCGGCGGCGGTCCCGCCGGTAACCGTCCGAACCCGGGCATGATGCCGCAGCGTCCCGCTGCGGGCCCGCGTCCCGGCGGTGGCCCCGGCGGCGGGCGTGGTCCCGGTGGCGGCGGTCGTCCGGGCGGCGCCGGTGGCGGTCGTCCCGGTGGCGGCGGCTTCGCGGGCCGTCCCGGTGGCGGTGGCGGCGGCTTCGCCGGCCGTCCCGGTGGTCCGGGTGGCGGCGGCGGTGCCGGTCGTCCCGGTGGCGGCGGCGGCTTCGGTGGCCGTCCCGGCTTCGGTGGCCGTCCCGGTGGTCCCGGTGCCCGTGGTGGCACGCAGGGTGCCTTCGGCCGTCCCGGCGGGCCCGCCCGTCGTGGCCGCAAGTCGAAGCGGCAGAGGCGCCAGGAGTACGAGGCCATGCAGGCCCCGTCGGTGGGCGGCGTCATGCTGCCTCGCGGCAACGGACAGGTCGTCCGGCTGTCGCGCGGTGCCTCGCTGACCGACTTCGCCGAGAAGATCAACGCCAACCCGGCGTCGCTCGTCGGCGTGATGATGAACCTCGGCGAGATGGTCACCGCCACGCAGTCCGTCTCCGACGAGACGCTGAAGCTCCTCGCGGACGAGATGAACTTCGTCCTGGAGATCGTCAGCCCGGAGGAGGAGGACCGCGAGCTCCTGGAGTCGTTCTCCATCGAGTTCGGCGAGGACGAGGGCGGCGAGGAGATGCTCGTCTCCCGTCCGCCGGTCGTCACCGTCATGGGTCACGTCGACCACGGTAAGACCCGCCTCCTCGACGCGATCCGCAAGACGAACGTCGTCGCGGGCGAGGCCGGTGGCATCACCCAGCACATCGGTGCCTACCAGGTCGCGACCGAGGTCAATGGCGAAGAGCGCGCCATCACCTTCATCGACACCCCCGGTCACGAGGCGTTCACCGCCATGCGTGCCCGTGGTGCGAAGTCCACCGACATCGCGATCCTCGTGGTCGCGGCGAACGACGGTGTGATGCCGCAGACGATCGAGGCGCTGAACCACGCCAAGGCGGCCGACGTGCCGATCGTGGTCGCGGTCAACAAGATCGACGTCGAGGGTGCCGACCCGACCAAGGTGCGCGGTCAGCTCACCGAGTTCGGTCTGGTGGCCGAGGAGTACGGCGGCGACACGATGTTCGTCGACATCTCCGCGCGCCAGGGCCTCAACATCGAGCAGCTGCTCGAGGCCGTGGTCCTGACCGCGGACGCCTCGCTCGACCTGCGGGCCAACCCGGAGCAGGACGCGCAGGGCATCGCGATCGAGGCCCACCTCGACAAGGGCCGCGGCGCCGTCGCGACCGTCCTCGTCCAGCGCGGTACCCTCCGCGTCGGCGACACGATGGTCGCCGGTGACGCGTACGGCCGAGTCCGCGCGATGCTCGACGACAAGGGCGAGAACGTGGAGGAGGCGACCCCGTCGACTCCGGTCCTCGTGCTCGGTCTCACCAACGTGCCGGGTGCCGGCGACAACTTCCTGGTTGTCGACGAGGACCGTACGGCGCGTCAGATCGCCGAGAAGCGTGCCGCCCGTGAGCGCAACGCCGCGTTCGCCAAGCGCACCCGCCGGGTGTCCCTCGAGGACCTCGACCAGGTGCTCAAGGCGGGCCTGGTGCAGGACCTCAACATCATCATCAAGGGCGACGCGTCCGGTTCGGTGGAGGCTCTCGAGTCCTCGCTGCTCCAGCTCGACGTCGGTGAAGAGGTCGACATCCGCGTCCTGCACCGCGGTGTGGGTGCGGTCACCGAGTCCGACATCGACCTGGCGATGGGCTCCGACGCCATCGTCATCGGCTTCAACGTCCGTGCGGCCGGCCGTGCCGCGCAGATGGCGGAGCGCGAGGGCGTCGACGTCCGCTACTACTCGGTGATCTACCAGGCCATCGAGGAGATCGAGGCGGCCCTCAAGGGCATGCTCAAGCCGGAGTACGAGGAGGTCGAGCTCGGCACCGCGGAGATCCGCGAGGTCTTCCGCTCGTCCAAGCTCGGCAACATCGCGGGTGTCCTCATCCGTTCCGGCGAGGTCAAGCGCAACACCAAGGCCCGACTGCTGCGCGATGGCAAGGTCATCGCGGAGAGCCTCAACATCGAGGGTCTGCGCCGCTTCAAGGACGACGTCACCGAGATCCGCGAAGGGTTCGAGGGCGGTATCAACCTCGGCAACTTCAACGACATCAAGATCGACGACGTCATCGCGACGTACGAGATGCGCGAGAAGCCGCGCGGCTGATCGACCGCCTCACGGCAGTCCGATCCACGCGGTCAGCGTCGGGGCCGGTCGACGGGGAAATATCCCGTCGATCGGCCCCGGCCGTTCCGTGTACGGTTCTTGTGTCCCTGCCAAGCGGTTGGCGGGGCCTCTATCCCGTACCGGCGGGACATCCGGACACCTTATGTATGTGGGGACTCTGTCCTTCGACCTCCTCCTCGGCGACGTACATTCGCTGAAGGAGAAGCGCTCCGTCGTCCGTCCGATCGTCGCCGAGCTCCAGCGGAAGTACGCGGTGAGCGCGGCGGAGACGGGCGATCAGAACCTGCACCGCAGGGCCGAGGTCGGGCTGGCCGTGGTGTCGGGCGACTGGGGCCATCTCACGGACGTACTGGACCGGTGCGAGCGCCTCGTCGCCGCCCGGCCCGAAGTGGAGCTGCTGTCGGTACGACGGCGGCTGCACGGGGATGATGACTGAGAGCCACCCAGGCTCTGAACAAGGCAAGACAAGCCCCAGGGCACGCACCCGGGGAAAAGGGAGACGGAGCAGTGGCCGACAACGCGCGGGCGAAAAGGCTGGCGGACCTCATCCGAGAGGTGGTTGCCCAGAAGCTGCAGCGCGGGATCAAGGACCCGCGGCTCGGAACGCACGTGACGATCACGGACACCCGGGTGACCGGTGACCTGCGGGAGGCCACGGTCTTCTACACGGTCTACGGCGACGACGAGGACCGTGCGGCCGCGGCCGCGGGTCTGGAGAGCGCCAAGGGCGTGCTCCGCTCGGCGGTCGGCCAGGCGGCGGGCGTGAAGTTCACGCCGACGCTGGCCTTCGTCGCGGACGCCCTGCCGGACAACGCCAAGGCCATCGAGGACCTGCTCGACAAGGCACGGCTCTCGGACGCCAAGGTGCGGGAGGTCTCCGCGGGTGCCGAGTTCGCCGGCGGCGCCGACCCGTACCGCAAGCCCGAGGACGACGACGCGTCCGACGACGAAACGGACGGCGACGCCCCCGCATGAGCAAGAGCAGCACCACAACGCCGGACGGCCTTGTCATCGTCGACAAGCCGTCCGGCTTCACTTCGCACGACGTCGTGGCCAAGATGCGCGGGATCGCCAAGACCCGCCGCGTCGGCCACGCGGGCACCCTCGACCCGATGGCGACGGGCGTCCTCGTGCTCGGCGTCGAGCGCGCCACCAAGCTCCTCGGCCACCTCGCGTTGACCGAGAAGGAGTACCTGGGCACCATCCGTCTCGGGCAGAACACGCTCACCGACGACGCCGAGGGCGAGATCACCTCGTCCGCCGACGCCTCCAAGGTCACCCGCGCGGGCATCGACGCGGGCATCGCCGAGCTGTCCGGCGACATCATGCAGGTGCCGTCGAAGGTCAGCGCCATCAAGATCGACGGCAAGCGGTCGTACGCGCGCGCCCGCAAGGGCGAGGAGTTCGAGATCCCCGCCAGGCCCGTGACCGTCTCCGCCTTCACGGTGTACGACATCCGCGAGGCCGTGGCCGAGGACGGCACCCCCGTCCTGGACCTCGTCGTCTCCGTCGTCTGCTCCTCGGGCACGTACATCAGGGCCCTCGCCCGCGACCTCGGCGCCGGACTCGGCGTCGGCGGTCACCTGACCGCGCTGCGCCGCACCCGCGTCGGCCCCTACAAGCTGGACGCGGCCAAGACCCTCGACCAGCTCCAGGAGGAGCTGACGGTGATGCCCGTGGCCGAGGCCGCGAGCCGGGCCTTCCCGCGCTGGGACGTGGACGACAAGCGCGGGAAGCTGCTGCTCAACGGCGTCCGGATCGACATGCCCGAGGAGTACGCGGGTGTGGGCGCCGTCGCCGTCTTCGACCCGGAGGGCCGCTTCCTGGTCCTCGCGGAGGAGTCGCGGGGCAAGGCCAAGAGCCTCGCCGTCTTCGCGTAAAGGCGTTTGTGGGGCGGCGGAGTCAGGTCCGCCGCCCCACGATCCCCCCACTTAGAGATGTATCCACCGCCGGACGCCCATTCACCCTTTCGGACAGGCGCTCGGAGTGAACCGCGGGGTCGCAAGGGGGCGCGTTCGCGCTGCGGCCTGTCCCACTGATCACCCTCGACCTACGGTCGGAAGAGCAGGGCATAGTGGGGAGGTTCGAGCATGGCGGGACGCGGCCCGCGGGCCGGGGGCCCCGGGGATGCAGGGACGTCGGCCGGTTCCTCGGCCCAGGCGCCCGACCGCTCCCTGGTGCGGTTACGCGATCTCGCCGGACGCCCGCGGGGCACGGGCTTCGCCGCCGACGAGCACGGCACGGTCATCACCAGCCATGAAGCGGTCGACGGACTGGCCAGGATCGTCGTGCACGGGCCGGACGAGCGCACCTGCGTGGTCTCCGCCGACGCCGTGGTGGCGCTGCCCCGCGCCGGACTCGCCCTCGTCCGTACCGAAGGACTCGGGCTGCGGCCCCTCCCCGTCACCGTGCGGGACTCCGTGGTGACCGGCACGTACGTGCGGATCGACGCACGCGGCCGGCGCGAGGCGCGGGTCCTCGGCTCAGCGCCGGTGACGTACACGGCGACGGACCGCTTCCACCTCCTTGCGTCCGCGCTGGAGCTGGCGATCGGCACGGACGGCGCCGACGCGCTGCGGCTCGGCAGCGGGGCCGCGGGCGGGCCGGTCGTGGACGCCTCGACCGGCGCCGTCCTCGCCGTCCTCGGCACCGCTCTGCTGCCGCAGCGCCCCGGACCCGCCGAACCCGGCCAGGACGCCTTCACCCACCGCCCCGCGGGCTACGCGGTGCCGCTGCGGGACGCGGCCACCGCCGACCCGCACGGCCCGCTCGCCGAACTCCTCAGGCACAACGCGGCAACCGTGCCCGCCTACGGCCGGGACCTCAATCTCGCGGGCGCGCTCCATCTGACAGCCACCTCGACCGGCTCCGACGGACCGCCCGCCCCGCTCCGCGAACCGGTCGAACGCCCGGATGCGGCACGGGAGTTGGACGCCCTCACCGCCGGGCCCGCACGAGTGCTCGGACTCGTCGGCGACCCCGGCACGGGACGCACCACGGAGCTGGCCGCGCTCGCCGCGCGCAGGGCGCGGGGAGCGGAGCCCGCCCCCACACTGTGGCTGCGCGGCGCCGACCTGCGGAGCACGGACGCGTCCGTGGCCGACGCGGTCCAGCGGGCGCTCGACCGCGCCGGGCGGATCCTGGAGGCGGCGGGGGAGGCCCCGACGGACCAGGGGGCCGGTGACATCCCGGCCGGCCGGGTGGCACGGCTCGTACGGGACGCGGGCCGGCCGTTGCTCCTGCTGCTCGACGGCCCCGAGGAGATGCCGCCCGCGCTCGCGCACACCCTCGCGCGGTGGAGCGAGGGCACGGCCCTGTGGCTGCGGGACACGGGCGCGCGCCTCGTCGTCGCCTGCCGTACGGAGTACTGGGAACAGGCCGCGGCCCACTTCGCCACGGCGTCGCCGGAAGTGGCGTCGCCGCACGCGGCGGACGAGGGCGCGGGGCTGCCCGGTCGCGTACACCTAGGTGATCTCCCCGAGCCGCAAGCCCGCCGGGCCCGCGCGCTGTACGGCATCCCCGACGGCACGACGGCCCCCGCCGACGCACGGCACCCGCTGGCGCTGCGGCTGCTCCACGAGGTGCGGGCGGCCCTTCCCGGCGCGCCGCCACCGGGCACCCCGGACCGGGAGGAGATCTTCGCGGCCCACCTCGACCTGCTGTGCCTGCGGGTCGCCGAGCGGCTCGCAGCGGCGAACGGGCTGCGCGGCAACACGGTACGGCGCCTCGCGGCGGTGGTCTCCGGACGGGTCCACGAGGCGGCGCGGCGGTGCCTGGGGCCGGGCCAGGGGCAGCTGGACCGGGCGGGCTTCGAGGCGGTGTTCCCGTCGGGAGCGCCACCCGGCAGGGGAAGGGGAAGGGAGTTCCACGGCTGTACGGGGTGGGCGTCGGCCGTCCTCGCGGAGGGACTCCTCGTGCCCGCAGGCGGGGGCTACCGCTTCGCGCACGAGGAAGTGGCCGACTGGCTCCAGGGCACGCACCTGGACGTGGACGCGGCCCTGACGTCACTGGTCCACCGGCACCGGCCGGAACCCCGGAACCCGACGGTCCCGGAGCAGCGCCGCCGCGGGCCCGCCCCGGCCGCCGCCCGCCCGCTGCCGGTGCCGCGGCACCGTATCGGCCCGGTGATTCAGGCACTTCTCGCGCTGGGCCGCCAGCGGGGTGCGGCGGAACTGGCCTCGCGGCTGATCGGGCTGGCGGACGCGATGACGGGCTTCGCGGGCCTCGCGGGCTTCACGGGCTGCACGGAGGGGGCGGGTCCGGGCGCGGGGCGGGCCGAGGCAGCCGAGGGAGCGTCGGCGGACGGGCGTGCCGAGGTGGGGGAATCGGCGGGGGACACGGCAGGCGACACGGCGGATGCCACATGGTGGGCCACTCACCTATTGAGGGAGGTGCTGCTCCGGGTTCCCGACGCGTCCCCGTACCTCGCCGTACTCGAACCGCTCGCCGAGCGTGGGGAGTTCGGGGCCCCCTTCTGGCTGGCGCTGAGGCTGCCCGAGGCCGAGCGGTTCGCGCTGCTGCGGCGGCTCGTCGTGCGCGACGGCCCCCCGGGGACCCCGGACCGTTGCCTCGACGCCGTCGCCGACCTGCTCGCCGCCGACCCCGTGGGCGTACCGCCCCACCTCGTGGGCTGGTTCACCGACGAACGGCCGCTGGACGCCGCGCCCGACGCCACCGTCGCCTCCGCCGCGCAGGCGCTGCTCCACACCCACCGGCACCGCGCCATCGACGACCTCACCGAGACCCTGGCCGACTGCGCCCACACCCGCGCCGACGAACTGCTGACCGCGCTCGCCGAGGAGGAGCCCGCCGCGATGTGCCGCGCCGTCGCCCGCTGGGCCCGCGACGGGCGCCCCGCCCGGCACGCCGCGGCCGCCGCCCATGCCCTGCGCGCCGCCCCGCACGCGACCACCGGCAGCGACCGCGCGTACCTGCGGCACGCGGCGCTCGCGCTCCTCGCCCACCCCGCCGACGACGCCCTGCACGGCCCCGCGCTCGCCCTCCTCGTCCGCGACCCGCAGACCCGCACCCGGTACCTGCCCCACGCCCTGCGCCGCTTCACCGCGGGCGACCCCCACCTGCCCGCGAGCGCCCCGGCCACCGCCCTGGCCACCCACCCCGAGCCCGTGCTCGACGCCTTCCGCACCCGCCTGCACGCGCCGGGGCCGGTGCCAGAGGACGTCCTGCCCGCCCTCGCCGACGTGACCACGCCCGCCCTCGCGCGCCGCGTGGCCGACCTCGTGCACGACCTCGTGGCGGCCAGGCCCGAAGCGGCAGGGCCCGCCGCCGCGTACATCGACCGGCGGCTCGAACACGGCCCCGCCGTACGTCCTGTCCTCTTTCCGCTGGTCACCGCGTTGCTGCGCGGCCACTGCGCGCAGGTGCGGGCCGCCCTCGCGCCCGTGCTCACCGCCCCCGGTACGGCCGCCTCGCGCGACCCGCGGGACGAGCTGCTCGACGTACTGCTCGGCCAGGAGCGGGACTCCGCGGTCCTGGAGGGAGTTTTGCGGGCGGTGGCGCACGGCGCGGGGGAGTGCGGCGAGGCCCGCACCCGCGAGCGTGTGCACCGCACCGGACTACTGCTCGTCCGCACCCCGGAGGGCGCCTCCCGCTTCGACCGGCGCCTGGTCGAACTCGCCCGCGACGTGCCGGGTTTCGCCGTGCTCGTCGCGGGCTGGCTCGACGCGGCACCGCAGGACTGGGCCGCGGTGGTCGGCCCGAGCGCCCGCCGCACGATCGAGCGGTTCGTCGGTGGCGTCCGCATGCCCGCGTAGCCGTCGTACCGGCGTAGTCGTACGGAATGCCGGCGTAGTCCTACGGACCGGCCCGGAGTGACCCCCGCCACTCCCTCCGGTGCGAGCCGCCACCCGTCGGCATGGCAGTCTTAGTCCTGCGCAATCGGCAATGGGAACGTACAGATGTACGTGACGTATACGGGTTCGGCGAGGAGCAAAGAAGTGCAGCGCTGGCGTGGCTTGGAGGACATCCCCCAGGACTGGGGGCGCAGCGTCGTCACCATCGGTTCCTACGACGGCGTGCACCGCGGTCACCAGCTGATCATCGGGCGCGCCGTGGAGCAGGCGCGGGAGCTCGGCGTGCCGGCCGTGGTCGTCACCTTCGACCCGCACCCCAGCGAGGTCGTGCGCCCCGGCAGCCACCCGCCGCTGCTCGCCCCGCACCACCGCCGCGCCGAGCTGATGGCCGAGCTCGGCGTGGACGCGCTGCTGATCCTGCCCTTCACCACCGAGTTCTCGAAGCTGTCGCCCGCCGACTTCGTCGTCAAGGTCCTCGTCGACAAGCTGCACGCGCGCGTGGTCGTCGAGGGCCCCAACTTCCGCTTCGGCCACAAGGCCGCGGGCAACGTCGACTTCCTGGCCGAACTGGGCCGCACGTACGACTACGAGGTCGACGTCATCGACCTGTACGTCAGCGGTGAGGCCGGTGGCGGCGAGCCCTTCTCCTCGACCCTGACCCGGCGCCTGGTCGCCGAGGGCGACATGAGGGGGGCGGCGGAGATCCTCGGCCGCCCGCACCGCGTCGAGGGCGTCGTCGTGCGGGGCGCGCAGCGCGGCCGTGAGCTGGGCTTCCCCACCGCCAACGTCGAGACGCTGCCGCACACCGCCATCCCCGCCGACGGCGTCTACGCCGGGTGGCTGCACGTCGAGGGCGAGGCGATGCCGGCCGCGATCTCCGTGGGCACGAACCCGCAGTTCGACGGCGTCGAGCGCACGGTCGAGGCGTACGCGATCGACCGCGTCGGCCTCGACCTGTACGGCCTGCACGTAGCCGTCGACTTCCTGGCCTTCGTCCGCGGCCAGGCCAAGTTCGACTCGATCGACGAGCTGCTGGTGGCGATGGCGGACGACGTGAAGAAGTGCCGGGAGCTTGTGGAGGGGGCGGGGGGAGCGGGGGTGGTGTAGCGGGCCTCGCGCAGTTCCTCGCGCCCCTGGTGGGGTGCTCTGCGTGCGTGCGTGGGTGGCCGGGTGCGGGTCGGTCGTGGTTGGTCGCGCAGTTCCCCGCGCCCCTGGGTGGGTGTCCTGCGTGGCCGGGTGCGGGTTGGTCGTGGTTGCTCGCGCAGTTCCTCGCGCCCCTGGGTGGGTGTCCTGCGTGGCCGGGTGCGGGTTGGTTTTGGTTGCTCGCGCCCCTGGGGGTCTGTGGGTGCTCGCACGGTTTTCGTGCTCCCTGGGCAAACGCCCGCAGGGCGTTGGCTCAGGGGCGCGGGGAACTGCGCGACCAGCCCCCACCGGGGGTGAGCCGCAAACGAAACAATCCCCCGCACCCCCTACCGCGCCGCCGCAGCCCAGTGGCAGGCAACCTGCGTCCCACCCCCTCCGGACAGGAGCGGCAGATCCTCCCCCCGGCACCGCCCCGCGACCCCCACCCGCTCCGCCTCGCCGGAGGCGAGTACCTGGCAGCGGGCGTGGAAGCGGCAGCCGCCGGGGATGCGGGAGGGGTCCGGGGGCTCGCCCGTCAGTACCACCGGGTCTCCCGGCGCCTCGGGCAGGACGGACAACAGCGCCTGCGTGTACGGGTGCTGAGGCGACGTCAGTACCTCCTCCACCGTCCCCGTCTCCACGATCCGGCCCAGGTACATCACCGCGACCCGGTCCGCGATGTTCCACGCGAGGCCCAGGTCGTGCGTCACCACCAGCGCGGACAGGCCCAGCTCTTCGCGCAGCCGCAGCAGGAGCGCCAGGATCTCACCTCGTACGGACGCGTCCAGCGAAGCCACCGGCTCGTCGGCGACGATGAGTTCCGGTTCGAGGACCAGCGCGCCCGCGATGACGACGCGCTGGCGCTGACCGCCCGACAGTTCGTGCGGATAGCGCAGGAAGAACCGCTCCGGCGGCCGCAGCCCGGCCCGCGAGAGGGCTTCGGCGACCGCCGCCCGCTCGTCGCCCCCGTACCCGTGGATGCGCAGCCCTTCCGCCACGGCGTCGTACACCGTGTGCCTGGGGTTGAGCGACCCGCTGGGATCCTGGAGGACCAGCTGCACCCGCTTCCGGTACGCCTTGAGCGCGCGCCCCGAGTAGTCGAGCGGCTTGCCGCCGAACGTGACCTTGCCGGATGTCGGGGGCACGAGGCCGAGCAGCGAACGGGCCAGTGTCGTCTTTCCGCACCCCGACTCGCCGACCAGGGCCACGATCTCGCCGCCCTTGATGTCGAGGTCGACGCCGTCCACGGCCCGTGCGGTCGGCGCGCCGCGGCGGCCGGGGAAGGCGATGTGCAGATCGGCGGCGGACAGCAGGGGGCCGTCGGCCGCGGGCGGGATCGTGGATGCGGTCATGCGCGGTTCCTCTTCGCGGGGGCTCTCGGTCACGGCGTGCGCTCCGCCGCCGCGGGTGCCGACGTGGGCTGCGCCGGGAGCGGCGCACCCGCGTGGACACACGCGGCACGGTGATGCGGGCCCGCCTCCCGCAGCGCCTGGTCCTCCGTGGCGCAGACGTCGAGTGCGACCGGGCACCGGGTGTGGAACGTGCAGCCCGTCGGCAGGTCGGAGGGGTCGGGCGGGTCTCCCGGCAGACCGCGCGGGGCGAACCGCGACGCCGCGTCACCGATCCGCGGGAACGCGGCTGACAGGGCCTTCCCGTAGGGGTGCCGGGCGTTCTCGTAGACCTCGGTGGCGGGTCCCTCCTCGACGACGCGTCCGGCGTACATCACCGCGAGCCGGTCACACGTGTCGGAGAGCACCGCCAGGTCGTGGCTGATCATCATCAGGCCGAGGTCCTGCTCGTCCACCAACTGCTCGATCAGGCGCAGGATCTGCGCCTGGATCATGACGTCGAGCGCGGTCGTCGGCTCGTCGGCGATGATCAGGCGGGGGTCGCAGGCGAGGGCCATCGCGATCATCACGCGCTGCCGCTGCCCGCCGGACAGCTCGTGCGGGTACGCCCGCGCGCGGGCGGCGGGCAGCCCCACCTGTTCGAGGAGCTCGCCGACCTTTTTCTCCGCGCCCGCCTGCGTCGCCTTCTTGTGCAGCAGGATCGGCTCGGCGATCTGGTCGCCGATGCGGTGGACGGCGTTGAGCGAGTGCATGGCGCCCTGGAAGACGATGGACGCGCCCGCCCAGCGCACCGCGCGGACCCGCCCCCACTTCATGGTGAGGACGTCCTCGCCGTCGAGCAGGATCTCGCCGGACACCTTCGTGCCCGCGGGGAGCAGCCGGAGGAGGGCCAGCGCGAGCGTGGACTTCCCGCATCCCGACTCGCCGGCGACGCCGAGCTTGTGGCCCGCGTCGACGTGCAGGTTCACGCCACGGACGGCGGCGGCGCCGTTTGCGTACGTCACTTCGAGGTCCCGCACGTCGAGGAGGCGGTGCCCTTCGGCCGCCGGGGCCACGTCCTCTCGTACGCCTCGTACGCCTTGTACGCCTCGTACGCCTCGTACGTCTCGTGCACCGGTCTTCTGTACGTCGTTCAACGGGTGGCCCCCAGCCTGGGGTTGAGCACGGATTCCACGGCGCGGCCGCACAGCGTGAACGCCAGCGCGACGATCGCGATGGCGAGACCGGGCGGGGCGAGGTACCACCAGTGACCCGCGCTGACCGCGCCCGCCTCGCGCGCGTCCTGCAACAGCCCGCCCCACGAGACGTTGGTCGGGTCGCCGAGGCCGAGGAAGGCGAGCGTGGCCTCGGTGAGGATGGCACCGGAGATGACCAGCGTGGTCTGCGCGAGGACGAGCGGCATGACGTTCGGCAGCACGTGGCGGGCCATGATGTGGCCGTGGCCGCCGCCGAGCGCGCGGGCGCGTTCGATGTACGGGCGGGACTCCACCGCGAGGGTCTGCGCGCGGACCAGGCGCGCCGTCGTCGGCCACGTCGTCACGCCGATCGCCAGGATGATCGTCCAGATCGAGCGGGACATCACGGAGGCGAGGGCGATGGCGAGCACCAGGGTCGGCATCACCAGGAACCAGTCGGTGACGCGCATGATGACGGTGGCGTACCAGCCCTTGAAGTGGCCGGCCGTGATGCCGACGAGCGTGCCGATGGCCACCGAGAGGACGGCGGCGAGCAGCCCCACCGAGAGTGAGATGCGCGCGCCCCACACGAGCAGGCCGAGCAGGTCGCGCCCGAACTGGTCGGTGCCCAGCGGGAATTCACCGCTCGGCGACTCCATCGGTCTGCCCGGCGCCTCGGTCACGCTCTGCGCGTCCGAGCCGACGAGCAGCGGCGCGAAGACCGCCGCGAGGGCGATCATGACGAGTACGGCGAGACCGAAGAGCCCGGCCTTGTGCGCACGGTACTCGCGCCAGAAGCGGACGAGGGAGTGCCTGCGCCGGGTCCAGGCCAGCGAGCGGGCGCTCTTGGCGGCAGGGGCCGCGGGGGCGGTCGGGGTGGTCGGTGCGGATTCGGTCGTCATCGGCCCACCCGGGGATCGAGCAGCGGATAGATCACGTCGGCCAGGGTGTTCATCAGGATCACCGCGGTGGAGAAGACGAAGAAGAGCCCCTGCACCAGCGGCAGATCGGGCACGCTGAGCGCCGCGTAGAAGAGCCCGCCGAGCCCCGGCCAGGAGAAGACGGTCTCGACGAGGATCGCGCCCGCCACCACCGTGCCGAGATTGACGAACATCAGCGTGACGGTCGGCAGCAGCGCGTTGGGGACGGCGTGCCTGCGCCGCACGAGATCATCGCGGAGCCCCTTGGCGCGCGCGGTCGTCAGATAGTCGCTGCCCATCTCGTCGAGCAGCGAGGAACGCATGACGAGCAAGGTCTGCGCGTACCCGACGGCGACGAGGGTGAGGACGGGGAGCACCATGTGGTGCGCGACGTCGATGACGTACGCGAAGCCCGTCTCGCCGCCCGACTCAAGACCACCCGTAGGGAACATCCCGGGAATGGGCCCTATCCCCACCGAGAAGGTGATGATCAGCAGCAGGCCGAGCCAGAACGACGGCACCGAGTACAGGGTCAGGGCGAGCCCGGTGTTGAAGCGGTCGCCGAGTCCGCCGTTGCGCCAGGCGGTGCGCGTGCCCAGCCAGATGCCGATGAGGGTGTAGAGGACGTACGCCGTTCCGGTGAGGAGCAGCGTCGCGGGCAGCGCGTCCGTGATCTTGTCCAGGACGGGCGCGTGGAACTGGTACGACGTACCGAAGTCGCCGCTCAGCACCTTGCCGGTGTAGTCCCAGAACTGGGCCATGACCGGCTTGTCGAGGCCGAACTCCTTGCGCATCGCGGCCAGTTGCTCGGCCGAGACGCGTTTGCCGCCCGTCATCTGCTTGACGGGGTCGCCGGGGATCAGCCGGAACAGGAAGAAGCTGGTGACGAGCACGGCGAACAGCGACACGAGCGCGCCGCCGAGCTTGCCCGCCACATAGATGAGGTAGGCACGGGTGTCGCGGGCGCGCGGCCCGCGGGCCGACGGCGCCCCGGCTGGAGCCGGGTCACCGTCGGCCCCGGGACCTTTTCGGCCCCCGGTGTCGAGCAGAGCGGGATTGCTGTCAGCGGTCATGCGTTACTCGCGGTCCTCTGCGGTCGAACGGCGGCGCCGGGCGAACAGGACTCCGCCGCCCACGAGCACCACCGCGGCAGCGGCGATACCGATGATGACACCGGTCGAGCTGCCGTCCTTGGAGGAACTCTTCCCATCCGCGGGCACTGCGGACCACCAGCTCCAATATCCGTCCTGGCCGTAGATGTTGCCAGCGGCCGTCGGCATGGTGGTGATGGACTTGATCTGGTCGGTGCGGTAGGCCTCGACGGCGTTCGGGTACGCGAGGACGTTCATGTACCCCGAGTCGTACAGCCACGACTGCATCTGCTTGACGATGGCGGCCCGCTTGCCGGGGTCGTACTCGGCGAGCTGCTTCTCGTACAGGCTGTCGTACTTCTTGTCGCAGATGAAGTTGTCGGTGGCGGCGCTCTCCTTGGCCTTCTCGGGCAGCGCGGCGCAGGTGTGGATGCCGAGCACGAAGTCGGGGTCGGGGTTGACGGACCAGCCGTCGAAGGCGAGGTCGTACTCACCGGCGTACCAGGGCACGGACACGTCATCGAGGCAGTTGACCTTGAGCCCGATCCCGATCTTCCCCCACCACTCCTTCAGGTACTTTCCCACGGCCTTGTCGTTCGGGTCGGTGGCGTGGCACAGGATGCGGAGGTTGAGCGGCTTGCCGTCCTTGCCGACGCGCCGGCCGTTGTCGTCCTTCTGATAGCCCGCCTCGTCGAGGAGCCGGACGGCCTTCTTCGGGTCGTACGTCATCACCTGATCGGCGGACGGCTGCCAGGCGTACTCGGAGAAGCGCGGCGGAATGTACCCCGCGCCCTCGACCGCGTGTCCCTGGAACACCTTGTCGACGAGCGCCTTGCGGTCGACGGAGAGGAAGAGCGCCTGACGGACCTTCTTGTTCAGCAGCGCCGGGTTCCCGTCACCGAACTTCTTGCCGTCCCTGGTCTTGGCCCCCGGGTTGGTGGCGAGCGCGAAGAAGCGCCGCCCCGGACCCTCGTTGACCTTGATGTTGTCCTCGTTCTTCAGGGACGCGGCCTGCGCGGGCGTGAGCGCGGGCTGCCCGGCGACGAAGGACACCTCACCCTTGCGGAGGGCGGAGACGGCGGCGTCCTGGTCCTTGTACGTCTTGAAGACCAGCTCGTCGAACTTGGGCGCCCCCCGCCAGAAGCCCTTGTTGGCCTTGAACCTCACATACTGGTCGACCTTGTAGTCCGTCAGGATGAACGGTCCGTTGCCGACGACGGGGAAGTCCTTGTCGTTGTTGAACTTCGAGATGTCGTCGACCTTCTCCCAGACGTGCTTGGGGACGATCGGCACATCGAGCGCGGCCATCGTGGCCTGCGGCTTCTTCAGCTCGATGACCAGTTTGCTGGGGCTGGGTGCGGTCACCTTCCTGAAGTTGGTGACGAAGTTGGAGTTCGCGGTGGCGGTGCCCTCCTTGGACATCACCTTGTTGAACGTCCACGCGGCGTCCTCGGCGGTGGCGGGCTTCCCGTCCGACCACTTGGAGTCGTCCCGAATGGTGTACGTCCACGTCAGCTTGTCCGCGGAGGGCTTCCACTTGGTGGCGAACCCCGGAATCGCCTTGTTGTCCTTGGCGTCGTAGTTCGTCAGGTACTCGTACGTCAGCCGGTGGATGCTGGTGCTGAGCAGCCGCTGGGCGAGGAACGGGCTGAGCGAGTCGACGCTCTGCGCGACCGCGACGGTGAGGACCTTCTTCCCGCCGCCGTCCTTGGCCTGCGCCTGCTGCGGTGCCGGATTGAACGGCGTGGCAAGACCGGCCGTCAGAGTGAACGCGGCGACGCCACCGGCGAGCACGAGCCTCAGGCGGGGGCGGCGACGGGGGCGGGGCGGGGCTGCTCTCTGGGGAAGTGCTGCTCTGCCGTGCTGATCTTGTGTGTCCATGGGTCGGTGACCTCGCGTCATCGCTTGCACAGGGATGGCTGGTTGCACGCTGGTGGATCAAGGAACGTCAGCTGGTTGATGTGTGTTTACCAGCGCCAGTCTGCGCACGTCAACGCCGGGTGAACCCCATGTGGCCTGCGAAAACAACGAGTTGACGGAGCCGCCGCCCGCATTGGTCGAGACCAGTGACGCGTGGCTGGTGAGGGAGTGGCGGAGGGGGCTGGTGCGGGGGCACGGCCCGAAGGTGCCGGGCTTCGGCAAAGGTGGCGAGACGCCGACGGGCCCGCGCCGAGGAACGGCGCGGGCCCGCTGATGAATCGAGGTCGACGTGGATGCCGACCCGCTACTGCTGAGGAGGCTGCGGCTGCTGGGGAGGCTGCGGCTGCTGCGGCCCGCCCGGCTGGAAGGGTGCCCCGGGCTGGAAGGGTGCACCCGGCTGGGCGGCCTGGGGGGCGGCCTGTGGGGCCTGAGGCGGCTGGGGGGCCTGCCCGGGCTGGGGTTGCGGCGGCTGGCCGTGCTGGGGGTAAGCCTGCTGCGGCTGCTGAACCTGCTGAACTTGCTGAGCTTGCGGCGGCTGAGGCTGCCAGCCCTGCGGGGCCCCGGGCTGCTGGGGATAGGGCTGCTGGCCAGGCGTCGGTTGCTGCCCAGGCGCCGGTTGCTGCCCAGGCTGCGGTTGCTGACCGGGCTGCGGTTGCTGGGGAGCGTACGGCTGAGGCTGCCCCTGAGGCGGAGCCTGGTACGGCATCCCGCCTCCCGGCTGCCCCGGCTGCCCCTGCTGCCCCGGCATCGGCGGAGCCACATGCGGCGGGGGATTGCCGTCAGACGTCCAAAGCCCCTGCTGCTGCTGGGCCCGCACGAAGTCCTCGGCGACCATCGCCGAGAGGTTGAAGTACGCCTCCCGCACCTTGGGCCGCATCATGTCGAGATCGACCTCCGCACCGGCGGCGAGATGCTCGTCGAAGGGAACGACGACAACCCCCCGGCACCGCGTCTCGAAGTGCGACACGATGTCGTCGACCTTGATCATCTTTCCGGTCTCCCGCACCCCGGAGATGACCGTGATGGACCGCGAGACAAGATCCGCGTACCCGTGCGCGGAGAGCCAGTCCAGCGTCGTCGACGCACTGCTCGCTCCGTCCACGGAGGGCGTGGAGATGATGATCAGCTGATCGGCGAGGTCGAGAACCCCGCGCATGGCGCTGTACAGCAGCCCCGTACCGGAGTCCGTCAGGATGATCGGATACTGCTTCCCGAGCACATCGATGGCGCGCCGGTAGTCCTCGTCGTTGAACGTCGTCGAGACCGCCGGGTCGACGTCATTGGCGATGATCTCGAGCCCGGAAGGCGCCTGCGAGGTGAAGCGCCGGATGTCCATGTACGAGTGGATGTACGGGATCGACTGCACGAGGTCACGAATGGTGGCCCCGGTCTCGCGCCGCACGCGACGGCCGAGCGTACCGGCGTCGGGGTTGGCGTCGATGGCGAGGATCTTGTCCTGCCGCTCGGTGGCGAGCGTCGCCCCCAGTGCCGTCGTGGTGGTGGTCTTGCCGACGCCGCCCTTGAGGCTGATGACGGCGATGCGGTAGCAGGACAGCACCGGCGTCCGGATCAGCTCCAACTTCCGCTGGCGCTCGGCCTCTTCCTTCTTGCCACCGAGCTTGAACCGCGACCCGCCCCCCGCGGGCCGACTGCTCTTGGCCTTGGACTTTGTATTGCGAAGGAGCCGGTCGGAGGAGAGCTCGACGGCGGCGGTGTAACCGAGGGGAGCCCCCGGGTTGGTCCGCTCCCGCTGATCGTGCTGGACGGGCTGCGGCCAGGCGGCACCGGTACGGGGGTCGACGGGCGGCTGCGGCTGTGCCTGTGCCTGCGGCTGTGGCTGTTGGTTGGGGAGGGGGAGGGGCTGCTGGCCGGGAACCGGTTGAGCAAGTTGCACCGGCTGCTGGGTCTGAGGCTGCTGTGCCTGAGGTTGCTGCGGGAAGCCGTAGCCTCCGGCCTGGGCGGGTGCCTGCGGCTGTTGGTTGGGGAGGGGCTGCTGGCCGGGAAGGGGCTGAGCAGGTTGCACGGGCTGGCCCGGTTGTGCCGGCTGTTGGGCTTGAGGCTGTTGCGGGAAGCCGTAGCCTCCGGCCTGGGCGGGTGCCTGCGGCTGCTGGTTGGGAAGGGGCTGCTGGCCGGGACCGGGCTGAGCAGGTTGCACCGGCTGGCCAGGCTGCACCGGCTGATTGACCTGCACCGGCTGCTGCCCCTGCGGCGGCGGAGGCTGCTGAGGAAACCCGTAGCTTCCGCCCTGCGCCGCCGGATTGGGGGCGACGGGGTCGGCGGGCGCGACCGGAGCGGGCGCGAAAGGCATACCGGGCGCGGCGGCCGGGGCAGGCCCCGACTGCGGGAACCCATAGCCCCCCTGCACCGACTCGGGCGTCGGCGTCGGCGTCTCGGCGGCCGGGGCAACCGGGGCGACAGGGGCAGCCGGAGCGCCGGTTACGGGCCAGGCGCCCGGCGCCGGCTGCGGAGCCTGCGGCTGTACGGGGTCGGGCCCGGGCGGCGACGGCTGTACCGGGGGCGAAGTCGGCGCGGGCCACTGCGGCGCGGAGGTCGGAGCCGCAGGCTGGAACGCGGGCGGCAACGGCGGCAGCGCGTCCTGCGGCGCAGGCGGCGGCGGAGTCCACGACGACGGCACAGAATCCTGTACGGAGTCGTCGGCAGCGGACACGTCACTCTCGGGCGCAGCAGCGCTGCCGGAACCACCAGAACCGGCTTCCGCACCGACGGCTCCGGCCCCGGAGTCGGCGCCAGCGCCAGCCGCAGCCTCTTCCTCAGCCGCAGCCTCTTCCTCGGCCCCACCCCCAGCGTCGCGGCCGACCGCGCCGTGCTCCTCGCTCGGCTCAGAGGCGTCGTCATCCGAATGATCGACGGATACGCCCTCGCCGGGGGCCTCATTGGGGGCCTCACTCACCGGGCGCTCAGAGGCCTCAGAAGCCTTGTCAGCCGCAGCCAGCTCTTCCATCTCCCGCTTCAGGGCACGAGCGGAGAACCGCATGGTGGCGCCACTCTCAAGGTCACCACTGCCGAAACTCTCACCGACCGACGTGACAGCAGGCTCTTCGGCTGCAGCGCCCTCCGTGGACTCAGCCGCAGCCTTAGTGCCGACCGCAGCGCCCCCCGTCCCCTCACCCTCATCCTCATTCTCACCGGAGTCCTCGGCGTCGGCCTCCGCCCCGGACTCGGCCGCGACCAAGGCATCAACCTCACCCTTAGGCACGACCCCGGTCACATGCACCGAGACGGAAGGACCGGCAAGGGCCCCGCTCCAATCGGCGGCGCCACCGCCGTTGGCCACCGATGGCACGGCGGGAGGGTCAGACGGCACGGCGCCCTTTTCCGTGGCCTCGTCCACCGTCGCCTCAGAATCCGCTGCGGGAGCCGCAGGCTGAAACCCACTGCCGACCGGCAGCTTCGGAACCGCACTGGGCACACCCGCCGAAGGCGGACTCAAAGGCGCGGGCGGAGCCGAGAAGGACGGCATGACGGGCGGCGGCGTCGAGACAGGCGGCGCAGAAACGGGCGGAGTCGAGACAGGCGCAGAAGCGGATCCAGACGCAGAACCGGATCCAGACACAGAAGACGTGGAGCCGGGCGCCGCCGAAGGCGTCTCACCCGCACTCCCTGAAGCGTTCTGCGTGTACCAGGCGGGCGGCGCGTAGTCGATGGTGAACTCGCCCGTCGTCTCGGCAGCGGACTCCGCGTCGGACTGATCATCGACGGGTGAGTCCCAGCCCCCGCGGATCTCGTCCCGATCGCTGTTCACAATGCCTCCTGATGTGGTCGAGCACCCTCGTGCCGTGGTGGGGGGCGACCGTTCCTGTCGTCCGATCCGCCTGGCTCTCCCCGTTGAGGGACGCGCACGACCCGCTGACGAGTTCTGGCGTCGCGCCCTGTCCCAGCCTAATCACCAAAACCAGCAGCACGGCAGGGCAGTCCACCTCACCGATGCTGTCCATTGCGTCACGCTCGACTCAGGAGTGATCGGCGTAGATCAAACCGTGCCGGACAAATCACTCAACGGCCGACACCACACCCCAAATCCCCCTCCAGCCCCCGAGGTTCAGTCCATCCGCCGAGCGGTACCCAACAATCCGGTCTCGACGTCGGTGGCCTGCGTCATCACGTACTGCCGGTCACGGTCGGCACACCACAACGTCACACCGTCGGCGAGCGTGGGCAACGAATCGACATCCCCACCGGGCAACCCCAACGAGCGCCCGATCTGGGTCGCCTCGTCCGGCGACACCCGCTGCACCCCCACCAGCCGCGCCTGCCGGATGCGCCGAGGCGCGACGGGACTCAAATAGGGCAGCACCGTCAGCACCGACTGCCACGGCCCGGCCACGACCCGCCCTCGGGGCGGCCGCATCCCACAGTCCCGCACGACAAGCACAGGACTCCCCGCCGAAGCCCCCAACGGCGGCACCCGCCCCACATCATGCACAGCCATCCCACTGGGCCCCACCCCGAGCGCCCGCACAAGCTGCCCCCACGCCTCGGCCCGCCCCGTCTCCACAGCGACTCGCGCCCCGGTCGCGGCGGCCCGCAGCGCTATGACCTGAGCCGTCCACAGCCCGCCGATGAACACCATGTCGTACGGCGTGGGCCGGTTGACGCCGAGCACCGCGGGCCGGCCCTCGGCGTCGACCCCGATGACGACACCGTCGTCCCCGATGGGGAGGGCCAGCTCCGGGAGCGACTCGAGCGTGAGTGTGTGACGCTCGTGCCGCGGTCCGATGAGACCGAACCCGGACCGAATCTGCTGACGGATCCGGGCGGCCGTCGACGGGCCCGGCTCCCCGGAGTGGGTGGGTGGCGTGGATGCCGTCATCAGCGAGTACCCCCGAGCGGCAATGTGGCAAGAGTTCCCGGCAGTTGTTCACGATCGAGGCGAACCAGGTGTGTCCGCACCTGCTGAGCCGCCTGTTCCAATGCCCGCCGAGCCGTGACGAGTTCGGCGTCTCCGCGCCCCGTCACGCGTATATGCCCACAGAGTGAGGCTTCCCGTCGATCGTCCAGACGCAGCGTCAGGCTGAACGTGGTCGCCAGTGCCGGAACCGCGGTGAGCGAAGCCACGAGCTGGGGGAGCGCCAGGCCGCCGGCGCCGCCGAGTTGGGGCCATCGCCGGATCCAGTACGTCGTGTGCCTTCGGTTGTCGCAGCGCCACGAGCGCGCCGTCTCCTCGGTCCGGCGCTCCGGCACTTCCGCGCGTCCCGCCTGCGCCGTCACCAGCGGATTGGCGCACGCGGAGGTGGCGATCGCGGAGGTGAGCTCCTCCTCGTTGAGCACGGTGACGCGAAAACCTGCCCCGGTGAGCCGACTTGCCAGTTGGTCGACAGCACGCACGACGCACTTCTGAGCGCCCAGAAGCCCGCCGCCCCGAGCCGCGACGGCCTCCGGGCAGAGCTCCGGGTCGAGCTTCAGGGCGATCCAGGTGATCCGTACCGCCGGTGCGCCTGTCTGGGCCTGCAGGGGAGCGTAATTGCTGACGGCGATCGATTCCTGAGGGAGGTGCAGCGCGGGAGCGGGCTGGGTGTGCAGCACGATCTGGGCGGACTCCAGCCGAATACCGTCCACTTCAAGGGCATCACCCACAATGCCGACGGGCAGGGGCTGTTGACCGCGGTCGGCGCGCAGCGAGGTCGCCTCCGACTCCACCTGGAGCAGTGCCGTCACGAAGGTGCCGTCCCCGACGATGCCCACGGAGCGGCGGTCCTTGTCGCCGTACGCGTACGTCCGCAGGGAGGGGTCGCACTCGACGGCCGGCGCGAGGCCCGGTTCCGTGCCGGGGCGCACCGGTGTGCTCAAGGCCCGCCTCTGCCGCGTCCGCAGCGCCTGTGCGGTGCCGAGCCAGTCCGGCATGGAGCGTCCCCGGCGACGCACGACGGCCAGGAGGAGGAGAGGTGCGGCGGCGAACATGGCCGGGATCAGCAGGAGTTGGTCGATGGCCCAAGCGGAGAGCAGGAGCGCGGCGGCGACCTCAGTCAGGACGAGTTGGTGCAGTCGGAATGAACCGAACTGTTGCGCACGCAAGCGGAGATGTACCGACGCCCGGTTCTGACCAGCGGCCGGAGCACCGGCGGGCCCAGCATGCGACCTCGCGGGGCCGATGGGCCCAGCGGGCCGGGTGGTACGGCGCGCACGTGTCCGCGGCGTGCCCCGCGTGGCGGAAGCCATGACTGCAAACCCCCCGTACTCTCCCGAATCCCCTTGGCGATTACGGTGATTGCGGGTTCCGAGACCCTACCCGCTGCACACGCGCGATCACTCACCATGCATAGTAGGGGCCGGGACTGACATTCGCGGGCGGGGGTTCCCGCTTCGACGTGCGGTGGGGGAGAAGCAGACGGCCATGGCATCACGGCGGGATGAGCTCAACGCGTACACCTTCGCGAAGAAGCGTACGTTGGCGGCATTCCTCCAGCCTTCTCCCACCGGGTCCGAAGAGGGGGCGCCGAGACCGCTGAGGGCCTTCCTGCCGAGTGTGATCGTCGCTGTCCTCGTCATGGCGGTGTTCGGGGCTTGGGGGATGTTCCAGCCCAAGGCTCCACCCGGATGGCACACGCCAGGCACCCGTGTGATCGTGGGCAAGGACTCGACGACGCGGTACGTCGTGCTCAAGACCGGCAAGAAGTCCCGTCTGCACCCCGTCCTCAACCTGGCCTCCGCCCGGCTGCTGATGAACGGAGCCGACTACAAAGTCATCCAGGTCAGCGACGACATCCTCGACGCGGGCAAGCCGCCGCGAGGTCCCATCGTCGGGATCCCCTACGCTCCGGACCGCCTCCCTTCCGCCGACGAGGCGGGCAGGACCAAGCGCTGGGCGGTCTGCGCACAGCCCGGTGCCGGCGGCCGCACCACCCAGGAAGCGACGTTCGTCCTCGCGGACCGCGAGAAGGCCAGGACCGACGGCCCCCAACGCCTCGCACACGGCGAGGTGTTGTACGTGAAGACCCGTACGGGAGCGCGTTACCTGGTCGACGCGACCGGCACGGCGTACCCCGTGAGCGGCACCGAAGGCGACCACCTGACGGATGCGCTCGTGGGGCCCACGAGGAAACCGCAACTCGTGACCAAGGAGTGGATGGCCACACTCCATCGGGGCAGCACGATCCGCTTCCCGCGACTGCCGGCCGGCGTGGGAGATCCGGCCGGAGCCGGAGGCCAGCTGTCGGCCGAGGAGAACCAGGTCGGAATGGTCCTGAAGGCCGAGACGGGCGAGGGCACCAAGCACTTCGTGGTGTTGCCCGGCAAGGTACAGCCGGTCAGCGAGTTCACCGCGTGGCTCCTGATCAACTCACCTCAAACAGCTTCCTTGAACATGGACGGCGAAGCCCGCACGGTCGGTCTTCAGGACTTCGCGGCCACCGACGGGGCCTTCGACGGGCAGGCGCGACACTGGCCTCGCCAGCGCGCCGTTCAGGTCAACACCGGTAAGGGGGGCACGAGCCGGGACACCGTCTGCAATGTGCTGCGCGGTGTGGGTGACCAAGGCACGACGGAGCTGAGCACGTGGGCGGGTACGAAGTACCCGACGGACATCGGCGCGGGAGGCACGAGTACGTACGTGACCCCCGGAACGGGCCTGCTCTACACCCAGACCCAGGGCGCCCAGACTACGTCGGGTTCACTCTTCCTGGTGACCGACACCGGACTGCGCTACGCCGTGCAGGCCAACGGCGACAGCGACAGCGAGAAGTCCGACATCGGCGCGGACGCCCAACAGAAGTCCCCCGACGGCACTCCTGAGCCCAGCGAGGCCCAGGTCAAGCTCGGTTACAAGAACGTCCGACCGGCAAAGGTCCCGCTGCCCTGGTCGGACTTCCTGGCCAAGGGGCCGCGACTCGACACGAACAGCGCCCGCCAGCCCCAGGGTTCCTGATCCCTCGACAACCCGATCCCACGCAGGCCCATGCCACCGAAGTCACCGACGGAGAGGACCGACGTAGAGGTGCGGTCACTGAAGAAGGCGCTGCTGACCGGGGCGGCCGTGGCCGCATGCCTGAGCGCGGTCACTCCCGAGGCAGAGGCTGGCGACACCGGGCCCCCTCCGCACGCGCGCGTGCGGCTCGACGGCAGCGGCGCGTGCGAGACACCCGCAGAACAGATCAAGGGCCGTCCCTGGCCGCTCCAGCGGGTGCTGCTCGACGAATTGTGGCAGGACGGCAAGAAGGGCCGGGGCGTTCAGGTAGCGGTCATCGACACCGGGGTGGATGACAAGAACCCCCAGCTTGCGGATGCGGTGGATGCCCGGGCGGGGCGCGATTACCTGGCCAAGGGCAAGGGCGCGGATCCCACCAACGACGAAGTGGGCCACGGCACCAAGGTCGCGGGGATCATCGCGGCCCGCCCGCACAAGGGGACGGGCTTCGTGGGCATCGCACCGGCCGCCACCATCATCCCCATCCGCCAGAACGACGCCGAGAACAGTGGCGACTCGGACACCATGGCGAAGGCCATCGACCACGCGGTCGCTGAAGGCGCCGACGTCATCAACGTCTCCCAGGACACCACGAAGCCCCTGTCCCGCACCTCGGCCCTGGCCAAGGCGGTACGTGACGCGCTCCAGGCCAAGGTCGTGGTGGTCGCGTCCGCGGGCAACGACGGCTTGGACGGCAACACGAAGGACACCTATCCGGCGGCCTTCGACGGCGTCCTGGCCGTGGCGTCCTCCGACCGCAACAACGAACGCGCGGCCTTCTCCCAGGCGGGCTCCTTCGTCGACGTCGCGGCCCCAGGCGTGGACATCGTGTCCACTGTCCCCGGTGGCGGCCAGTGCGCCGACAACGGCACGAGCTTCTCGGCTCCCTTCGTCGCCGGCGTGGCGGCCCTCCTCAAGTCCCGGCACCCCGACTGGAGTCCGGCCCAGATCGCCACCCGGATCGAGCAGACGGCGGAGCGGTCCATCAATGGCCACGACAACTTCGTCGGCTGGGGCGTGATCAATCCCGTCCGAGCCGTCAAGGCTTCCGATCTCACCCACCCGCCGACCTCGCCGACACCGGACCCGGGGGTGTCGAAGGCCCCGGCCCCGGATACGGAGCGATTCTCCCTCGCTGAGACGCCCCAGCAACGAACCGAGCGCCTGGCGATCTATACCTTCGGTATCACCGTGGTCGTCGTCGCGGCGATGGCGGGAACGGCAGCGGCCATGCGAGAGGCCCGTAGAAGGAGAGGCTCCAGGGCATGAGCTTCGGACTGGCTTCGGACTGCCTCCCTCTCCCTTCACCCAGTCGACCGTGGTCGCGGACAATGTACGAAGACGGTGCCACATATGGACACTCGGAGGCGGTTTGCCTCGTTCGACCTGGCGAAAAGGAAGGCCGCAAGAAAGGCAACTCTGGGCGCGATCGTTTGATCTACCCGCGTTTGATCCACCTGCCGCGGATGGGGGGCGGCCGAGTTCTGACGCCTGGACGCTTCCCTCTCCGGAATTGTCGGAGGCCCTTGTCCAGGATGGACGGACGGACAAGGCAGGAAAGACTGGTCGTGGCTGGTTCTCGGCGCCGCAGGCGCGTCGGAAACGACCAACTGATTCCATATGCCTGCTAGTTGAGCAATCAGAATGACTAGAGTGGCCTACAGCATCTCAAGTTGATGCTGCACGGGGGCGGCGCAGCGTCGCGAATCGCGTGGTCGTACATGCGAGATCTGGCGCGACCCTTGCCCGCCGGAGCCGAGAGGCCCTGGCACGGAGTCGAAGAGAGCAGCGGGTATCGCCGCTGTCCGCACATGAGGAGGGCAAGAGCGATGAGCGTTGATTACAGCAATGACGATCTGACCAAACTGGCGGACAGGATCCGCAACTTCCACACGGATGTGAGCAAGCGCGTCACGTCGCTGAACACCGTTGTGGACATGATCCAGGCTGGCTGGAAGGGCGCAGCGGGCAAGGAGTTCGACACACTCCAGCGAGGCGTGAACCAGCACCTGAAGAAGCTTCAGGACAACCTCGTGGATCTGGAAGACGTCATGCGGATGAGCGTCAAGGGCTTCGACAGCCACGAGCAGGAGCGGATCTCGCAGATCCGCAAGGTGGACAACTCGTACGAAGTTCCGAGCAAGATCGTCGACCACGCCTGAGACGCTGCGGCCGGAAGCCAAGGAGTAGCTGAATGTCAGACAACTTCGACCGCACAGCGGTCAACTATGACACCGTCACGACGGCGGCCACCGATGTGCGCAACAACGCCAGGGGGATGGGCGAGGGGCTTGAGAACCTCATGCGTGACGTAGCGCGAGTGGCTGAGACCTGGGAGGGGGAGGCCAAGACTGCGTACCGCGACATTCAGGGGCGGACCGATGCCGAGATGTACGGCATGGTGCAGAAGCTCCAACGCATCGCTCAGCTCCTGGACGAGTCGGTCGTCGGCTACAGGGACACGGACAAGGGCAACGCCGCACGTTTCCGCATGCTGAGTTGAGGCGGGTGCGAGGCGTCATGGGGCGCTCGTCGAGTGCGAAGTGAGGGAGGGGAGCCGGGTGGTTCATGCACCCCGGCTCCCCTCCCTCACCGCTCTCCCTGCAATTCACTGAGCTCAGCCGGAAGCGCTGGCCCCGTCCGCCGGCACTCCACCGTTCCGCACGGTCGGCTCCAGGTCGAACTCCCCGTCCCGCGCCCCGAGCACAAAGGCCTGCCACTCCGCCTCGGTGTACCGCAGCACGGTCTCCGGATCCAGCGACGACCGCATCGCAACGGCTCCCGCCGGTAGATAGGCGATCTCGACGCGCTCCTCGTCAGCCTCGGTGCCGGGCGCGCTGTGCCACTCGGCGTCGGAGATATCAAGGGCGTAGAGCTCGTCCTTCTCCCGCTCCTTCCGCGCCTTGACGTCCTCGTTCTGTCCCTCGCCCATGACGAACCGGCCCCTTCCCGACGTACGAACCAACTGGTGTCTCAGCCTACTTGGCGGGGTCGGACGCGAGGAGGTAGTCCAGCGAGTTTCGATGAGAGGCGACCGGCTGCCTTCTTGAGCCGCTTGCCATGGGCTGGCGCCCTGACGGTGCCCCGCCAAATCCGCTCGACTCGGTTCTGACGAATTCTCTCAGCCACCGCTCCGCGCGCCACCGCACTTGAAGCCCTTCATGGCTTCTTTCATGTACACGCCCATGAACTTCTTTATGTCAGCGCGCGGCCCAGAGTCGTACTTCGATGATCGGGGGAGCAGCAAGGTGAGAGTGAAGTAGGATGCGTCGGATTTCCTGCATGCGGCGGTAGAAATCGCTCCATCATCACCGATGACGGTTTGGTATTCACCGCCCGTTTGGCGTGGTTCCCTCAGGGAGCTGACGGAGCTGTCAGATGTTGCATATTTCATGATGTCAACAGAGGTAGGGGACCAGGCAAACCTGAAACTCATCACGGGTTGGTCGTCGATCATGAGGTCGCAGGGTGCCGTGCGAGCCCTTGCGTTGTCGAGACGGCTGAACTCGCTAAACTTTCCGCTGTCCTTCAACAAAGGGCGGACGTATTGGGCGTTGATCGTCGTACCGCAGATCTTGGAGGGAACCTTTTCGTCGGAATTCTCGCCGCAAGAGGCCAAGGCCAAAGTCGAGAGAGCAAGCATCGGAACCATGGCACATAGTGCACTGCGCTGCGAATTCAACTGGACTACTCCCCTGATACTCCGACAGCATTATCGGCACCGGCGGAAGCTGATTTGTCGATGGTGTCCTGTGCGTCATACTTGCTGCCTCCGTGCACTTGCACCCACTGCTTCGCAAGGGCCATTAGCTGCCCATTTCTCAGCTTGTAGGCATCAACGTTCGCATCGGCCTGTTTATCATCGAGGCGAGCCTGCTCGTCCTTCTGCCACTTGTCGGCGACATAATCGAAACCTGCCTGAACGTCCTCGCTTCCCACGGGCAGATAACTGATTCCCTTATCTACAATCCATTTGCCCTTGATCTCCGCGGTTTTGGGGTCGTCCGCGGCTTGAGATCTAGCTTCTTCCAGGAAACCGATTGTGCGTCCGGCTCTGGTGAGAGAATCTTCGGGGCGCTCTCCCTTGCCCAGCTTCTCATCATAAATGTCTGAGACGATGGATTTGTTGATGCCGTGATTCAATTCTCCATAAGAATCGTCGCTCTTGGAGACCTGCTTGATGACTTCAAAGAGGTCATGTTGCGATACCGGAGAATCAGCAATCTTGACCGTACTCGCTGCCGTGTGCACAGTGTCCCCATGATTGACTAGGATCTTTGCCATCGGCTCCCGCAGAGAAGTCGGGAACTCGTCTCCCTTCTCGGACAGGTGTGAAATGGACGTCTCGAAGACCTTCTTGTTTCCCTCCGTATGCTCGACGAACTTCGCATTTTCGTCCGAAGGGTCTATTCCTGTCGCAGCAGCTTGCAGGGCAGCACCGAAGCCGGCACGGTTGTCGGAATCCAAGGCCGGGGTATAAGTCGAGGCTTTTGCTCCCTCGTGGTCTTCTTCTATGACGTTCCAGTCGCGATGTTGACCATCCCCGGACCCCAAAAGATAGCCGAGATGCTTGTCTGAGTTCAGGAACGATGTGGCAGTGACCGGGTCATGGCTCATTACACCGAGGAGGCCATCAAGTGGATCGTTGGCGAACCAGCCAGAAGCCTTGCCGCTGTATGTGCCCTTTAGGTCCCAGATGTCGGGGTTCTTCTTCTCGGCGCCGATGATGTCATTCCCGACATCCTTGAGGAAGGCAGATGAAAAGCCGTTGGCCTTATCCCCGGTTCCTGCCTGCATGAGGGTGACCAGAGACTGATAACCATGCACTTTCTCTAGGCGGGCGCCGTGGAAGTCTGTTTCATAACGGCTGACCCCAGCCTTTTTCAAACCGGCGTGCCATTCCTTGTACCATTTTGTGTCAGTGTTCTGAGTAGCTTTTGCGAGAGTGTTCGCTAGTCCTGATTCGAGTGTGGCGTAGTCGCTGCCGTGTCCGGGATCTTTAACGTGACCAAGATCATTGAGTCGGTTGGACAAGGTGAGTGTTCCGCTAGGGCCGAGGCTGTCCAGTAGTGTCTTACTGAAGACTTCGTTATCGCTGTACTCTTTGAATGTCCGCTTCAATGCCGCAATCTCGCGCGCTGATGGGTTTGCGCCTTCGTTGATGCGAGTAAGGGTATTTGCCGCTTCCTCGGCCTCATGTTCTGCTTCATAGTCCTTGATCTTCTTTCTGGCGTGGGCGTTAAACCCGTTGAGGGTTCCGTCACCCAGGTCGGAATCGATCACGACAGCTTCAAGAGAGAGTTTAACGTCGCGATCGGCTTCATTGACGGCTTCCACCGCCTTACGGATGTGTCCCGACCAAGATCTCTCAAGCTCTGGGAGCCCTGGGTCGTTACGTGCGGCGCGGGCTTGACTTTCAGTGGCATTCTTGTAATCGAAGCGACAAATTCCCTGATCGGATACGGACATACCTGCGTCGACAGCCTGCGAACGCGCCTTTTTGACCGCTGCTTTCAGCTCAGAGAACTGAGCGTGCGCGTCGCGCAGCAGCGAGGCTACTGCCTTTGCCTCCGTTTGTGCTGCTCGGATTTCTCTGAGTGTGACGTCGAATCGTTCGTTTGCTGCCCCGGCACTCTGCCCTCGCCACGTGGGACCGCCCAGCGAGATCCCGTGGACATCTCTCTTGTACTGCCCTTCCAGGGTCTTGAATGAGTCCGCCATGTCATCCCACTTCTTGGCCGCTGTCGACAGAGCTGACAATTCGGTGGTCATGACTTCGTGGTAGCTGGGCATGGAGCTGTTTCCTTCTATTCAGGTGAGCTTCTTGATGCCGGACTCCCGCATGACTTGCGAGCGGATGTCAAGTTCATTGGCGTGGAATGTTGTCGATGTGTCACGCAATGCAGAGCTTTCAGCAGCAAGCCGCTTTTTGAGCGAGTTTACCTGTGTGTTCCATTCTTTTTGGGCTTTGTGTAGAGCAGCCGAGGTCAACCAGCCGTCACCATCTTTGGGTTTAAATGCTTTCACCGCGGCGGCGGTTTCCTCGTCTGCGACGTCCCCAGCCTTTTGTGTATCTCTGATCAGATGTTCATCGATGACTCTGGCAGCCTTCTTTTTCGCGGCGGGACTTGAGGCGAAGTCCTCACCTCCTGCTGCGCCTCCGCTCCCACCGCCGTTATGGGGAGCCGCTGTGTTCAACTGCATGCTGGCGTCCGGGGCTTCGGCTCTCAGGCGGGCCTGCCCCCACTCTTCTTCAAACGACATGGGCTCTGCCTTTTGGCTGGACTCTGGATATGAGAGATGAGACGTGTGCCAGTTGCTGCTCATGCGGATTTCACACGTCCCTGCGGTCGCCGCGTGGGGGGCTGATTGGGGGTGCGGAAGCCGGTTCACTCGATGAAAGGTGCTGCGCCTGCTGGTAGTGGTTGGGCTGGGAGTGGATCAGTGGCCCGGATTGGAGTCTCCGGTTACGGAAGCGTACGAAGAAGATCACCATTCCCACCCCAATAACGACTGCAGCGCCTGCCCCCATGGCTGCCCACGGTGCCCTTGCCTCGTCGTCGGCACCCGGTGCTGTCGCGGTGGCTTTGTCGGTCCTCTTCTCGTCTCCGGTGGCGTTGCTGGACCGAGATGGCGCCGAAGGTTTGGTTGCCGCTGTGAGGTCCGGCAGAGGGTACTCGTCGGCAGGCCCTGGATCGCCCGGGTTCGTGAGCGCGATGCGAGGGCGTACGGCGCCGTATCCGACCGAGTCGTCCCGGCTCCAGCCGTCGTCGTTGCCCTGCATCGTGTTGATCATGACTCGGAGGACCTGGTTGTTCGTCCAGTTCGGATGCTTGGACCAGATGAGGGCGGCTGAGGCGGAGGCGATGGCCGCACTGGCGCTGGTCCCGTGGCCCTTACAGAGTTCGGTGCCGCCGGAGCACGCATTCCAGATGTCGTCTCCCGGAGCGACCATGTCGACTTGAGGCCCCCACTGTGACTCCTTGGTCCGCTCGATCTCGCGGTTGATGGCGCCGACGCCGACCACTCCAGGAGTCGCTGCCGGATACTTTGGTTCATTGCCCTTGTGAGCAGTGTTCCCAACAGCTGCAAAGAGGAGCTTCCCCTTGCTGAGCGCGTACTTGACCGCGGCACTGAGTTCGGGCGTGTTCACGTTCGAGAAGCCGCGACGGTTCGGACTGCCCATGGAGATGTTGAGGATCCGAGCCTTTGAGTCGGCGGCATATCGAATCGCGCTCGCCATGTCGCGGGAGTACCCGGACAGTTGGTCTGCCTGGCCGGACCTCTCGGAGCTGTACGACATCCTGATGGGCAGAATTTTGGCTCCTGGCGCTACACCGAAGGAACCTGCGGTCTTTCCCCGAGCGCCCGTTCCTGCGATGAGCGCCGCCATGCCTGTACCGTGCCGGTCCCGGTCGCTGTGCTCGTCACCGGGAAGGTCTGAGTAGTCCTTTCCGTCCAACACCTGACCGCGCAAATCAGCGACCGTGTCATCGACTCCGGAGTCGATGACTGCGACTGTCACGCCGCGACCGGTGCTGGTCTTCCACATCTCTTCGGCGTGCATGGCGTCGAGATGCCACTGCCTGGAGCGAACGGTGTCGGCGTGAACCGGTGTCGCCACGATGCTTGCCATGAAAACACCCAGGGTCACCGACAGAGCGACCCTGGAGCGGAAGCCGCTCTTCCTGGTGGTGGGCATCTGCGTTCCTTGTCGGGTCAGTCGATGACTGGCGGGACGATGCGGCGCTGGTCAGGTTGCCACGTCTCTTCTTCTTCGGAGAGGTGGTCCGACCGTCCAGACCGGTTCTCGTCACGGCGTGAAGGATCTACCCGGCTGCCCTGCGGAATGGTGGCAGGGCGACCCGTCGCTGAGGGCGGCGAGTCGCCGGTGGAGGAGCCACGTACCAGTCCAGCGCCGCCCGGTGTAAAGGGGCGCCCTCCGACGCGCCCAGGTTGGTGGGGCTGTCGGCCGATTGCCCCACCGGGCTCACCAGTGAGTCGGCGACCACCGACAACGCCTGTCCGGCCGGGCCCTGGCCCTCCGGCTCCGGTGCCCATCCCAGGGTTCATGGGCGGACGGCCCTGCACGTGCTCTCCGCCGAAGACATTGCTTCGAGGGATGCCGGTCACCGGACGCCCCGCATTCGGCGGTACGGGGCGGCCGCCAATGATGCCGGTGTTTTTGGGTGATTGCTTGCCGAGTCCGTTGGCGGAGGGCCCGTTGGGAGGAGGGAGCGGCGGACGTACTGCTGGAGCGGGACGGGCAGGTGGTGTGGTGTTCGGCCTTGGCTGGCCATGACTCGGGCCGAAGGGGGGCGGTGGGGTTCCGAGGTTGGGGGGAGCCATTACTTCAGGTCGGCCCGACGGGGCAGGTGCAGGCGAGATGTCCGGAGCTGACGGCGGCGGGGGAGGTGTCGCCACGCGGTCGATCCCCATGGCTACGGGATCAAGCACCGGGTGGTGCGGCGGTGTGGCGGCAGGAGACGGTGCGTGAGGCACATTCTCGGGTGTATTGCTGGGTGCGCCGTGGCTCGCAGGGGGGACCGCGCCGGACGGAACCGGTGCGGTGGAGGGAGGACCTAACGGTGAGGGGCCACCGGCGTGGCCGGGTACAGGCTGATTAGGTACGGCCTGGTACCCATCGCTCTCATACCACTGGCCAGGGTCCTCCGCATGGCTCGCCGGCGGCGCAAACGTAGGCGGCTCTACCCCGTTCACCTGCTGCGCAGACTGCTGATATGTCTGCGCAAGTTTCCGCATGCGCTGCACCGCTTCGGCCTGCGCCGCCTCGATCCGCTCCTGTGCCGCGTCCGCGTCCGCCTGAGACCTCTGGGCCACCTTGCGGGCATCTGGGTCGTTGTGGGCCTTCTGGGCGGCGTCCATGTTCTTGTTGGCGGAGCGAAGGTCGGCCTTGGCCTGTGCCGTGTCCGATGCCGGCGGCATAGATGCCTTCGCCTCCGCGATTCCCTGGGCCACCACGCCCATCCAGCGCGACGCGGTCTCGCTGTACTGGCCGAGATAGAGCGTGGCGCTCGCCGCCTGGGTCCCCCACGTGCGGAAGGCGTCGCCACCCTCGCCCTGCCAATGGAGGCCCTTTGTGTACGTCATGAGGTCGTCGCCGATCTTGGAAATCGTCGATGCGGCCTTGGACAGCTTGCCCGCGAGCTCGGAGGCGCTCTCCGAGCTCGCGGACTCCAGCAGTGCCAGCAGCTGCTCATGCGTCATGGACTCGAAGTCCGTGTGAGCGAGCTTCGGCTCTCCGGCCTTGGATCCCTCAGCCATGTGCTCGTGCCCTCGCTTCCCGTCTCCGCCTGGTCATCAGAGAGCCGTGTCCTTGTCCGTCGTCTTCGGGCCGGTACTCCCGGCGCCGCCGAGCCCCTGCGCATACGGGTCGCGATCCACGTCGTAGTACTTCTCGGCCTCCGCGTTGACCGCCTTCATTCGTGCCCGAATGTCGTCCTCAAGGTTGTCGTAGCCCACGCGCGACGCGTGAACAGCCAGCCCCAAGCCCTCGATCTGAGTACCCAGCGCCTTGGACAGCTTCTCGAGTTCGTCGTGCACGACCATGTAGGAGTCGTAGAGGTACTGGGCTTCCTTGAATTCCGCCGAGCCCAGCTGCGCGCGCGAAAGTCGCGTGGCGCCGATCTTGCCCGGCGCAGCCTCGGAACCCGAAAGCTCCGCCAGCAGGTTGTCGACCCGCTTCTTGAAGCCCTTCATCGCGCTGGCCTGGATATCCAGCGCCATTTGAGGGTTTACGCCGTAAAGGCCGTCGAACGACTTCCCCGTGTCCGCGCCACCCGCGTCACCGCCGCCCCCGCCCGAACTCCCCACGCCTGCCTCCCCGTTCAGTCAAGTGTCCAGTACGCACTCTAGTAGTGGTCCGGAAGCCGCCCCACTTGAATCAGAGCAGTCCCGCGCTTTCGCGACACGAAGGTTCCGCGCCCCGGCGGCATGGGGCGTGCCCGGACATTTCCAAGGATGTCTCCTTCGCTCGGATCGCCCGACAACAGGACGCCTTGCGCGCCCAGTTCCTTCACGCGCTGCATGAAGGTCTCGTACATCGAGCGTGACGCACCGGCGGAACTCCGCGCGATGATGAACTTGACGCCCACGTCCCGGGCGAAGGGCAGGTGTTCGACCAACACGCTGAGTGGATTGGTCGAGTTGGTAGCCACCAACTCGTAGTCGTCGATGATGACGAACAGTTCCGGACCGTCCCACCAGCTTCGATCGCGCAGTTGCTGCGGAGTGATGTCGGGCTTGGGTGCTCGCTTCTCCATGAACGTGGCAATGGCGTTCATGTGGACGTCCATTGCCGATGCCATCGGGGCGTACTCCAGCAGGTGAGCCGCCGACACGGCCTCCAGCATGGTGCGCCGGTAGTCGCCGACAACGATGCGTGCCTGTGCGGGTGTGTATCTCTCCGCGATCTGCTTCGCGAGCAGGCGAAGCAGGTTCGTTTTGCCCGATTCGCTTTCACCGAAGATCAGGAAGAATGGATCTGTCTCGAAATCGACGAAGACCGGTTCCAGGTTCGTCTCGTCGATACCGATCGCGACGCCGTGCTGCGGGAACTCGAAACCCTTCGGAAGCTGATCGGCAGGGAGCTTGCGTGGCAACAGCCGCACTGTCGGCGCCGCGGGCCCGCGCGAGTTGCTCTTCACTCTTTCGACCAACTGGGCCGTCGCATCGGAGAGGCTCGCGGGATCGGGTGAGGAGTCGACGCGCGGCATCGCCGTCATGAAGTGCAGCTTCTGTGGTACCTGACCGCGGCCCGGCACCCCGGCGGGCACGTTCATGGCGACCTTACGGTCGAATTCCGAGTCCATGGCGTCACCGAGACGCAGCTCCAGACGACCGAGCATCTGGTCCTTGAGAGCCGCGCGTACCTCCATGTAGCGCGAAGCGGATACGACGACGTGAACGCCGTATCCGAGGCCCCGGCCGGCGATGTCGTTGACGACTCCCTCGAGCATGTCGTAGTCGTTCTTGAAGCTTCCCCACCCGTCGATGACGAGGAAGACGTCACCCCAGGCTTCGCCGGGAAGCTGGCCCGCGGCGCGTTGTCGCCGATAGGTGGTGATGGTGTCGATGCCGTGGGCGCGGAAGAAGGCCTCGCGGCGGTTCAGGACACCGGCCACCTCTGCCACCGCACGCCGTACCCGTTCCGGATCGAGACGGGAAGCAACCCCTCCGACGTGAGGAAGGTCGGAGATCGAGGCCAGGCCACCGCCGCCGAAGTCCAGGCAGTAGAACTGCACTTCGTGGGCAGTGTGGGTCAGCGCGAACGAGGTGATCAGCGTGCGCAGCAGCGTCGACTTTCCCGATTGGGGCCCACCGACCACCACCATGTTTCCAGCCGCGCCCGAGAAGTCGCTGTACAGCACTTCACGCTTCTGCTCGAAAGGCTTGTCAACCAGTCCCAGGGGGACGACCAATCCGCCGGGACGTGTGTAGTCGCCGGCGTGCAGGCCTCGCTCCGGATCCACCACGAGCTGCGGCAGAAGCTGGTCCAACGTGGGCGCCTCGTCCAGCGGTGGCAACCACACCTGGTGCGCCGGTACGCCCTGCCCCTCGAGGCGGCGCACCACGACGTCGAGCACGGTGTCGGCCAGCGCGTCGTCCTCCCTGCTGGAGGACGCACGTGGCCGACCAGTGTCCGGGACCGTGTAGGTCGCCGCCACCGGCGCCGCGGTGAAGAGCGCGGGCCTGCGCTCGATGGGCAGGTGAGTCGATGCCGGGTCCGCGCCACCCGCGCGGTACACCCCGGAGACGTACGCCGCTTTGAAGCGGGTCATTTCATCAGTACCGAACTTCAGGTAGCCGGAGCCGGGCACGGATGGCAGGTGGTAGGCGTCCGGTACCCCCAACGCCGTACGGGACTCCGAGGCGGAGAAGGTACGCAACCCGACGCGATAGGACAGATACGTGTCGAGTCCACGCAGCTTGCCCTCCTCCAGGCGCTGCGAGGCAAGCAGGAGGTGCACTCCCAGGGAGCGGCCGATGCGGCCGATCTGGATGAACATGTCGATGAAATCCGGCTTGGCGGTGAGCAGTTCGCTGAACTCGTCGATCACCAGAACGAGTGACGCCAAAGGGGCCAGCGGCGCACCCGCAGCGCGCGCCTTCTCGTAGTCGTGCATGTTCGCGTAGTTGCCCGCCGACCGCAGTAGCTCCTGACGACGCTGCAGTTCGCCGCGGATCGCGTCGCCCATGCGGTCCACGAGAGTGAGGTCGTCGGAGAGGTTGGTGATCACCGCCGCCACGTGCGGCATGTCCGACATGCCGGCGAACGTAGCGCCGCCCTTGAAGTCGGCGAGGACGAAGTTGAGGCTCTCGGAGGAGTGGGTCACGGCGAGACCCAGGACCAGCGTGCGCAGCAGTTCGGACTTACCCGAACCCGTGGCACCCACGCACAGGCCGTGCGGGCCCATCCCTTCTTGAGCTGCTTCCTTGAGGTCCAGCATGACCGGCCGGCCGTCCTCGCCCACGCCGATGGGGACACGGAGCCGCTCCGCCGTCGAACGGGGCCGCCACGTGCGCGTGACGTCCACCGACCCCGCGTCCCCCAGATTCAGCAGGTCGGTGAAGTCCAGGTTGGCGAGCAGCGGTTCGTCTTCGTCGCCTCCGCCCATGCGGAGCGGGGCCAGCTGTCGCGCCAGCGCCTCGGCGGCGGGCAGCGACAACGTGTCCGGTACGCCTTCATAGGCGACGCCGCCGGTCGACTCCAGGAGCAGCCTGCCGGGGCGGGCCACCACGGAGAGGCCTCCGCGACGTTCATCCAGCTCACCCGAGACGACCTCAATGATCGTTACACCCTGCAAGCCCTCCGGCGCGGCGAAGGCGGACGTCGGCGGCACCATGCCGCCGTCGAGTACCACCACGAGGTGAGGCTGGTCGAGCACGGGCTGTCCGTCACGGCTGAACCGCGGTCGGCCGTCGAGACGGTCGGCAAGGAGCTGTTCCAGCTCACCGAGGTCGTCGCCGAAGAGCCGCCTCGCGCCGGCGCCGTCGACCTGCCCCGGCAACTGGCAGTGGGGCAGCCACTTCGTCCAGTCCCACCGGCCGACGGCACCGGGGGCCGCGACCACCGCGATCACCAGATCCTCGGGGCCGTGCAGAGTGGCCAGTTGGGCGATCAGCGAGCGTGCCACCCCCTGTGCGGATTCGGGCTCTCCGGAGACCGTCAAGTGATAGAAGGCGCGCATCGAGACCGCGACAGGCAGTCCGTCCAGCGAGCTGTGCACGGCGAGGAACTGCTGCATGGCCCCGGCGGCCAGCGGCTCCAGCTCGTCGACGGGCGCGGTCTCAGGCGCTACCAGAGGAGTGGACAGTTGCTGCGGCCCAAGGCCCACCCGTGCCTGCCCGAAGTCAGGGTCTCCGATGCGGCGTTCCCACACCCGGCTCGCGTCGGCGACCACTGACCACAGCTGCTCCGGGGCAGGGTGCAGATAGAGCTGTGCGTCGCGCTGCTTGAGGGCGGTCCGGCGCACTGTACGGCGAGTCTGTGCGAGGTACTTGAGGTAATCCCGGCGCACGTCCGCTATTTGCCCCTGTGTACCGCGCCGGTATCTGACCACCTGGGCGACGACCATCGCGACCGTCGACACCAACATCACCACGCCCATGATGCGCATGAAGGGATGGGCGTTGGGCGACGCGAAGAAGAAGACCACGGACGAGCCCATGCCGAGCGTCGGCAGGACCTGCATCAGCACGCCCTCCTGCTGTCCGCGAGGAAGCTCCGGTGGAGGCGCTAATTGCAGCTCGTCATTGGGCACTTCGGGCGGCAGGGCGCGCGGCGGGCGTTTGATGACGATCTGACTCACCGGAGCATCAATCCCCCTATATGGATCGGCAGTTCCGTGTTGCTGCCTCATCGGTGCGGTCTCCCTCCGCACCGAGGTGATCCTATGTGCAGGCGCTGACAGCGCGTAGCGGTAGGGTGACGCAGACACGGTGCGCAACCGCGAATCAGGGGGTCATGCAAGTGAGTTCGCCCGCAGCGACCGGTTTCTGCAGGGTCACTGTCGTCGCGCCCGACAGTCGTATCGATGTCGCGCTGCCGGAGGACATCGCCGTGGCCGACGTCTATCCGGAGGTTCTCCGGCTGACTCGCCAGACCCAGCCGGTAGGCACGCCGACCGGCTACAACCTCGTACGTCAGAACGGCACCGTACTGGACGGCGCACGGACCCTTGCCGCCCAGCGGGTCCTCGACGGGGAGGTGCTCAGTCTGCGGCCCTTCGCCATGTCTCTGCCGCCCGCCGTGTACGACGACGTCGCGGATGCGGTCGCGTCCGCCATAGTCCAGGACCGCAGGCTGTGGAGGGACGCGCTGCTGCGCGGCGCCGGCCTGACAGGAAGCTTCCTGGTCCTGCTCCTGATGGCTTTCGTGCTCTGGTATGCCGACCCCGTGCGCCACAACATGAACAGCCTGCCGGGCATCCTTGCGGGCGGAGTGGGTCTGTTCCTCGTTGCTTTCGCCGGTGTACGCGTGCGTGTGTACGAGGACCGTGCCGTCGGCGCGGTCCTGGGCCTTGCCGCCCTCCCGCTCCTCCTCGTCGCCGGAACGGGAATCATGGCCCCGGACGCGGGGCAGGGGCCGGGCCGGCTGCAGTTCCTGCTCGGCTGCGTCACTGTGCTCGTGGCCTCGGTCCTGCTCGTCGTAGTCTCTCCGGGGAGCGACGCCCCCTTCGTGGCCGCCACGTTCCTGGCGGCAGCGGGTGCCCTGGCGACGTTCGCCGCGATCATCACCGAAGCCACGGCTACCGGGGCCGCCGCGGTCACCGCCCCGGTGACCATTGCCCTCGTGGCGTTCTTGCCGGGCCTGTCCTCCCGGTTCGCCAGGCTGCCCATCGGTTACGCCGCGCCGCGGAGCTCCGTGCAGGAGGACTTCGACGCCGACCTGAACCCGACCGTCGACCCCGGGCCTCTCGACGCGGCCCGGATCGCGGCCCAGGCCCGGCGCGGCCACGAGTTGCTGCTCGGACTGGTCGCCGGATCGGCCTCCGTCATCGTGGGGACGGCCGCCGTTCTCGGCTTCTCAGGGAACGTCTGGGGGCGGCTCCTGGCATTCGCCGCCGGTCTGGCGATGCTGCTCCGCGCCCGCCTCTTCCGCTACACCTCGCAAGTGGTCTGCGCGCTCGTGGCAGGTATTGCCGCCATCGCCCTGCTGCTCGTCGGCCTGGCCCTGAACCCGCCGGGCGACGCCATGCAGGAACTGCTCCTCCACGACGACCGCGGCCCCCTGGACCTGCGCGCGGTGTGGCTCACCGCTGCCATCGCGCTGGGATGTGCCCTGCTGACGGCCATCTCGCTGATCATTCCGACGAAGGGGCTCTCCCCCTTCTGGGGCCGCCTCCTCGACCTGACTGAATCGGCGATACTGCTCTCTCTGGTCCCGCTGTGCCTCGCTGTGCTCGACGTTTACGGCGCCGCTCGCTCCTTGACCAGCTGAGCGGACGGCATCGCCCCGGGCAAACCCTTCACAAGCAGACTGGTACTCTGTGAAACGACCGTCTATATGCGTACCTCCGAATCCCCCGGGATCCGGACCCCGGGCCCACGAGGGCCCGGACCCGCGCCCGACGGCCCATCCCCGCCTCCCGAGTCACGGAAGCCCCCCTGAGACGTAGACCAGGGGCACTCGGAGGCACTCGAAGACATCACGAGGAGTACGCGTGTCGCTCGACGCCGCTACGAAGAAGCAGATCATGACCGAGTTCGGCCAGAAGGAGGGCGACACCGGCTCCCCCGAGGTCCAGGTCGCCATGCTTTCCCGCCGCATCTCGGACCTGACCGAGCACCTCAAGACCCACAAGCACGACCACCACAGCCGTCGTGGTCTGCTGATCCTGGTCGGTCAGCGTCGCCGTCTGCTGCAGTACCTGGCCAAGAAGGACATCCAGCGCTTCCGTGCCCTGGTTGACCGTCTGGGCATCCGCCGCGGTGCGGCGGGCGCGAAGTAAGACGTCGTGAAGGGAGCGGTTCCCACTCGAAGCACTCGAAGGGGGCCGCTCCCTTTGCCGTACATGCGCGCTGTCACCGACGCTTTGTAGTCTGGTGACGTACGCGGTCCTCGCGGGTAGCAGAACAGCGACCCCGGGACACCGAGCACCACCCCGACGAGGGAGGGGCGCACCAGCCGCCGCCGGTCCTCGGTAGTGGCCCCCGGGACATCCCGGGTGCTTCGATCGAAGACCGGCCCGCACACACGGCGCGCTTCTCCACCCGGTCCCGTGCCACGCAGGACGCGTGGACGTACGGGACACCGTCCCGGGCCACACGGGCCCAGGGGCGAGAAGACGAAACGTAGACACGTAGGAGAACAGTGGAGAACGAGACCCACTACGCCGAGGCCGTCATCGACAACGGCACGTTTGGCACCCGCACCATCCGCTTCGAGACGGGCCGTCTGGCCAAGCAGGCCGCAGGCTCCGCCGTCGCGTACCTGGACGACGACACCATGGTGCTGTCGGCCACCACCGCTTCCAAGCGGCCCAAGGACAACCTCGACTTCTTCCCCCTGACGGTGGACGTCGAGGAGCGGCAGTACGCCGCCGGCAAGATCCCCGGATCGTTCTTCCGTCGTGAGGGCCGCCCCTCCGAGGACGCGATCCTGACCTGCCGCCTGATCGACCGCCCGCTGCGTCCTTCCTTCAAGAAGGGCCTGCGCAACGAGATCCAGATCGTCGAGACGATCATGGCGCTCAACCCCGACCACCTGTACGACGTGGTCGCGATCAACGCCGCCTCCTGCTCCACGCAGCTGGCCGGCCTGCCCTTCTCGGGCCCGATCGGCGGCACGCGCGTGGCGCTCATCAAGGGTCAGTGGGTCGCCTTCCCGACGCACACCGAGCTCGAGGACGCCGTCTTCGACATGGTCGTCGCCGGTCGCGTCCTGGAGGACGGCGACGTCGCGATCATGATGGTCGAGGCCGAGGCCACCGAGAAGACCATCCAGCTGGTGAAGGACGGCGCGGAGGCCCCGACCGAAGAGGTCGTCGCCGCGGGTCTGGAAGCCGCGAAGCCCTTCATCAAGGCGCTCTGCAAGGCCCAGTCGGACCTCGCCGCCAAGGCCGCCAAGCCCACCGGCGAGTTCCCGGTCTTCCTGGACTACGAGGACGACGTCCTGGAGGCCCTGACCGCCGCGGTCAAGACCGAGCTCGCCCAGGCGCTCACCATCGCCGGCAAGCAGGAGCGCGAGGCCGAGCTGGACCGCGTCAAGGAGATCGCCTCCGAGAAGCTGCTCCCGCAGTTCGAGGGCCGCGAGAAGGAGATCTCCGGTGCGTACCGCGCGCTGACCAAGAAGCTGGTCCGCGAGCGCGTCATCAAGGACAAGGTCCGCATCGACGGCCGTGGCGTCACGGACATCCGTACGCTCGCCGCCGAGGTCGAGGCCATCCCGCGCGTGCACGGCTCGGCGCTGTTCGAGCGTGGCGAGACCCAGATCCTGGGCGTCACCACCCTCAACATGCTCCGCATGGAGCAGCAGCTCGACACCCTCTCCCCGGTGACGCGCAAGCGCTACATGCACAACTACAACTTCCCGCCGTACTCGGTCGGCGAGACCGGCCGCGTCGGTTCGCCCAAGCGCCGCGAGATCGGCCACGGCGCGCTCGCCGAGCGCGCGATCGTGCCGGTCCTGCCGTCGCGCGAGGAGTTCCCCTACGCGATCCGCCAGGTCTCCGAGGCCCTCGGTTCCAACGGCTCGACGTCCATGGGCTCGGTCTGCGCCTCCACGATGTCGCTGCTGAACGCCGGTGTGCCGCTGAAGGCCGCCGTCGCCGGTATCGCCATGGGTCTGATCTCCGAGGAGATCGACGGCGACACGCACTACGTCGCCCTCACCGACATCCTCGGTGCGGAGGACGCGTTCGGTGACATGGACTTCAAGGTCGCCGGTACGAAGCAGTTCGTGACCGCGCTGCAGCTCGACACCAAGCTCGACGGCATCCCCGCCTCGGTCCTGGCCGCCGCGCTCAAGCAGGCCCGCGACGCGCGTCTGCACATCCTCGACGTGATGAACGAGGCCATCGACGTTCCGGACGAGATGTCCCCGAACGCGCCGCGCATCATCACCGTCAAGATCCCGGTGGACAAGATCGGTGAGGTCATCGGCCCCAAGGGCAAGATGATCAACCAGATCCAGGAGGACACCGGCGCCGACATCACGATCGAGGACGACGGCACCATCTACATCGGTGCCGCGCAGGGCTCGCAGGCCGAGGCCGCCCGCGCCACGATCAACGGCATCGCCAACCCGACCATGCCGGAGGTCGGCGAGCGCTACCTGGGCACCGTCGTGAAGACGACGACCTTCGGCGCGTTCGTCTCGCTCATGCCGGGCAAGGACGGTCTGCTGCACATCTCGCAGATCCGCAAGCTCGCCGGCGGCAAGCGCGTGGAGAACGTCGAGGACGTCGTCGGCGTGGGCCAGAAGGTCCAGGTCGAGATCGCCGAGATCGACTCCCGCGGCAAGCTGTCCCTCATCCCCGTCATCGAGGGTGAAGAGGACGACGACACGAAGGACGACACCGACAAGTGACGTCGCGTAGCACCACGACGACGGCCCGCACCTCCTCGGAGGCGCGGGCCGTCGCCCGTACCCAAACCCTCATCAAGGGCGAGCACGGCATCGGCACCGTCCGCAGGACGACCCTCCCCGGCGGCCTGCGCGTCGTCACGGAGACCCTGCCCTCCGTGCGCTCGGCGACCTTCGGCATCTGGGCCAACGTCGGCTCCCGCGACGAGACCCCGTCCCTGAACGGCGCCACGCACTACCTGGAGCACCTCCTCTTCAAGGGCACCAGGAAGCGCAGCGCCCTGGACATCTCCTCCGCGCTCGACGCGGTCGGCGGCGAGATGAACGCCTTCACGGCCAAGGAGTACACGTGCTACTACGCGCGCGTGCTCGACACCGACCTGCCGCTCGCCATCGACGTCGTCTGCGACATGCTGACGGGCTCCCTGATCCTCCAGGAGGACGTCGACGCGGAGCGCGGCGTCATCCTCGAAGAGATCGCGATGACCGAGGACGACCCGGGCGACTGCGTGCACGACCTGTTCGCGCACACGATGCTCGGCGACACCCCCCTCGGCCGCCCGGTCCTCGGCACCGAGGAGACGATCAACGCCCTCACCGCGGACCGCATCCGCCGCTTCTACAAGAAGCACTACGACCCGACCCACCTGGTCGTCGCCGCCGCGGGCAACGTGGACCACAACAAGGTCGTACGCCAGGTCCGTGCCGCCTTCGAGAAGGCCGGCGCGCTCGGGCGCACCGACGCGGTCCCCATGGCCCCGCGCCAGGGCTCCCGCACGCTGCGCACCGCAGGACGCGTCGAGGTCATCAACCGCAAGACCGAGCAGGCCCACGTCATCCTCGGCATGCCGGGCCTGGCCCGCACCGACGAGCGCCGCTGGGCCCTCGGCGTGCTGAACACCGCGCTCGGCGGCGGCATGTCCTCCCGCCTCTTCCAGGAGGTACGGGAGAAGCGCGGCCTGGCCTACAGCGTGTACTCGTACACGTCGGGCTTCGCCGACACCGGCCTCTTCGGCGTGTACGCGGGCTGCCGCCCCAGTCAGGTGCACGACGTCCTGAAGATCTGCCGCGACGAGCTCGACCAGGTCGCGGAGCACGGACTCACGGACGACGAGATCGGCCGCGCCATCGGCCAGCTGGCGGGCTCCACCGTCCTCGGCCTCGAGGACACCGGCGCCCTGATGAACCGCATCGGCAAGAGCGAGCTCTGCTGGGGCGAGCACATGTCGGTCGACGACATGCTGGCCAAGATCTCCGCGGTCACCCCCGACGAGGTGCGCGAGGTGGCCCGCGACGTGCTCGGCCACCGCCCGTCCCTGTCGGCCATCGGCCCGCTCAAGGACAAGCAGGCGGCCCGCCTCCACGACGCGGTCGCATAGCCGCGTGAGGGCCCGACTCCCTTAAGGAATGAAGGACATGAGCAAGCTGCGCGTGGCGGTCATCGGTGCCAAGGGCCGCATCGGCTCCGAGGCCGTGAAGGCCGTCGAGGCCGCCGACGACATGGAACTGGTCGCCGCCCTCGGCCGGGGCGACGATCTCGAGACGCTGGCGAAGGCCGGCGCCCAGGTCGCGGTCGAGCTGACCAACCCCGACGCCGTCATGGAGAACCTCGACTTCTGCGTACGGCACGGCATCCACGCCGTCGTCGGCACGACGGGCTGGACCGACGAGCGCCTCGCGCGGCTGCGTACGTCGCTGGACGCGTCCCCGGAGACGGGCGTGCTCATCGCCCCGAACTTCTCCATCGGCGCCGTCCTCACGATGAAGTTCGCGCAGATCGCGGCGCCCTACTTCGAGTCCGTCGAGGTCGTCGAGCTGCACCACCCGAACAAGGCCGACGCCCCCAGCGGCACCGCCACGCGCACCGCCCAGCTCATCGCCGAGGCCCGCAGGGAGGCGGGCAGCGCCCCGCAGCCCGACGCCACGACGACGGCCCTGGACGGCGCCCGCGGCGCGGACGTCGACGGGGTACCGGTCCACTCCGTGCGCCTGCGCGGCCTCCTGGCCCACCAGGAGGTACTGCTCGGCGGCGAGGGCGAGACCCTGACCGTCCGGCACGACTCGCTGCACCACAGCAGCTTCATGCCGGGCATCCTGCTCGGCGCCCGCCGCGTGGTGAGCACGCCGGGCCTCACGTTCGGCCTGGAACACTTCCTGGACCTCGGCTGAGCCGGGAGCCTCGGCCGAGATCAGAGCTGAGAGACATGCGCGCAAAGATCACCTACGCCGTCACGGCCGCCGTCCTGGTCGTCTACTTCGTCCTGGTCGGCAGCCGCGGCGTGCTCCTGATCCAGCACGGCACCGTGCTCACCGTCACCTTCGGTGTCGCGGTGCTGATCCTGCCGGTCATCGGCGTCTGGTTCCTCTGGAAGAACACCCAGTTCGTCCAGCGCGCCAACCGCCTCGCCGCCGAGCTGGAGGCCGAGGGCGGCCTGCCCGTGGACGAGTTGAAGCGGACCCCCGGCGGCCGCATCGACCGCGACTCGGCCGACGAGGTCTTCGCCCGCCGCAAGGCCGAGACCGAGGACGCGCCGGACGACTGGCGCTGCTGGTTCCGGCTGGCAGTCGCCTACCACGACGCCCGGGACACCCCCCGCGCGCGAAAGGCCATGCAGCGGGCGATCGCCCTGCACGCGGGCCGGCCGGTGAACGTCTAGAGGTGGTGGGGCGTCAGGCGGTGGGCCGGTACTCGTCGGCCCACACCTCGATGGAGTCCGCCGCCCGGTCGAACGCCTCGTGCCGCGCCAGGAAGTCGGCGTTCCGGTCGGTCAGCAACAGCTGCGGCCCGGCGCCCCGCGGATCCTGATCACGTCGTACGAGGACGAGCGCCTGCCCCTGCACCGTCCGGGGCAGTCCCAGCCAGCGCACCGGCTGCTGCGCGGTGCGCACGGTCGACACCTGCGCCCACGCGACCGTCTGCGTCGACAGGAAACCGACCCTGCGCAGCCCCCGGGCGCTCACCCAGGTGCCCATGCGCAGCAGGCGCAGGGAGGCGGCGATGACGAGGACGGCGATGCCCGCGCAGATCGCGCCGCCCGTGAGTGAGCCCGCGAGCGCGATGATCACGGCGGCGAGGAGGACGAACGAGGCGGCAAGCAGCAGGAGCGCGGAGGTCCCGACCCGCCACGGGCCGGGACGGTAGGGCCGGCGCCAGTGGTCGCGGTCGGCGAAGGGCAGCGCGGCGTCCTCCGCCACGTCGTCGAAAGTGCGGTCCGCGGTCAGGAAGGGCAGGGGCACGGGCTGATCCTCACTCGATCCACACATGGGCTGTGCCCGGTGAGGTTATCGAGCCGTGTCCCCTGCTACCACCCTTGGGGGTCCGGACGAGTCAGGGCCGGACGGAGCCGGTCCGTGTCCGGGGTGATGTCCGGTTCAGCGTCCTTCGGAGGCTTCGGACTGCTGGTGATGCGCGGGTGACTGGTCGGCCGACATCGCGGGCATACCGAAGAGCAGGGACCCCACGAGGCCGGCCACCACGGTGAGGCCGATGAGCGTACGGCCCATGATCTGGCTGGCCGAAGCGCGTTCTCGGGGCGGGGGAGTGACGTTGCTGCGGAACTTGTCGGCTTCGGCGATGAAGGCGAACGGGACGGGCTCTCGCCGACGGAACATGGGGCGCGCTTCTCCTTACGGGTCTCGAACGGAGCACTGTTGACTCTGTTGCCCAGTAGGACGCTCGAAACGCCCAAAAGGTGCCCTCTTTCGGCAAATTAGTCGAAGAATGTCGTGGCGGGTCACCGGACGGCCGATTGTCGGTGCCGGGCCATAGAGTGGGCGCCGCCCGAGAGATGCACATGGAAGGACCCCCGCCTGTGAGCGAGACCCCCACCGAAGACCTCAAGCCCAGCTTCCGCAGCGAGGTCACCGTCGAGCTGGTGAAGCATGCCGCTTCCGACTCCGACGTCCTGTGGGCCGCCCGAGTCTCCACGGCCGGCGAACAGTCCCTCGACGAGCTCCAGAAGGACCCGGAGCGGTCCAAGGGCCTGATCAACTACCTGATGCGGGACCGCCACGGCAGCCCCTTCGAGCACAACTCGATGACGTTCTTCATCAGCGCCCCCATCTTCGTCTTCCGCGAGTTCATGCGGCACCGCGTGGGCTGGTCGTACAACGAGGAATCGGGCCGCTACAGGGAGCTCCAGCCGACGTTCTACGTCCCCGACGAGTCCCGCAAGCTCGTCCAGGAGGGCCGCCCCGGGAAGTACGTCTTCGTGGAGGGCACCCAGGCGCAGCAGGAGCTCACCGGCCGCGTCATGGAGGACTCCTACCGCCAGGCGTACGAGGCGTACCAGGAGATGCTGGCCGCCGGCGTCGCCCGCGAGGTCGCCCGCGCGGTGCTCCCCGTCGGGCTCTACTCCTCGATGTACGCGACGTGCAACGCGCGCTCGCTCATGCACTTCCTCGGCCTCCGTACGCAGCACGAGCTCGCCAAGGTCCCCTCGTTCCCGCAGCGGGAGATCGAGATGGTCGGCGAGAAGATGGAGCAGCACTGGGCCGAGCTGATGCCTCTCACCCATGCGGCCTTCAACAAGAACGGACGTGTGGCGCCGTAAGGCACTGATGTGCGGGCGCGTCGCGCGAAGTGTCCGGATTGCGGCACTTCGTGAAGTTCACTTAGCCTGATCAAACGGACCCGGCACTGCCTGAACCCCCGAGCAGGCAGTGCCGGGCTCCACACTTGTCAGGTCCGCACACATCCCCCGAGGGGCGACCCCGCGCTGAGCAGCGAGTAGCGTGTTACCCATGGCTCCGACCTCCACTCCGCAGACCCCCTTCGGGAGGGTCCTCACCGCCATGGTCACGCCCTTTACGGCGGATGGCGCACTTGACCTCGACGGCGCGCAGCAGCTCGCCGCCCACCTGGTGGACGCAGGCAATGACGGCCTGGTCATCAACGGCACCACCGGTGAGTCCCCGACCGTCAGTGACGCGGAGAAAAACGATCTCGTACGAGCCGTACTGGACGCGGTCGGAGACCGCGCCCACATCGTCGCGGGCGTCGGCACGAACGACACCCGCCACAGCATCGAGCTCGCCCGCGCCGCCGAGCAGGCCGGCGCCCACGGCCTCCTGACCGTCACGCCGTACTACAACAAGCCCCCTCAGGACGGCCTGTTCCGGCACTTCACGGCGATCGCCGACAGCACCGAGCTGCCGGTCATGCTCTACGACATCCCCGGCCGCAGCGGCGTACCGATCAACACGGAAACGCTCGTCCGCCTCGCCGAGCACCCGCGGATCGTCGCCAACAAGGACGCCAAGGGCGACCTCGGCCGCGCCAGCTGGGCCATCGCCCGCTCGGACCTGGCCTGGTACTCCGGCGACGACATGCTGAACCTCCCGCTCCTGTCCGTCGGCGCGTGCGGCTTCGTCTCCGTCGTCGGCCACGTCGTCACCCCCGAACTGCGCGCCATGCTGGAAGCACACCTCTCGGGCGACGTACAGAAGGCCACGGAGATCCACCAGAAGCTGCTCCCCGTCTTCACCGGCATGTTCCGCACCCAGGGCGTGATCACCACCAAGGCGGCGCTGGCCCTCCAGGGGTGCCCCGCGGGCCCGCTCCGCCTGCCGATGGTGGAGCTGTCGCCCGAGGAGACGCACCAGCTCAAGATCGACCTCGCCGCCGGCGGGGTACAGCTGTAACCACAGACTTCACAACTGAATACGCGCAACACCGCGGGCGCGTCACGAGCTGCCGACCGCCCGCACCCCACACAAACAACTGCTAATGCACGAACGTCATACGCGCCACGTGCCCAGGAGGTACGTGGCGCGCGTGGTGAGGAGAGTCTTTTGAGTCATCCGCATCCTGAACTCGGCGCCCCTCCGAAGCTGCCGAAGGGCGGCCTGCGGGTCACCCCGCTCGGCGGCCTCGGCGAGATCGGCCGCAACATGACCGTCTTCGAGTACAACGGTCGCCTGCTGATCGTCGACTGCGGAGTGCTCTTCCCCGAGGAGGAGCAGCCCGGAATCGACCTGATCCTGCCGGACTTCACGTCCATCAGGGACCGCCTCGACGACATCGAGGGCATCGTGCTCACGCACGGCCACGAGGACCACATCGGCGGTGTCCCCTACCTTCTCCGCGAGAAGCCGGACATCCCGCTGATCGGCTCCAAGCTGACGCTGGCCCTCATCGAGGCGAAGCTCCAGGAGCACCGCATCCGGCCGTACACGCTGGAGGTCGTCGAGGGCGACCGCGAGGCCCTCGGCCCGTTCGACTGCGAGTTCGTCGCGGTCAACCACTCCATCCCGGACGCCCTGGCCGTCGCCATCCGCACCCCCGCGGGCATGGTCGTCGCCACCGGTGACTTCAAGATGGACCAGCTCCCGATGGACGGCCGCCTGACCGACCTGCACGCGTTCGCACGGCTGAGCGAAGAGGGCATCGACCTCCTCCTCTCCGACTCCACGAACGCCGAGGTGCCGGGCTTTGTACCGCCCGAGCGCGACATCTCGAACGTGATCCGGGGCGTCTTCGCGGGCGCCCAGAAGCGCATCATCGTGGCCAGCTTCGCCAGCCATGTGCACCGCATCCAGCAGATCCTGGACGCCGCACACGAGTACGGCCGCAGGGTCGCCTTCGTCGGCCGCTCGATGGTCAGGAACATGGGCATCGCCCGTGACCTCGGCTATCTGCGGGTGCCGCCGGGGCTCGTCGTCGACGTCAAGACGCTCGACGACCTGCCCGACAGCCAGGTCGTGCTTGTCTGCACGGGCTCCCAGGGCGAGCCCATGGCCGCGCTCTCCCGCATGGCCAACCGCGACCACCAGATCCGCATCGTCCAGGGCGACACGGTGATCCTGGCGTCGTCCCTCATCCCCGGCAACGAGAACGCGGTCTACCGCGTGATCAACGGCCTGACCCGCTGGGGTGCGAACGTCGTCCACAAGGGCAACGCGAAGGTGCACGTCTCCGGCCACGCCTCGGCCGGCGAGCTGCTGTACTTCTACAACATCTGCAAGCCCAAGAACCTGATGCCGGTCCACGGCGAATGGCGCCACCTGCGCGCCAACGCCGAGCTGGGCGCCCTCACCGGCGTCCCGCACGACCGCATCGTGATCGCCGAGGACGGCGTGGTCGTCGACCTCGTCGAGGGCAAGGCGAAGATCGTCGGCAAGGTCCAGGCGGGTTACGTCTACGTGGACGGGCTCTCCGTGGGCGATGTCGGCGAGCCGGCGCTGAAGGACCGCAAGATCCTCGGCGACGAGGGCATCATCTCGGTCTTCGTCGTGGTGGACTCCAGCACCGGCAAGATCACTGGCGGCCCCCACATCCAGGCCCGCGGCTCCGGCATCGACGACGGGGTCTTCACCACCGTCATGCCGAAGGTCCAGGAAGTCCTGGAGAAGTCGGCCCAGGACGGTGTCGTGGAACCCCACCAGCTGCAGCAGCTCATCCGCCGCACGCTGGGCAAGTGGGTCTCGGACAACTACCGCCGACGCCCGATGATCCTGCCCGTGGTCGTCGAGGTCTGATCCTCCCGACAGCACGAGCTCCGGAGCGGGGCGCCTCGATTTGCATCGAGGCGCCCCGCTCCGTTAGGTTTACGGCTCCGCCAGCGAGGGAAGCCCCGAGCACTCATGTGCTTCGGATCGACTCGAGCGGGGCGGGAAATCCGACTCAGAACTTCTGATAAAGTCGGAGCCGCCGGAAAGGGAAACGCGAAAGCCGAAAGGCCGGAGCGGGAACCGGAAAGGCACCGAGGAAGTCGGACACGAAAGAGTCTGATAGAGTCGGAAACGCAAGAACGAAGAACAAAAAGAAACACCGAAGGGAAGCGCCCGGAGGAAAGCCCGCGAGGGTGAGTACAAAGGAAGCGTCCGTTCCTTGAGAACTCAACAGCGTGCCAAAAGTCAACGCC
>NZ_JBHVYE010000006.1:0-196514 GCF_042881135.1 Streptomyces sp. NPDC058284
AGATCTGGAAGCCCGGTAACGGGTGGAGGTGACTGGTACTAATAGGCCGAGGGCTTGTCCTCAGTTGCTCGCGTCCACTGTGTTGGTTCTGAAACCACGAACAACCCCGTATGTCGGGCCACGACTGCGGTGCGGTTGACAGTTTCATAGTGTTTCGGTGGTCATAGCGTGAGGGAAACGCCCGGTTACATTCCGAACCCGGAAGCTAAGCCTCACAGCGCCGATGGTACTGCAGGGGGGACCCTGTGGGAGAGTAGGACGCCGCCGAACTCAATTTGATAAAGCCGTGGTCCCTAGACAATGTCTGGGGACCACGGCTTTTTTGTGTTTCGGGTCGAGTATCAAGTCGGATGCCCTTACTGCCCGTCCACCCCTCTGCACGGTCGGGCGACAACTGAGGGTAAGGTCAGGGGGCATCATTGGCTCTTTCCCACAGGAGGCCCCCGGGTGGAGGTCCAGGAGACTCGCGTCCAGACGGACCGGGTCCTCACCATCCCGAACATCCTCAGCATGGCGCGCCTGGCCGGCGTACCCCTCTTCCTGTGGTTGATCCTCAGGCCGGAGTTCGGGGGCCCCAAGAGCGACGGGTGGGCGCTGCTGGTCCTGGCGCTCAGTGGCATCAGTGACTACCTCGACGGCAAGCTCGCGCGCCGCTGGAACCAGATCAGCAAGCTCGGCCGGCTGCTCGACCCCGCGGCCGACCGGCTCTACATCCTCTCCACGCTGGTAGGCCTGACATGGCGGGAGATTCTTCCGCTCTGGCTGACCGCGGCGCTGCTGCTGCGCGAGCTGGTCCTGCTGGTGATGGTCGGCATCCTCAGGCGTCACGGCTACCCGCCGCCGCAGGTGAACTTCCTGGGCAAGGCCGCGACCTTCAACTTGATGTACGCCTTTCCACTACTGCTCCTCAGTGATGCAAGTGGCTGGATCGCCACACCCGCTGCTATTTTCGGATGGGCGTTCGCCGGATGGGGTACAACTCTCTATTGGTGGGCAGGGATCCTCTATGTGGTTCAGGTCCGCCGACTTGTGAAGGCGGACAACACGGCCGATTGAGCTCGCCGATTCGGCGGCTGTAACGGCTCCCAGGCCCGCATCTGACATATGCGGGCCCTCTCGGTGAGCTGAGTCGGCCAGACCGTCGTCTAATGAGGAGGACGTTTCCGACATGAAGGCCGTCGTGATGGCCGGCGGTGAGGGCACGCGCCTTCGCCCCATGACCTCGAGCATGCCCAAGCCGCTCCTTCCCGTGGCCAACCGGCCGATCATGGAGCATGTGCTACGCCTGCTCAAGAGGCACGGGCTCACCGAGACCGTAGTGACAGTGCAGTTCTTGGCGTCGCTCGTCAAGAACTACTTCGGCGACGGCGAAGAGCTTGGGATGGAGCTCACCTATGCCAATGAAGAGAAGCCCCTCGGTACCGCAGGCAGCGTGAAGAACGCCGAGGAAGCGTTGAAGGACGACGCCTTTCTCGTGATCTCCGGTGACGCGCTGACCGACTTCGACCTCAGCGACCTGATTGCCTTCCACAAGGAAAAGGGCGCGCTGGTCACTGTCTGCCTGACGCGCGTACCCAATCCGCTGGAATTCGGCATCACCATCGTCGACGAAGAGGGAAAGGTCGAGCGCTTCCTCGAGAAGCCGACCTGGGGGCAGGTCTTCTCCGACACGGTCAACACGGGCATCTACGTGATGGAGCCCGAGGTCTTCGACTACGTCGAGGCCGATGTGCCGGTCGACTGGTCCGGTGACGTCTTCCCGCAGCTCATGAAAGAGGGCAAGCCCATCTACGGCTACATCGCCGAGGGCTACTGGGAGGACGTCGGTACGCACGAGAGCTACGTCAAGGCGCAGGCCGACGTGCTGGAGGGCAAGGTCGACGTCGAGCTCGACGGCTTCGAGATCTCGCCCGGCGTATGGGTCGCGGAAGGGGCCGAGGTGCACCCCGACGCCGTACTGCGCGGCCCGCTCTACGTGGGTGACTACGCAAAGATCGAGGCGAACGTCGAGATCCGTGAGCACACTGTCATCGGGTCGAACGTCGTGGTGAAGGACGGTGCGTTCCTGCACAAGGCGGTCGTGCACGACAACGTCTACATCGGACAGCACAGCAATCTGCGGGGCTGCGTCGTCGGCAAGAACACCGACATCATGCGTGCCGCGCGTATCGAGGACGGCGCTGTCATCGGTGACGAGTGCCTGGTCGGTGAAGAATCGATCGTTCAGGGCAACGTCAGAGTTTATCCATTCAAGACGGTCGAGGCCGGTGCGTTCGTCAACACGTCCGTGATCTGGGAATCCCGGGGGCAGGCGCATCTCTTCGGAGCGCGCGGGGTCTCCGGCATCCTGAATGTGGAGATCACGCCCGAGCTCGCCGTACGTCTTGCGGGCGCGTACGCGACGACCCTGAAGAAGGGCTCCACCGTGACCACCGCGCGTGACCACTCGCGTGGTGCGCGGGCCCTGAAGCGGGCGGTGATCTCGGCACTGCAGACCAGCGCCATCGACGTACGGGACCTGGAGAACGTGCCGTTGCCGGTCGCCCGTCAGCAGACGGCGAGGGGCAGCGCCGGCGGAATCATGATCCGGACGACTCCCGGCGTGCCGGACTCCGTCGACATCATGTTCTTTGACGGGCAGGGCGCCGACCTGTCGCAGGGCAGCCAGCGGAAGCTGGACCGGGTGTACGCGCGCCAGGAGTACCGGCGGGCCTTCCCCGGTGAGATCGGCGATCTGCACTTCCCGTCCAGTGTCTACGACTCCTACACGGGCTCCCTGCTGCGGAACGTGGACACCACAGGTGTCGCCGAATCAGGACTCAAGGTCGTCGTCGACGCGTCCAACGGAAGCGCGGGACTCGTCCTCCCGAGCCTCCTCGGGAAGCTCGGGGTGGACGCCCTGACCATCAACCCGGGGCTCGACGAGTCGCGGCCCACCGAGACCGCCGACGCCCGCAGGTCCGGGCTCGTGCGGCTCGGGGAGATCGTGGCGTCCGCCCGGGCCGCGTTCGGCGTGCGGTTCGACCCGGTGGGCGAGCGGCTGTCGCTCGTGGACGAGAAGGGCCGGATCGTCGAGGACGACCGGGCCCTGCTGGTCATGCTCGACCTGGTCGCCGCCGAGCGGCGCAGCGGGCGGGTGGCGCTGCCGGTGACGACGACGCGCATCGCCGAGCAGGTCGCGGCGTACCACGGCACCCAGGTGGAGTGGACGACCACGTCGCCGGACGATCTCACGAGGGTCGGGCGCGAGGACTCGACCATCTTCGGCGGCGACGGACGCGGCGGGTTCATCGTCCCCGAGTTCAGCGGCGTCTTCGATGGCACCGCCGCCTTCGTGCGGCTCGTCGGCCTCGTGGCGCGTACGCAGCTCACGCTGAGCCAGATCGACGCGCGCATCCCGCGTGCGCATGTGCAGCGGCGCGACCTCGCGACCCCGTGGGCCGTCAAGGGCCTGGTCATGCGGCGCGTGGTGGAGGCGGCCGGAGAGCGGTCCGTGGACACCACTGACGGCGTGCGGGTCGTGGAGAGCGACGGGCGGTGGGTGCTCGTGCTGCCCGACCCCGCCGAGGCCGTCACCCATTTGTGGGCCGAAGGGCCCGACGACGCGTCCGCCCAGGCGCTGCTCGACGAGTGGTCGACGGTGGTGGACAGCGCCGGCCGCTGACCTGCCCCGGCACCGGGCGGCACCCGCAACGGGTGCCGCCCGGCGCGCCGGTGGGGCCATTCGGAGGTAGCGCCCGCGACGTGCGACGATGTGCGGCATGCCGCAGCAGCCCCCCGTTCGGAGCACCCCCTCGCGCCCTCGGCGTCCGGACGCGTCCATGTCGCTGCTCACCACCGTCATGGACCACAGCCTGGACGAGGGATACGCGGAGGCGGCGGCCCGCAAGAAGGCCAGAGGGGCCAGTGGTGTGCCCCGCCCACTGCGGGCCAAACTGGGACTCGCGGCCGGACTCGTGCTCGCGGCGCTGGTGGTCACCGTGGGGGCCGCGCAGGCGCGGATAGAGGCGCCGGTGGTGGCCAAGGAGCGCGAGGAGCTCATCGACCGCGTCGAAGAGGCGACGGCGGGCGCCGACGCGCTCGAGGACGACGTGGACAAACTCCGCGACGATGTCGGAGAGCGGCAGGAGGCCGCGCTGAAGGAGCACGGCGGCAGCCAGGGCGAGCTGGTGGGGCTCCTCTCCGGCGCCACGGAGGTCCACGGGCCCGGCGTCAAGCTGGTGGTGGACGACAAGAAGCAGGCCGACCAGGGCGGCGGCGGACCCCGTGAGAGCGCCGACTTCTCCGACACCGGTCGGGTGCGCGACCACGACATGCAGCGGGTCGTCAACGGCCTGTGGCAGTCGGGCGCCGAAGCGGTGTCCATCAACGACCAGCGCCTCACCGCGCTGTCGGCGATCAGGGCCGCGGGTGACGCGATACTGGTCGACAACAGACCGCTGGTGCCGCCGTATACGGTGCTCGCGGTGGGGGACGCGAAGCGCTTGAGTACCCGGTTCCAGAACAGCTCCGACGGTCAGTACCTGCATGCTCTGCAGGAGAACTTCGGCATCCGGACCAGCATCTCCGTGTCGGACGAGCTCCGGCTGCCGGCAGCGCCCAGCGTGACCGTACGTACAGCAGAGCCGAAGGCAGGAAAGGGCACATCGTGATCGCCGTACTGGGCCTCGTCGTGGGAGTCGTGGCCGGATTGTTGGTTCGGCCCGAGGTTCCGGCGGTGGTCGAGCCGTACCTTCCGATTGCCGTCGTCGCGGCTCTCGACGCCGTGTTCGGCGGTCTGCGGGCCATGCTCGACGGCATCTTCGACGACAAGGTGTTCGTCGTGTCGTTCCTGTCGAACGTGGTGGTGGCCGCGCTGATCGTGTTCCTGGGGGACAAGCTGGGCGTCGGCGCCCAGCTGTCCACCGGCGTCGTCGTGGTCCTCGGCATCCGGATCTTCTCCAACGCCGCGGCGATCCGTCGGCACGTCTTCAGGGCGTGACGCCGATGAGTTCCGACGAGAGGCCCGAGTACAACCGGCGCAAGGAACTCCCGGCGGAGGTCCCCAGCGCGCCCGAGACGCCCGTACCGCCGGAGCCCGGACGGAAGCCGCAGCTCACCGGCCGCCAGCGGCTGGCGCAGGGGCTGTGGCCGCCGCGAGTGACGCGCCCTCAACTCATCGTCGCCCTGCTTCTGTTCGTGCTCGGGCTCGGTCTGGCCATCCAGGTGCGGTCCAACAGCGACAGCAGCGCACTGCGCGGTGCGAGACAGGAAGATCTCGTACGCATCCTCGATGAACTGGATGACCGAACTCAGCGTCTGGAAGAAGAGAAGCGACGTCTCGAGGACCAGCGGACCGGGCTGGAGAACAGCTCGGACCAGGCCGAAGAGGCCCGCAAGCAGACGGTCGAGCGGGAGAGGCAACTCGGCATCCTGGCCGGCACCGTGGCGGCTCAGGGGCCCGGCATCACGCTGACCATCGAGGACAAGAGGGGGGCGATCAAGGCGGACATGCTGCTTGACGCCATTCAGGAGCTGCGCGCCGCCGGCGCCGAGGCGATCCAGATCAATGACGTACGCGTCGTGGCCAACACGTACTTGTCGGACGCCGGCGGCGGCCGTGGCGTACGGGTGGACGGTCACAAGGTCGGCGAACCGTACCTCTTCAAGGTGATCGGCAAGCCGCAGGATCTCGAACCTGCGCTGAACATCCCGGGAGGCGTGGTGCAGACTCTGGAGAAGGAGCAGGCCACGGTGACCGTGGAACGCTCCGAGAAGATCGTTGTGAACGCCTTGCGACCTGCGAAGCAGCCTGACTACGCTCGGTCGTCCTCCCAGTGAGGGGCGGGCGCGTGGGCGCCGGGAGGCGAGGGCATGAGGTTGCGGGGGGTCGGCGCACCGGAAGCGTGGTGCGTGGTGGAAACTGTTTGGTGGACACGGACGTTGTGAGGATGTCTGGCTCACCGATGAATGCCGGTGTGTGCAATCAGGGTTCGTCCTGCCCCACGGGCGGGTCTGTTTCGGTCAAGGGGAATCGCCCGTGAAGTTGTTTGCGAAGTTGTTCGGCAAGAGCGCACGAGAGGACAGCGGCAATCCGGCCACTGCCCGTCATCGTGCCCCGCGCCATGGTGATGGTGAGGAGCAGGGCGCCGAGCGCCCGATGTTCCGCGATCAGGTCGCTGGTCCAGGTGGTGACATTTCGGGCGGACAGGGCGCGTCGTCTGTTGACCCTGCCGGTCCCGGCCGCATAGGTTTCGGAGAACCTTCAACCTCAGGTACGGGTGGAGGGTTTACCCCCGGCCCGTACGCATCGAATGCCCCTGCGGGGCAGCCACGGCAGGAGGACCAGTCCATGGCCCTGGTGTGTACGAGGTGCGGGAACCGCAACGCCGAGGCGAGCCGGTTCTGCTCCAACTGCGGTGCGCCGCTGCGGGCCGGAGCCGCGCCGGAGCGTCCGTCCGAGACGACCTCGACGATCTCCATCTCGGGTCTCGAGGCCTACGACGCCGAGACGACGGGGCAGACCCTGTCTCCCGCGCTCTCCCCGGAGGCGCAGGCGGCCGTGGACGCGCTGCCGCTCGGTTCCGCGCTGCTCGTCGTGCGCCGCGGTCCGAACTCGGGCAGTCGTTTCCTGCTCGACGGCGAGCTGACCACGGCGGGGCGTCACCCGCAGAGCGACATCTTCCTCGACGACGTGACGGTGTCGCGTCGCCACGTGGAGTTCCGTCGTGTCCAGGACGGTTCCTTCACCGTCGCGGACGTGGGCAGCCTCAACGGCACATACGTCAACCGTGAGCGCATCGACTCCGTCGCGCTCTCGAACGGTGACGAGGTGCAGATCGGCAAGTACCGGCTGGTCTTCTACGCGAGCCAGCGGGGCATCTGAACCACCCCCAGACGCCGTCCGGGGGGCATCCCCAGGGAAGGTCCATGCTTCAAACACCGAGGGGCGGTGCCGACTTCGGCACCGCCGCCGCGGACCGTCGGCTGATGAGCATCGGTACCGTGCTGAACGTCCTGCGCGACGAATTTCCCGAGGTCACGATCTCCAAGATCCGTTTTCTGGAGACCGAGGGGCTCATCGAGCCCCAGCGGACGCCGTCCGGTTACCGGAAGTTCAGTGCTCAGGACGTCGAGCGGCTCGGGCACGTGCTGCGGATGCAGCGGGACCACTACCTGCCGCTCAAGGTCATCCGGGAGCATCTCGACGCGCTGGAGCGCGGTGAGCGGCCTCCGATGCCGTCGCTGGGGCGCCAGCGGGACGGCGGGGACGCGCAGGGCCTGGACGAGGCCGAGGGGCCGACGGTGGCCCGCGTGGGCCGTGCCGAGCTGCTGGCCGCCGCCGAGATCGATGAAGTGCAGCTCAGCGAGTGGGAGGCGTACGGTCTCGTCGCACAGCTGCCGGACGGCGGGTACGACGCGGAGGCCGTCACGGTCGCCTCGCTCGTCCTCGAACTCGGCCGGTTCGGTATCGAGCCACGGCACCTGCGGGCCATGAAGGCCGCCGCCGAGCGCGAGGCCGGGCTCGTGGACCAGGTCGTCGCACCGCTGCGGCGGCACCGTAATCCGCAGACCAGGGCCCATGCGGAGGCCCGTACGAAAGAGCTGGCGGGACTCACGGGCAGGCTCCATTCGGCGCTCGTGCAGACGGCGCTCGGGGTCAGACTGCCCTGACCCGGACCACGCCCGGCCGGTACTCGGCGGGTGCCCGACTACCCAAACCTGCCGACCACGTCCTAGGGTTGCTGTGTGAACGAGCTCGACGTCGTAGGTGTCCGGGTCGAAATGCCCTCCAACCAACCGATCGTGCTCCTGCGTGAAGTGGGAGGCGACCGGTACCTTCCCATCTGGATCGGACCAGGTGAGGCGACCGCCATCGCCTTCGCACAGCAGGGCATGGCACCCGCACGGCCGCTGACCCACGACCTGTTCAAGGACGTGCTGGAAGCGGTGGGACAGGAGCTCTCCGAAGTGCGCATCACCGACCTGCGGGACGGTGTCTTCTACGCGGAGCTGGTCTTCGCCAGCGGGGTCGAGGTGAGCGCCCGGCCGTCCGACGCCATAGCGCTGGCGCTGCGCACCGGGACGCCGATCTTCGGCAGCGACGGGGTCCTCGACGACGCCGGTATCGCGATCCCGGACGAGCAGGAGGACGAGGTGGAGAAGTTCCGCGAGTTCCTCGACCAGATCTCGCCCGAGGACTTCGGCACCAACAGCCAGTGAGCCGTCTCGGGCGGCCCGCGTCGGGCCATTCGGCTAGCCTTTCCCCGCGGTGAGGCACGCGAAACCACTCTCAGGGTGATTATCACTCGGCGTGCCGAGTGTGGCGATCGTTGACGAGCCCCTGGCGACTGCCTACCGTCGAGAAGGCAGGTCAAGGAGGGAGGTCGGCGTGGGAAGCAGCGGCGACGGTACGGCGGTGGGCGGGCCGTACCCGCTCCACGGCGGGGCGACCGGTCACTCTCCGAATCGACCGATGGCGGTCCAGGGGAGCGGGGACGCGACGTCCGGGCACGAGCAGATCGGCTACCGCGGTCCCACCGCGTGCGCGGCCGCGGGCATCACTTACCGACAGCTCGACTACTGGGCGCGTACCGGCCTGGTCGAGCCCAGCGTGCGGGCCGCGGGCGGCTCCGGTACGCAGCGCCTCTACAGCTTCCGCGACGTGGTCGTCCTGAAGATCGTGAAGCGGTTCCTCGACACCGGCGTCTCCCTCCAGAACATCCGCACCACGGTCCAGCACCTGCGGGAGCGCGGGTTCACGGACCTGGAACGGATGACGCTGATGAGTGACGGCGCGACGGTCTACGAGTGCACGTCGCCCAGCGAGGTCCACGACCTGCTCCAGGGCGGCCAGGGGGTCTTCGGGATCGCCGTGGGCGTCGTATGGCGTGATGTCGAGGCCGCGCTGTCCCAGCTGCACGGAGAGCGCATCGACACCGGCGAGACGCTCGTCGGGCACAACCCGGCCGACGAGCTGGCCAGGCGCCGCAACAAGGCCGTGTAGGTAGCCTCGGGCAGCGTTGTCAGTGGCATAGGGCAGCATCAGAGGTGTGAGAAGCGCGCCGACGATCCTGCATCTGGACATGGATGCCTTCTACGCGTCCGCGGAGCAGGCCGCGAAACCCAGCCTGCGCGGAAAGGCCGTGGTGGTGGGCGGTCTGGGGCCGCGGGGTGTGGTCGCCACCGCTTCCTACGAAGCGCGTCGTTTCGGCGTGCACTCGGCGATGCCCATGGGGCAGGCACGACGGCTCGCGCCGAACGCCGCGTATCTCGTGCCGCGCTTCGGGCTGTACCGCGAGGTCAGTGAGCAGGTGATGGGCCTGCTGCGGGAGCTGTCGCCGCTCGTGGAGCCGCTCAGCCTGGACGAGGCCTTCGTGGACCTGGAGGCGGGCGGTGTCGCCGACGACGAGGAGTCGGCCAGGGCCGTGGGGGAGCGGCTGCGGGCGGACATCAGGGCGGTGACCGGGCTGACCGGGTCCGTGGGGCTCGCCGTCTCCAAGATGCTGGCCAAGATCGCCTCCGAGGAGGCCAAGCCGGACGGGCTCAGGCTGATAGCGCCGGGCACGGAGCGGGCGATGCTCGGACCGATGTCGGTGCGTACGCTGCCGGGGGTGGGGCCGGCCACGGGGGACCACCTGCGGCGGGCCGGAATCACCACGGTGGAGGAGATCGCGGAGGCGGGCGAGGACGAGCTCGTGCGGCTGCTCGGCAGGGCGCACGGGGGATCGCTGTACGCGATGGCGCTCGCGCACGACGAGCGGCCCGTGGTGGCCGAGCGGGACACGAAGTCGGTCAGCGTGGAAGACACGTACGACGTGGACATCCACGACCGGGTGCGGGTCCGCGCGGAGGTCGCGCGGCTCGCCGAGCGCTGTGTGCAGCGGTTGCGGGCGGCGGGCCACTCGGGGCGGACCATCGTGCTGAAGGTGCGGCGGTTCGACTTCTCGACGCTGACGCGCTCCGAGACGCTGCGCGGGCCCACGGACGACCCCGGGGTGGTGCGGGAGGCCGCGGCGCGGCTCCTTGAGTCCGTGGACACCACGGGTGGCGTGCGGCTCCTCGGCGTGGGCGTCTCCGGCCTCACGGACTACACGCAGGAGGACCTCTTCGCGCAGGCCCAGGCGGAGGCCGCCGCGACGGAGACGGTCGAGGGCGGAGCCGGTGAAGGCGGTGCGCCCGGGGACGAGGCCGATGTGCCCCGGGAGCCGGGTGTACAGGCGGTGGAGAATGCCGAGGAGCCCGTGGTGCCAGTCGAGCGGCGGTGGCCGGCCGGTCACGACGTGCGGCACGCCGCGTACGGGCACGGGTGGGTGCAGGGGAGCGGGCTTGGGCGGGTGACGGTGCGCTTCGAGACGCCGTACTCGGCGCCGGGACGGGTGCGGACGTTCCGGACGGACGACCCGGACCTCGTTCCTGCCGAGCCGTTGCCGCTGGTGGCCGCCGGCCCGGATGGGGAGGCGGCCACTGGAGCGGTGGTGGAGGCGGTGTCCGGTGCGGCTCGTGCGGAGGCGGGGGAGCAAGGCTGAAATGCGGCGGCGGACGGGGGCGCGTCTGCTGGGGGCTCTCGCCCCCGCAGCGGGGTCAGGGGCCCTCGGTGCCCGCGATGCGGCCGAAGCTCTGGTCGGGAGGGGGTGGGGAGGGCGGTGGCGCCGTGTCCAGGCCGTAGTGGTGGTAGAGCTGGAGCTCCTGCTCGGGTGAGAGGTGGCGGCCCACTCCGAAGTCGGGGGCGTCCCTGATGAGTGCGCGCTCGAACGGGATGCGTACGGTGCCGTCCCCGGTCAGCTCGCTGGGCTCCAGCGGGACGAAGGCGTCGCGGCTGAACAGGCCGGTGCGTATGGCGGCCCACTCCGGGGCGCCGGTGGCGTCGTCGAGGTAGACCTCGTCGATCGTGCCGATCTTGGTCCCGTTCCGGTCGAACGCCTTGCGGCCGATCAGGTTGCGCGGATCGATGTCGGTCTGCACGGGCCCTCCAACGGGTCGCGGCCTGACGAAATCGGGCGTAACTCATCCTTAGTCGTTCGTAGTCACTACGAAAGAGCACTTCGGGGCAGGCGGCCACTCGAGGGAACGGCCGTGGTCCCCGCTGGTAGGCTGGCGTACGGCTGTTGACCCCGTGCGGGAGAGCTCTCCGGAACACGCTCCCGGAGGCGCCGAAGGAGCAAATCCTCCCCGGAATCTCTCAGGCACCCGTACCGCACGGACGAGGTCACTCTGGAAAGCAGGGCGGGCGTCGGGCGGGCACGTTCGGAACCCTTCCTCACCGACGGTGAAAGCAGGTCTGCCGACAGGCAGGCCTGTGAAGCTCTCAGGTTGAGATGACAGAGGGGGAGGCCGTCCGGGTACCCGCGCCGTGGTACCCCTCGCAGGTCGTGCAGACCAGGAGGCCTCCCGCAATGACTGCCACCAATCGCATCCCGCTCTCCGAGCTCGAACAGGGAATTCCGTTCGAGCAGCGGCACATCGGGCCCGATGCGGAAGAGCGGGCCAAGATGCTCGCCCAGGTCGGATACGGCTCGCTCGACGAGCTGACGGCCGCCGCGGTGCCGGATGTGATCAAGAACGCCGAGGCGCTGAACCTGCCGGGTGCCCGCTCCGAGGCCGAAGTCCTTGCCGAACTGCGCTCCCTCGCGGACCGCAACCAGGTCCTCGATTCCATGATCGGCCTCGGCTACTACGGAACCTTCACCCCGCCGGTCATCCTGCGGAACGTCATGGAGAATCCTTCCTGGTACACCGCCTACACGCCGTACCAGCCGGAGATCTCGCAGGGCCGCCTCGAGGCGCTGCTCAACTTCCAGACCATGGTCGCCGAGCTGACCGGCCTGCCCACCTCCGGGGCCTCGCTCCTGGACGAGGGCACCGCCGCCGCCGAGGCCATGGCCCTGTCGCGACGCATGGGCAAGGTCAAGAACGGCGCCTTCGTCGTCGACGCCGACGCGCTGCCCCAGACCATCGCGGTCATCCGGACCCGCGCCGAGCCCACCGGTGTCGAGGTCGTCGTCGCCGATCTGAGCGACGGCATTCCGGCCGAGGTCGCCGAGCGCGGTGTCGTCGGCGTCCTCATCCAGTACCCGGGCGCCTCCGGAGCCGTACGCGACATCAAGCCGCTCATCGATCAGGCGCACGAGATCGGCGCCGTCGTCACCGTCGCCGCCGACCTGCTCGCACTGACGCTGCTCACCTCGCCCGGCGAGCTGGGCGCCGACATCGCCGTCGGCACGACGCAGCGCTTCGGCGTCCCGATGGGCTTCGGCGGCCCGCACGCCGGATACATGGCGGTGCGCGAGAAGTTCGCGCGCAGCCTGCCGGGCCGGCTCGTCGGCGTCTCCGTCGACGCCGACGGCAACAAGGCCTACCGGCTCGCGCTGCAGACCCGCGAGCAGCACATCCGCCGCGAGAAGGCCACCAGCAACATCTGTACCGCTCAGGTGCTGCTGGCGGTCATGGCCGGAATGTACGCCGTCTACCACGGGCCCGACGGCCTGAAGTCCATCGCGCGGCGCACCCACCGCTACGCGACGCTGCTCGCGGCGGGGCTCACGGCCGGCGGCTTCGAGGTAGTCCACGGCGCGTACTTCGACACGCTGACCGTACGCGTCGAGGGCAGGGCCGAGGCGCTGGTGCACGCCGCCCGGGAGGGTGGCGTGAACATCCGCCAGGTCGACGCCGACCACGTCTCCCTCGCCTGCGACGAGACGACCACCCGGGCGCAGCTGGCCGCCGTCTGGCGCGCGTTCGGCGTCGACGCCGATGTCGAGTCGCTCGACGCCACCGTCGCGGACACGCTGCCCGAGGGCCTGCTGCGCCAGGACACCTACCTCGCCCACCCGGTCTTCCACCAGCACCGCTCCGAGACGGCGATGCTGCGCTACCTGCGCAAGCTCGCCGACCGCGACTACGCCCTCGACCGCGGCATGATCCCGCTGGGCTCCTGCACCATGAAGCTCAACGCGACCACCGAGATGGAGCCGGTCACCTGGCCCGAGTTCGGGCAGTTGCACCCCTTCGCCCCGGCCCAGCAGGCGCAGGGCTACCTCACGCTCATCCGTGAGCTGGAGGAGCAGCTCGCCGAGGTCACCGGCTACGACAAGGTCTCCCTCCAGCCCAACGCCGGTTCGCAGGGCGAGCTGGCCGGTCTGCTCGCCGTCCGCGGCTACCACCGGGCCAACGGCGACGAGCAGCGCACCGTCTGCCTCATCCCGTCGTCCGCGCACGGCACGAACGCCGCGAGCGCCGTCATGGCCGGCATGAAGGTCGTCGTGGTCAAGACCGCCGACGACGGCGAGATCGACGTCGAGGACCTGCGCGCCAAGATCGAGAAGCACCGCGACGAGCTGGCCGTGCTGATGATCACGTACCCCTCGACGCACGGCGTCTTCGAGGAGCACGTGGCCGACATCTGCGCGTCGGTGCACGAGGCCGGTGGCCAGGTGTACGTCGACGGGGCCAACCTCAACGCCCTGGTGGGCCTGGCCAAGCCGGGCCACTTCGGCGGCGACGTCTCACACCTGAACCTGCACAAGACGTTCTGCATCCCGCACGGTGGCGGCGGCCCCGGCGTCGGTCCTGTCGGCGTCCGCTCGCACCTCGCGCCGTACCTGCCCAACCACCCGCTGCAGCCCGCTGCCGGTCCCGACACCGGTGTCGGCCCGATCTCCGCGGCGCCCTGGGGCTCGGCGGGCATCCTGCCGATCTCCTGGTCGTACGTGCGCCTGATGGGCGGCGATGGCCTCAAGCGGGCCACCCAGGTCGCGGTGCTCTCCGCCAACTACATCGCCAAGCGGCTCGAGCCGCACTACCCGGTGCTCTACACCGGCCCCGGCGACCTCGTCGCGCACGAGTGCATCATCGATCTGCGGCCGCTCTCCAAGGAGACCGGTGTCAGCGTCGACGACATCGCCAAGCGGCTCATCGACTACGGCTTCCACGCGCCGACCATGTCGTTCCCGGTCGCGGGGACCCTGATGATCGAGCCGACGGAGAGCGAGGACCTGGGCGAGATCGACCGGTTCTGCGAGGCGATGATCGCCATACGCAGGGAGATCGAGAAGGTCGGCTCCGGCGAGTGGGCCGCCGACGACAACCCGCTGCGGAACGCCCCGCACACCGCCGCCGCGCTGAGCGGTGAGTGGGAGCACGGGTACAGCCGCGAGGAGGCCGTCTTCCCGGCCGGTGTCGCCGCGTCGGACAAGTACTGGCCGCCGGTACGCCGCATCGACCAGGCGTACGGCGACCGGAACCTGGTCTGCTCCTGCCCGCCGCTGGATGCGTACGAGGACTGATGCCGGCGCCCGCGCGGAGCGGGCATGCGGCGGGGCCGGTTCGGAGAGTGTTCTCCGGGCCGGCCCCTCGTCGTTCGGTGGTGCGGTGCGGTGCGTTCGTGCGGGTGTGCCAGCGGTGCGCTCAGGCGGCTGTCATGACCCGATCGGTGCCCAGCGGTCGGTGCGGGGCGATGATCTGGCCGTCCGGCAGCAGCTCACCGGTGTCCTCGAAGAGCAGGACGCCGTTGCACAGCAGGCTCCAGCCCTGTTCCGGGTGGCTCGCCATGAGGAGCGCGGCTTCCCGGTCGGCGGAGTCTGCTGTCGGACACGCTGGTTGGTGCTGGCACATGGAAGGGTTCTTTCGCTGCGATGAGATGGCTGTGACGTCGGTCCTGTGGCTCGATGCGGTGTTCATAACCGCCCCCCGTTGTAGTCGGTCCGGTCCCAGTGTTGCCCTCCGCGCGTCAATCCGCAGGGATTTTGCCGCAGCGGCTCCTACTGCTTAATGACGTATCACCCGCCCGGACGGTTCAGCCCAACTTCCGTGTCTCTTCGGGTGGTTCGGGGTGGCCTGACTGGGCTAGTCCACTCGGGCGGGCAGCGCTGTGCCCCGCGGCCGGGGGCGGCGGGGCACAGGAAGCGGGTGGGGCGGCGTCAGGCGGGTGAGCTCAGCAGCGGTGCGGGCGTCAGGCGGTGGTTGAGCATCGGCAGCAGTTCGGCGACGCGGTGCGGGCGGTGGGCCGCGATGCCGGGCGGGGCGGGCGCCAGCGGTACGAGCAGGTCGGTGGCGGCCAGCGGGCCCTCGGCGCCGTCGTCCGTGCAGTCGCGGTGCAGCCAGAGCGTGAGCATGTAGAGCTCGGGCACGGAGAGCAGCCGGGGCTGCCAGGGCGTCGGCATCGCCTCGGCATGCCGCAGCGCGCGTTCCGTGGAGGTGATGTACGGGCCCTCGAAGAAGTGGGAGAACGCCCACCCGTCCGGAGTGAGCATCGTGTCGGCCGCGGCGACGGCGCGTTCGCCGCAGCGGATGAGGAAGCGCCAGCCGGCGAGGCGGGTGGGCGAGGTGCCCTCCGGGGTGATGCGGTCCAACACATGGACTGGCAGCGGGAGTTCGGGGCTTACCGGGCCCTGCGCGGTACGCAGGGACGGCGTGCGGGCTTCACGTACGGCTGTGGGGGAACCGAGTGCCGCGAGAACGCTGCGCAGGGCGGGCGCGGGGGCCGGGGGGACATGCAGCGGCATGGTGGGTCGCCTCTCTCATTCGACAGGCACGGTGGAACGGGGGCAGGTGCGTGACGGCGCTGTCAGCTCTGGGTCAGAGGGGCGGGGGCTGGGAACCGCGAGCGCCAACTCTCTGCCTAGATTGCGGAGTTTATACGAGGTGTGTTCGAGCAGTGTTTCCTCTAGATGTACCGGATATTGCCGGCAAGGCGTTAATGCGCCGTCCTTGTGGGACGTTTATCCCGATTTCACACCGGCCCTGCCGTCATGACCTCGGATTTCTCGCGATACGCGGTCGGCCGATTTTTGCCGGTACTTTTGACCAGGCACTCCGGAACGGAATCTGCGCCGTGCCGCATGCCTGGTGAATGTGCCGGACAGCGGCTGCGTCGAGGGTACCGGCCGACGGCCCCGCGTGGGGCGTTATCGATCACATTGCCGGGGCATCATCCCCCGTACACAGCGGCCGGACCCATGGCTGCCCGTTCGAGGAGGGACGCTTCGATGGGGGAGAAGGTCGTGGCGGGCACGTTCGACCTGGCCGATCGGCACCACTACCGAGGCAAGCTCCGAGAGTGTCTCGCGGGGCTGGAGCGATTGCTGGCGGAGGAGCGGTTCGACCGGCCCAGGAATCTGATGGGCATGGAGATCGAGCTGAATCTCGTCGGGCCCGACGGGCTGCCGAGAATGTTGAATGCGCAGGTTCTCGAGCGCATCGCGAGCCGGGATTTCCAGACGGAACTCGGAATGTTCAATCTGGAAGTGAACATCGCCCCGCACCGGCTCGGCGGACGCGTACTCGACCGGCTCGCCGAAGAGCTCCGCACCGGCCTCAACTACGCCCATAGGAAAGCGAACGAGCTCGCCGCCGGAATTGTCATGATCGGCATCCTGCCGACGCTGAACCGCGCCGATCTCGTCTCCGCGAACCTCTCCGACGTCGATCGCTACGCCCTCCTGAACGATCAGATCGTGGCGGCGCGCGGCGAGCACTTCGCCCTGGACATCCAGGGCGTCGAGCGGCTGACCTGCACCTCGGCGTCGATCGCACCCGAATCGGCGTGCACCTCCGTGCAGTTGCACCTCCAGGTCACCCCGGGCCGGTTCGCCGACGTGTGGAACGCGGCGCAGGCCATCGCGGCGGCGCAGGTCGCGGTGGGTGCCAACGCGCCGTTCCTGTTCGGCCGTGAGCTGTGGCGCGAGTCGCGGCCGCCGCTGTTCCTGCAGTCCACCGACACGCGGCCGCCCGAACTGCAGGTCCAGGGCGTGCGGCCGCGCACCTGGTTCGGGGAGCGGTGGGTCACCGGGCCGCTGGAACTCTTCGAGGAGAACCTCCGGTACTTCCCGGCGCTGCTGCCGCTGATGGAGGAGGAGGACCCGCTGGGCGTCCTGGACGCGGGCGGTGTGCCGCGGCTCGGCGAACTCGTCCTGCACAACGGCACCGTGTACCGCTGGAACCGCCCGGTGTACGGCATCGCCGACGGCGTCCCGCACCTTCGGGTGGAGAACCGCGTACTGCCCGCGGGCCCCACCATCACCGACGTCATCGCCAACGCCGCCTTCTACTACGGCCTGGTGCGGGCGCTCGCCGAGGAGCCCAGGCCGGTGTGGTCACGGCTGCCCTTCGAGGCCGCCGCCCGCAACTTCGACGCGGCGTGCCGCCACGGCATCGACGCCACGCTGCAGTGGCCGCGGCGGGGCAGGCTCGGCGGTACCACCGAGGTGCCGGCCGTCCGGCTCATACGCGACGAACTGCTGCCGCTGGCGGCCTCGGGTCTCGACGCGTGGGGCGTGGAGGCCGCCGACCGGGACCTGTACCTCGGGGTGATCGAGGAGCGGTGTCGGCTGCGGATCAACGGATCGTCGTGGCAGGCGATGACGTACCACCGCGCCCTGGAGAGCGGCATGGCCAGGGAGGAGGCGCTCGCGGCGACCACCAAGGGGTACTGCGAGCTGATGCATGCCGGGGAGCCGGTGCACACGTGGCCCGTGGGGCTGCGGGAGCCTGCGGTGCCGCTCGGCTGAGATCTCCGGCCGGAGGTCTTCGCTCAGCCCCGGTTGCCGCCCGCCTCCATGATCGCCTTGAGGATGACCGCGTGGATCTGCGCCGGGTCGTCGACCTGGTGGCCGGAGCCGCCGGTCGCCTCGGCGATCTGCTGGACCTCGCCCTTGTCCGCGTCGGGGCCGACGGCGATGGCGATGACCGGCACCGGCTCCTTGGGGTCGGTGAGTTCCTCGAGACGGGAGATGAGGGCCCCGCGCGAGATGCTGTCCGGGTCCTGGTTGACGCCGTCGGTCAGGATCACGAGGGCGTTGAACTTGCCGCTCTCGTACGTCGACCGCGCGTGCCTGTAGGCGGCGAGTGTCGTGTCGTACAGACCGGTGGCACCGCCCGGCACGGGCTGCAGGCCACGGAAGGCCTTCGACAGCCTGTCGCGGTGGGTGGCGCCGCCCCTGCGCTCGCCGAGGCGCTCGGCCGGTTCCAGTTCGCGGTAGTCGCGGGCGCCGTCCAGCCGCGTGGCGAACTCCCACAGGCCGATCTCGTCCCTCTCGGTGAAGCCCGCGAGGGCCCGCAGCAGCGCGGACTTGGTGACCTCCATACGGGAGCGGGCGCGGCCGGGGACCAACTGCCGCATGGACTCCGACGCGTCGACGACCGTGCTGATCCGGGCGCTCTGCACGGTGATCGTCCACATGCCCAGGGTCTCCTGGAGCTGCTTGTCGGACGGCGGGTCCGTCGCCTGTGCCGCGTAGGGTTGCGGGGTGCGGCCGCCCGCGGTGGTGACGAGGCGGTCGGAGGGCCGGTCGGAGCCGGTCCTGAAGCCGTGCTCCGCCAGGATCCGTTCGCCGTCGTCGTCGCTGAACAGCGCCATGTAGCGCAGGGCCGCGCGGCTCATGTCGGTGGTCATCTCGTTGTCCTCGACGAGGGTGTACGGGTAGTCGAGCCGGGGTGAGCCGTCCTTGGGGTAGAACAGGTCGAGGCGGTTCTCGGCGCCCGCCGCCGTGTTGTGCGCGTACGCCGCCTGTTCGGAGAGGATCAGGGCCTGGTTGCGGCGGGCATCGCCCGGCTCGGCGCCGGAGCCGTCGCGGGCCAGGGTGTCCAGGAGCCGGCCGTCGCTGTCCGACGTACGGGCGGAGAGGGCCTTGGCCAGGGCGGCGGCCCGGGTGCCGCCGTCCTTGCCGTTCTCTCCGCCACCCTGCTCGGCGGCTTGCCTCTTCACCGACGCGCCCAGCGCGGCGAGGGCGAGCAGGCCGGTGGCGCTGCGCGCGGGGTCGGCCGCGCCCAGGCGGAGCTTGTCGCTCCGCAGGGCGGCCGTGGTCAACTCCGGCCAGTCGTACGTCTTCCCGGGCCAGCCCAGCGACGCGGCGGCGGACGGGACCATGCCGATGCCGACGGGTGACGAGGCGATGTTGCCCGCGGGCGAGATCTTGTTCTGCTGGGAGCCGAGGCCCACCTGCCGCACCCAGATGTCGGAGTCCGGCACCCATACGTCGTACTCCGGATCGCCTCTGCCCGCGCGGAGTTGGGCCGCGACCTCGTACGAATCGCGCGCCGTCACCCGCACGTCGATGCAGTGGCCGTCCGAGGTGATCTCCTCCTCGCGGGCGTGGTCGGCCGCCTCGCGCAGGGCGGGGGCCACCGCGGGCGCGGCGACGACGTCGAGGCGTACGGCGTCGTCGCCGCAGGAACCGCCGAGGGAGAGCAGGCCGCTGCGGACCGCCGCCGCCGTGCCGCCCGCGATCACGAGGACGAGCGCCGTCGCGATGGCGATCGTGCGCCCGCGCGCACGCGATCGGGGGTCGGGCGCTGCCGCCCCGTGCTCATCGGGCAAGCTGTGACGTCCCATGGCGGTGGTGCCCCTCCTTGAACGATGTAGCAAGGAAAGGGGAGCTGTACGTCCGAAAACGGCGTGCACGCCCGGAATCGGCGTCCGTCCCCCTCGGCCTGTCGCGCACGGTCTTCGCAACTTCTTTCGCGACCCTAGTGGGGCGAAGATGGGGATGAGACGGGATTACTCAACTGGAGGCGGAAGTGCAAGCGGAGCCGGGGCCGATGGCCGGTTCTTTTCGAACGGAGGGGGCTTCGCGACGGAACCTCCGGGATGAGACGTTGCTCGTCCTGGCTCTCTCGCTCGGCGCGAGCGGTGTTTCCGCGCTGATCAGCTTTGTCGGTTCGGTCACCAGACCGGGCGGCCTCAAGGATCAGGCGGCGACGATGAACACGTCGGCGGCGCCGGGGCGGCCCTGGCTGGATCTCGCGTGGCAACTCTTCGGAATCGCGACAGCCCTGGTGCCGGTCGCGCTGGTCGCGCACTTCCTGCTGCGGGAGAGGGCGGGGCTGCGGACGATCGGTTTCGACCGGAGCAGGCCGTGGCCGGACCTGGGGCGCGGCGCCGCGATCGCCGCGGTGATCGGCAGTACGGGCATCGCCTTCTACCTGTCGGCACGCGGGCTCGGCTTCAACCTCACCGTGGTGCCCGAGGCGTTGCCGGACGTGTGGTGGAAGTACCCCGTCCTCGTGCTGTCCGCGGTGCAGAACGCGGTCCTGGAGGAAGTGATCGTCGTCGGCTACCTGCTGCGCAGGCTGGGGCAGTTGGGGTGGACGCCGATGGCCGCGCTGGTGGGCAGCTCGGTGTTGCGGGGTTCGTACCACCTGTACCAGGGCATCGGCGGCTTCCTGGGCAACGTCGCGATGGGCGTGGTGTTCGTGCTGCTGTACCGCAGGTGGGGGCGGGTGGGGCCGCTGGTCGTGGCCCATTCCCTGCTGGATATCGGGGCGTTCGTCGGGTACGCGCTGCTCGCGGGGAAGGTGGGGTGGCTGCCGACGCCTTCGTGAGGCGCCAGGCGCGGCCGGGTTCGGTGCTGTGGGGACGTACGAGGATCTCGTACGTCCCCACAGTTGCGTCCGCACGGTGCTGAGCCGTCCCACGTGGTGGCAGTCCGGGTTCTCCGGGTGAGCGGTCTTCGGTTGAGCGGCCTCCGGGTGACCGGCGCCGTCAGGCCAAGAGGTCGCCCTCGATGACCGTGACCGCCCGGCCGGTCAGGAGCGTGCGCTCGCCCCGCAGCCGGGTGCGTACCAGGCCGGTGCGGGCGGAGGCCTGCAGGCCGGTGAGCTCGGCGCGGCCGAGGCGCTCGGACCAGAAGGGCGCGAGCGCGGTGTGCGCGCTGCCCGTCACCGGGTCCTCGTCGATACCGACGCGCGGGAAGAAGCAGCGCGATACGAAGTCGTAGCCGCCGGAGGGGTCTTCGGCGCGGGCCGTGGCGATGACTCCGCGTTCGGAGTGCCGGACAAGGGCCTTGTGGTCCGGGGTGAGCGACCTGACCGTCTTCTCGTCGGCGAGCTCCACAAGCAGGTCGCCGACCTGCCGGCCCGTGTCGTACGCGGTGACAGGATCGGCGCCCAGGGCGTCGGCGATCCCGGCGGGGACCTCGGCCGCGGTGAGCGTGGCGGTCGGGAAGTCGAGGGTGAGGGCGCCGTCCTCGTGCGCGGTGGCGGTGAGGACGCCGCTGCGCGTGGCGAAACGGACAGGGCCCGATGTGGCGCCCGTGGTGTGCAGGACGTGCGCCGTGGCCAAAGTGGCATGACCGCAGAGGTCGACCTCGGTGGCGGGCGTGAACCAGCGCAGCGCCCAGTCGGCGTCGGCGCCCGCGGGCAGCCGGTGGGCGAAGGCGGTCTCGGCGTGGTTGACCTCTCTGGCCACGTGCTGCAGCCAGGTGTCGTCGGGGAAGGCGTCGAGGAGCAGAACGCCGGCCGGGTTGCCGGCGAAGGGCCGGTCGGTGAAGGCGTCGACGATGCGGATGCGGTGGGAAGTCGGCATGGTGAGGACGGTAGAGGGCCGCGGAGCGCTGTGGGTAAGGCCAATGTGCGGGAACTGGACTGAGTTGCGGGCGCGATTGGCGTGGGGCGACACGGACCGCACGGTCCGGATCCTGAACGGGGTGAAGGGGTTGCCGAACGAATGTTGCCGATATATCGTTGACGCATCGCGATAGGGACGCGACGGATCAAGGATCCACATACCGATTGGGTTTCCGATCGACTGCATCAAGGAGTGATTGCTATGCGTTCCCATGGTTTTGAACACGAGCACGGACGCGGGCATGGGCATGGACACGGGCGCCGTGGTGGCTCCGAGGGCCGCGAGGGAGGCTTCGGCCGCGAAGGGTTCGGTGGCTTCGGCGGCTTCGAGGGGCGGCGCGGTGCGTTCGGTCCCTTCGGTCCAGGCTTCGGCGGCCCCGGCGGCCCCGGCGGCCCCTGGGGTGGTCGCGGTGGCCGCGGCGGACCGCGGGGCAGGGCGCGGCGCGGCGATGTGCGCGCGTCGATCCTGGCCCTCCTGAAGGACCGGCCCATGCACGGCTACGAGATGATCCAGGAGATCGCCGAGCGCAGCGGCGGGGCGTGGAAGCCAAGCCCCGGTTCGGTCTACCCCACCCTCCAGCTCCTGGAGGACGAGGGCCTGATCAGCAGTGCCAGTGAGGGCGGCAAGAAGCTCTTCTCGCTCACCGACGCCGGCCGTGAGGCGGCCGAGGGAGGTCCCGAGGCGCCCTGGGAAGAGGCCGGGCGCGGGGTCGACTGGGACACGCTGAACGAGATCCGGCAGGCCGGCTTCGGTCTGATGGAGGCGTTCGGTCAAGTCTGGAAGACCGGCAGCAAGGAGCAGCGCGAGAAGGCGGTATCCGTCATCAACGACGCCCGCAAGAAGCTGTACCTGATCCTCGCCGATGAGGACTGAGGCGATGGAGGCCGACGGCTCGCCGTCGTGGACGAGGCGCCCCGCACGCATGGTGTGGGGCGCCTCGTTCTCGTTGTGGAGGTCGTTCTTCTACGGAGGCGGCGCGCGTCAGCCCGTCACCAGCCCGTCCAGCTTGCGCAGCGACTCGTTGAGGGCGGCGGTCGCCGAGTCCTTCAGCTTGCCCGCCATCAGGGACACGGCGGCGCCGGTGAACTCTCCCTCGATGCGGACCACCGTGCCGGAGCCCTCGGGGGAGAGGGAGTAGCGGGTGCCGACGTTCACGCCCATCGGGCCCTTGCCCGCGATGGCCAGGGCGCGGGTGGTCTCCAGCTCCTCGATCGTCCACTTGACCTCGGCGGGGAAGCCCATCAGCTTCATGTTCTCCACGAAGGTGCCGCCGCGCTCCAGGGTGGTGGGCGTGCCCTGGGGGAAGCTCGTGTGCGTGGAGTTCCACTCGCCGTACGAGGAGAAGTCGGTGAGCCGGGCCCAGACCTTCTCGACGGGTGCCTCGATCCGTGCCTCCGCGCTGACTTCGGCCATGTGACCACCCCTTCCCCTCGGGCGCTGCGACGGCCGCAGCTACGGTGTCGCGGAACGTAGCCGCAGGGTCCGGAACATTCAATACTGATGAACCGTCAGATTTGCTGGGACGTCAGGCCCACGCGCCGTATCACCGCCGCGTCGAAGAGGTCGGAGGCGCGCGGGAACGGTCCTTCGTCGTGGCAGTGCCAGGCCTCCCAGAACAGGTCGGCGGGCAGCGCGTCCTCGGGGGCGTACACCCGGTAGACGTACTCCCTGCCGTCGAGCGCCGGCAGGGCGACCATCCAGCACCTGTCCTCCATGCCAGGGAAAGACGAACGGCGCCGGGCGGCGGTTGCGGAGGCGCGGCGGAGCGTGGCCCGCAGGCGACCGGAGGGCCGGGCGGATCTCATCCGTAAGGAGGACAACCGACGCGGGTGTGCCCAACCTGTGTCGGACGCCAAGATGCTTCCCGCCGCCGATGCATATGCCAGTGGGGGTTGATGTGGTGGGAGATGTGCAAAGCCGTCGTACCCCTTCCGGCGCCGAACCCGGCCCGATTCGAGCAGAACCGGACTCCGGACTCAGTCCCGAGCTGGCGTCCGTGGTGGCGGGCGCGCGACGCCGCGCCGTGCGTGACGGGGACCGGCAGATAGACACCGCGCACCTGCTGCACTCCCTCCTGGAGACCGGCTCCGAAGTACGCGCCGTCTTCGAGAGTGGTGCGCAGGCGGTGCGCGTCCTCGGCTATCTCGTGCAGCGCAGCATCGGCTACGGCCTCCAGTGGCAGGCCGCCGTGGAGGACTCCGGCGCCGTGCCGGTGGTCTCCTCCGTCCCCGAGGCGGGCTGGTCGCCGGCCGCCACCAACGCGATGGACGTGGCCCTTGAACGCGCCGCACTGCGCGGCGAGCCGCGCGCCCTCGGCATGGATCTGCTCGCCGGGCTCGTCGCCGACCCGGACTGCCGCGCCGTCGAGGTCCTGGCGCGGGCCCGGGTCGACGTCCCGTCGCTGCTGCGGCGCATAGAGGCGGGATGCAGGCAGTACGTGTCCGGAGGCGCGGGGCACACCGAGGGCGCGGGGTGCGCCGAGGGCGCCGGGTACGCCGGAGGTTCCGGGTGTACGGAAGGTGCTCGGTACGACGGAGTGCAAGGGGCCGGTCCCGACTGCTGATCCGCCTTCCTGCGAGCGGCATGGCGTCCGCCGATTGAGACAGGGGTCAGTAGGGGTGACGCTCATGACGCCGCCTGCCATGATGTGCCGGTGCAAGCGTCTGACGGGGTACAGAAGAGCCGGGTGGGTCGGCGGAACGCGGGCGTCCGGGGAGATCGGGGCGGCCGGGGCGAGGGCGGCAGGGGCGTCGGGCTCACCCTGGCCCTGGTGTCGGCGGTCGCCTTCGGCGGCTCCGGTGTCGCGGCGAAGCCGCTGATCGAGGCGGGACTCGACCCGCTGCACGTGGTGTGGCTGCGGGTGGCGGGCGCCGCCCTGGTGATGCTGCCGGTGGCCTGGCGCCACCGCGGACTGCTGCGGAGCAGGCCCGCGCTGCTCGCCGGGTTCGGTCTCCTCGCCGTCGCGGGCGTCCAGGCCTGCTACTTCGCCGCGCTCTCGCGCATCCCCGTCGGTGTCGCGCTGCTGATCGAGTACCTCGCGCCCGCGCTCGTCCTCGGCTGGGTGCGTTTCGTGCAGCGGCGGCCCGTCACGCGGGCGGCCGCGCTCGGTGTGGTGCTCGCCGTCGGCGGCCTCGCCTGCGTGGTCGAGGTGTGGGCGGGGCTGAGCTTCGACGCCGTCGGGCTCCTGCTCGCACTCGGCGCCGCCTGCTGCCAGGTCGGCTACTTCGTCCTGTCCGACCAGGGCAGCGAAGCGGGCGATGACGCCCCCGACCCGCTCGGCGTCATCGCGTACGGCCTGCTCGTCGGCACCGTCGTACTGACCGTCGTCGCGCGGCCGTGGGGCATGGACTGGTCGGTGCTCGCGGGGGACGCGGATCTGGACGGTTCGGCCGTTCCGGCCTGGGCCCTGCTCAGCTGGATCGTGCTGATCGCCACGGTCGTCGCGTACGTCACCGGCGTCCTGTCCGTGCGCAGGCTCTCGCCCCAGGTGGCCGGCGTCGTGGCCTGCCTCGAAGCGGTCATCGCGACCGCCCTTGCCTGGGTCGTCCTCGGCGAGCGCCTCTCGGCGCCGCAGGTCGTCGGCGGTGCGGTGGTCCTCGTGGGCGCGTTCATCGCGCAGTCGTCGGCGCCGACCGAGCCCGCGGAGACGACGGAAGCCGCGGAGACGACGGAAGCCGCGGAGACGACGGAAGCCGCAGGGGAGGGCGGAGGCCCGAAGAAGGGCGGGGGCTCGGCGGAGGGCGGAGTCCCGGCATCCGAAACTGAGTTGTCGCGCGTCGGCGACGCGACCTAACGTGCTGATCATGCACGCACGAGCGCTCGTTCTTCCGCCCCCCGCAGCCTAGGGCCTGTCTCTCGGATCTGTCCGGGGTCGCAGCTGCACGCACCAGACCCCGCTCGAGCCCCACCCAAGGCAAGGCCACCCAAGTCCGGCCTGATCCGAAAGACAGACCCTAGCGCGGGGCGCTCACGAATCATGCCCGGCCGACGGCCGGGCCGAACAGCGCTGCCCGCAGACGGAGCCACCCATCCCTCTCTGCTGCGGAGAACTCACGTGTCACACACGCCGAGCACGTCCGACGTACCCACTGTCGGCTCCCATTCGACCGCCGGCCTGTCCGTCGGGCGGGGCCTGCTCTACCTCATCGTCGCCGGAACCGCGTGGGGTACCGCGGGCGCGGCCGCCGCGCTGGTCTTCGCGGCCGGTGGCATGGGTCCGGTCAGCCTCTCCTTCTGGCGGTGCGCGGGCGGGTTCGCCCTGCTGCTCGTCGCACGCACGGCCGCACGGCTGGTACGCCCGCCCCGGGCGGCCACGCGGGGGGCGGCTGCCGGGCCGCTGAGCCGCAGGGTGCGCCGGATCGTCGTGACGGGCGTGGCTCTCGCCGTGTTCCAGACCGCCTACTTCGCGTCCGTCGAGGCGACCGGCCTCGCGGTCGGCACCGTCGTCACCATGGGTTCGGGGCCCGTCCTCATCGCACTCGGCGCCCGCCTGACGCTGGGGGAGCGGCTCGGCCGCGGCGGCGCTGTCGCCGTCCTCGGCGCACTCGCAGGCCTCGTCGTGCTCGTCCTCGGGGGCGGCGGCGGCGCGGGCGGCGCGAGCGTGCGGCCGGTGGGTGTGGGCTGGGGGCTCGTCTCCGCGGCCGCGTACGCCGCCATGACGCTGCTCACGCGGCGGTGGGGGCGGGACGGCGGAGCGGACTCGTCCGACACCACGGTCTGGGCGTTCGCCGTCGTCTCGCTCTGCCTGCTGCCGCTCGCCATGGCGGAGGGGCTGCTGCCGCACACCGCCGAACCCGCGCGCGTGGGCCTCTGCCTGCTGTACATCGCCGCCGTGCCGACGGCGGTCGCGTACGCGCTGTACTTCGCGGGTGCGGCCGTCGTGCGCTCCGCCACCGTTTCCGTGATCATGCTCCTTGAGCCGGTGGGCGCCGCCGTCATCGCGGTCACCCTGCTCGGTGAGGCGCTGACGGCGGCGACCGTGGCGGGCACGGCCCTGATGCTGGCCGCCGTGACGGGCCTCGCGGTCGCGGAGACGCGGGACGCGGTGGCGGAGCGGCGGGAAGTGGCGGCGGTGTAGGAGGCACAGGCTTTGGGGCCCGGGCGCCGCGGACGCCGACGGCCCTACGGCTCGATCAGGTACTCCGGGACCTCGATGTCCGGCGCGAGGTCCGCCGAGGGGATCAGGGCGCCGCGGCCCTTGCTCAGCGGGACGACGCCCGCCCAGTGGGGCAGGTCCATGTCCTGCGGCTCGTCGTTCGGGCCGCCGGTGCGCGCCTTCGCCGACACCTCCCTGAGATCGAGGCGCAGGACGGCGGTCGCCGCGAGCTCCTTGGCGTTGGCGGGGCGCGAGTCGGCGGCGCGCCCCGGCACGACGTGGTCGACCAGCGCGTCAAGGGCGGCGCGCTTCTCCTCGGGGTCCGTCACCTGGTGGGCGGTGCCGTGGACCACCACGGAGCGGTAGTTGATCGAGTGGTGGAAGGCCGAGCGGGCCAGGACCAGGCCGTCGACGTGGGTGACGGTCAGGCACACCGGCAGGCCGGGGTCCCGCTCCTCGGAAGCCGCGGCGCCCGCCATGCGCAGCGGCCGGGAACCCGTGGAGCCGTGCACGTACAGGCGCTCGCCGACGCGCGCGTAGAGCGTCGGCAGGACGACGGGGGCGCCGTCGCGCACGAAACCGAGATGGCAGACGTACGCCTCGTCGAGTATCGCGTGCACCGACTCCTGGTCGTACGAAGCGCGTTCGGCTGAGCGAGTGGGGGTGGTGCGGCCGGTCGGTGTGTAGGCGGCGCTCTCCGGCGACATGGTGTCGGTGGTACTCGGCGTCGTCTGCATGGCTCTCCCTGTACGGCTTCCTTGTGCGGCTTTCCCGGACTGCTTTTCCTGCTGCCGCTCTGCTCACGATTTGCCGGCAGCTATTGCACTAGTGCATAATCAGCTTTGTGCTAGGAGAGTATCGGATCGAAGGCCGACGCGCAGCCGAGATCGCTGCGAGCGTGGAGCGTGCGGTGGGTGAAGGCGGCCTCGAACCGGGCCAACTGCTGCCGCCCATGAGGGAGTTGGCGGAACGCCTCGGAGTGAATCCCAATACCGTGGCGGCCGCCTACCGCACGCTGCGCGAACGCGGCGTCATCGAGACGGCGGGACGGCGCGGCAGTCGCGTACGCCCGAAACCCGCGACCACCACGCGCGAGCTGATCCGGGTGGACGCGCCGCCCGGGGTGCGCAACGTCTCCCAGGGCAATCCCGACCCGGAGCTGCTGCCCCCGCTGTCCGCGGCCTTCGCGGCGGCCGCCGCGCAGAACGACCGGCAGCCCGTCCTCTACGGCGAGGGCGCGGTGGACCCCGAACTCGAACGCCACGCGCGCGTGGCCTTCGACGCCGACGGCGTCCCCCATGGCCCCCTCGCCGTCACCTCCGGTTCGCTCGACGCCATCGAGCGAGTGCTCGCCGCCCACCTCAAGCCCGGCGACGGGGTGGCCTTGGAGGACCCGGGCTGGGGAAGCCTGCTCGACCTCGTCTCCGCCCTCGGGCTGCGCGCGGTCCCGGTGGGCGTGGACGACGAGGGGCCGCTGCCCGCCGATGTTGAACGAGCGCTGGCATCCGGTGCCCGGGCGGCCGTGGTGACCGACCGCGCGCAGAACCCCACGGGCGCCGCCGTCACCGCCGCGCGTGCGCACGCCCTGCGGGAGGTGTTCGCCGCGCACGCGGACGTGCTGCTCATCGAGGACGACCACGGCCACGGCATCGTCGACCTGCCGCTGCACCCGCTGGCCGGGTCGACCCGCAGCTGGGCCCTCACCCGCTCGACCGCCAAGGCGTACGGCCCCGACCTGCGGCTCGCGGTGGTCACGGGCGACCCCGTCACCATCGACCGGGTGCGGGGGCGCCAGCGGCTCGGGCCCGGCTGGGTGAGCCGGCTCCTGCAGCGGGCCGTCGCGCAGCTCTGGGCCACGGGAGCGGTCGACGCCCGGGTGGTGGCCGCGTCCTACGGGCGGCGCAGGGACGCGCTGATCGGGGCGCTCGCCGAGCGGGGTGTGGCCGCGTACGGGCGCAGCGGCATGAACGTATGGGTGCCGGTGCCCGATGAGACCGGGGCCGTCGCACGGCTGCTGCACGCGGGGTGGGCGGTGGCTCCGGGAGCGAGGTTCCGCCTGGGCACGCCGCCCGGGGTGCGGATCACTGTGGCGGCGCTCGGCGACGAGGACATCGTGGTGGTGGCGGACGCCGTCGCCGCCGCGACCGGGCCAGCTCCGGCGCGCCGCTACGACTGACGGGCGGACTGGCGGGCCGGCTGGTCGGCGGATTGCCGGGCGGGCCGGTCGGCGGGGGCCGCCGTGGCGCGCCGGGGTCTGGACTGGGTGAGGGCCGCGCCCGCCAGGATGATGACCGCGCCGACCGGCGTCGACCAGCTCAGGGACTCGCCGAGCACCGCGACGCCCGCGGCGGTCGCGATGACCGGAACGAAGTACGTGACCATCTGGGCGGTGGTCGGGCCGACCTCGTCGACCAGTGCGTACTGCAACAGGAAGGCGACCCCGGTGCCCAGGGCGCCCAGCGCCACGATCGCCAGCAGCGGTATGACGGGGAAGTGGGCCGGGAGCGAGGTGAACAGCGGCGTCACCACGGCCAGTTCGAGCGAGGCGACCAGCAGCTGGGCGCCGGAGAGGGAGAGGTTCGAGTGTCCGGCGCCGGCCAGTGTGCGGCGCACGTAGATCCAGCCGATGGGGTAGCTGACCGAGGCGAGCAGCGCCATCGCCGTGCCGCCGAGATCCAGTCCGCTGAAGCCCTGCCATACGCCGAGCACGGTGAGCACCCCGAAGAAGCCGAGGCCCAGGCCCGCGACGCGGCGCCGGGTCGGCCGGTCCTCGGAGAGCGCGACGAGGGAGAGTGCCATGCCCCAGAGCGGCGACGTCGCGTTGCAGATTCCGGCGAGAGTCGACGGGATCGTCAGCTCCGCGTAGGCGAAGAGGGAGAACGGCAGGGCGTTGAGGAAGAAGCCCGCCACCATCAGATGCAGCCAGGTCCGTGCCGTGCGCGGCAGCCGCTCCCGCTTCGCCACGAGCACGACGGCGATCACCGCCGCGCCGAACACGAGCCGCCCCAGGGTGACCTGGAACGGTGCGTACCCCTCGGCGCCCACCTTGATCAGCAGGAAGCTGAAGCCCCAGATCAGGGAGAGGAAGCCGAAACGGACGCGCCAGTCGAGGGCGGGGCGGCCGGGTGCGGGGGAGTCGGCGGCCGGTGCGGCGGCTGATCGGGGCGGCGTGGGCGGTGGGGGTGCGGAACTCATGCCTCTCACCATGGACCTCAAGGATCTCGTAGCACAAGCGAGTTTTTGTGCGAGTCATCGCGTAGCATCACTTACATGTTGAACCTGGAGCGCCTGCGTACGCTCGACGCCCTCGCCCGGCACGGCTCGGTCAGCGGAGCCGCCGCGGGCCTCCACGTCACGACGTCCGCGGTCTCGCAGCAGATGACGAAGCTGGAGCGCGAGGTGGGCCAGCAACTGCTCGCGAAGAACGGCAGGGGCGTGCGCCTGACCGACGCAGGACGGCTGCTCGCCGAGCACGCGGCCCGCATCCTCTCGCAGGTCGAGCTCGCCCAGGCCGACCTGGAGGAACAGCGCGGCAAGGCCGTCGGCGAGCTGCGGATCGCCGCGTTCCCCACGGCCATGCGGGGCCTGCTGCCCGCCACGCTTGCCGCGCTGCGCACCGAGCACCCCGGGCTGCGGGTGGGCTGCCACGAGATGGAGCCGACGCCGGCCGTCTCGGGCGTGGTGCGCGGCGACATCGACATGGCGGTCGTCCTCGACTGGTACAACAAACCGCTGCCCGTCCCGGAGGGCCTGGTCAAGACGCCCCTCCTCGACGACCCCGCCGACGTCGCGATGCCCGCGGCGCACCCCCTCGCCGACCGTGCCGAAGTGGACCTGGAGGAGTTCGCGGACGACGAGTGGATCACCTGGGCGGAGGGCGAGTTCTGCCATGAGTGGCTGATGTTCACGCTGCGCGGCAAGGGCATCGAGCCGCGCATCGCCCACCGCGCGGAGGAGCACCACACCCAGCTCGCCCTGGTCGCGGCCGGTCTCGGCGTCTGCGTGGCACCGCAGTTGGGCCGCGACCCGATGCCTGCGGGCGTGCGCGCGGTTCCGGTGCGGCACCGGGTGCGGCGGCATGTGTACGTGGTGTGGCGCGCGGACGCGGACCGCCGCCCGTCGATCAGGGCAGCAGCGCAGGCGCTCAGGGCGGCCGGGGCGGGGCTCCGGTAGGGGGAGTCGCCTCAGCCGGATGTGCGGCCCCCGGCACCCGTCAGCTTCCTGAAGTCCCACGACGCGACGGCGTCCGGCGTCAGGCGGACCCACGCGTGACGGCCGTCGTGCGGCATCGTGTCAAGGCCGAAGAGCTTCTGGGCGAACAGCCGCTCCGGCGCGTCGAGTTCGGGGCACGGCTCACCCGTGCGCGGGGCCTCGCCGACGAAGGTCACCGTGCCCGACAGCTCGACGCCGCGCAGCTCCCCGTACTCCTCGCCGGTGTCGACGACCACGGCGATCCGCGGGTCCTTGCGCAGGTCGGCCCAGCGCTTGCTGCGGATGATCGAGTACAGCCACAGCGAGGTGCCGTCCCAGGCGAACCAGAGCGTGCTGACGTGCGGGGCGCCGTCCGCGGACACGGTCGCCACCCGGCAGGTGCGTTCCGCGGCGAGGAAGGCGTCGAGCTCGTCCGGCGTCATCATGATCCTGCGGCCCCGGCGCTGCGTGACGGCCATGTGGATGTCCCTCCCGAGTGGCGATCCGGCCGCACGACCCCTCGTACGGCCGACCTGGCTGCACCGGCTTACCTGACATCCCGTCAGGGGCCCGCGTCAGGAAAGGATGAGGGCTCTTCCTTCGTGACGCAATGGCCGTTAGCCTCGCGCGGATTCCGGGCCCGTGCGCCGGCCCGTCCCGCCGGCGTCCCGGACGTCCGCGACAAGGGGGAGCCATGCCGTCGTACGAACAGCTCAGGGAACTCCTCGATCCCGCCACCACGGCCCTGCTGACCGTCGAGTGCCAGCAGGGCGTCATCGGCACGGAGAGCGCCCTGCCCGAACTCGCCGCCGAGGCGCGGTCCTCGGGCGCACTCGCCAATGTCGCCCGGCTGGTCGCCGCGGCCCACCTGAGCGGCGTCCAGGTCCTGCACGCGATCGCCGAACGGCGGCCCGACGGACGCGGGGCCAATCGCAACGCCCGGCTCTTCCGCGCCGCCGAACGGCTGCCCGTGCGGCAGCTCTCGGGCACCGCGGCCGTGCGTGTCGCACCGCCGATCGAGGTGGCGGACGAGGACTTCCTCGTGCGCCGCCTGCACGGTCTCTCACCCGTCGCGGGCACCGACGTGGACGCCCTGCTGCGCAATATCGGCTGCCGGACCCTGCTCGTCACCGGGGTCTCCGCCAACGTCGCGATCCCGAACGCCGTGTTCGACGCCGTGAACCTCGGCTACACCGCCGTCGTGCCCGCCGACGCCATCGCGGGAGTCCCCGCCGACTACACGAAGGCGATGATCCGCAACACGCTCGCGCTCGTCGCCACCGTCACCACCACGGGGGAGATCCTGAGCGCCTGGAAGCGCCCGCGACGCGCCGGTTAGGGCATGTGCATTCTTCCGGCCGGGGGGCGGGGGCAAAGGGCAGGCGTTCAGGCCAGCTTGACCGAGCCGCCCGTCACGGTGATCTCGGCGGCCGGCAGCGGCTTCGGCGCGGGGCCGCCCTTGACGCTGCCGTCCGCCACGTCGAACTTGCTGCCGTGGCAGGGGCAGTTGATGGTGCCGCCCTCGAGACTCGACACCGGGCACTGTTTGTGGGTGCACCGGTTCGAGAAGGCCTTGAACCGGCCCTTGACCGGCTGGGTGACGACCACGCCCGCGTCCTTGAAGATCTTGCCGCCGCCCACCGGAATCTCCGACGTCCTGGCCAGCACGGTCCCGGCGGCCCCCGCGTCACCGCCCGGCGCCTGCGCGCCCGCGGGTTCGGAGGAGTCGTCGCTGTCACCCGCCCCGCAGGCGGTGAGCGCGGCGGCGAAGCCCGCGGCGCCGAGTGTGGCCACGACGGTGCGGCGGCAGGGCCCGGAAACGGTCTCTTCGGAAGTCGTCATGGCCAGTGATACGGGGCTCCGGGCCCCGGTGTTCAAACATTCACCACGGCATTCCGACGTTCAGGCATGTCCGCCCGGAAGAGCGGCGTGGGCCGGACGGGCGGTCGGCTTCAAGTGCTTGTTCAGGAAGTCCAGTTCGAGCCGCAACAGATTCGCGGCCTGGTCCTCCTGGCTCAGCAGGTGGCTCGCGCCGGACAGCGGCAGCACGGTGTGCGGACGCCCCGCGGCCAGCAGGGCCGAGGAGAGGCGCAGCATGTGCACGGGGAGCACGTTGTCGTCGGACAGCCCGTGGACCAGCATCAGCGGCCGGCTCAGCCGATGCGCGTGCGCGACCAGGGAGCAGTTCTCGTACGCGGCGGGGCGCACGTCCGGGTGCCCCAGATAGCGCTCCTTCCAGTGCGTGTCGTAGAGGCGCAGGTCCGAGGGGGCCGCGCCCGCAACTGCCGCGTGGAAGACGTCGGGGCGGTGCAGCACGGCGCCCGCCGCCAGGTACCCGCCGAACGACCAGCCACGGATGCCGACGCGCTCCGGATCGAGGTCGGGGAACCGCTCGGCGGCGGCGTGCACCGCGGCCACCTGGTCGTCGAGCACGGGGGTCAGCTGGTCGCCGTGGACGGCCTTCGCCCAGTCCTCGCCGCGCCCCGGAGTGCCGCGCCCGTCCGCGATCAGTACCGCGTACCCCTGCTCGGCGAACCACTGGGCCACAACCGTCCACCACGCGCGCGCGTGGACCACGAGTTGGATGCCCGGACCGCTGTAGGGGCAGAGCAGCACCGGCAGCTTTCCCGAACCCGGCTCGTACCAGGACGGCAGGTACAGCGCGCCGCGCAACTCCCGCTTCCCGAGGGTGAGGTGGCGGGGGCGCGGGGTCACGACCGGCTCCTCGGCGTACACGGCGATCCGGCCGACCGGCTCGCCCCCGCGCAGCACGGTCACCGTCTGCCCGTCGGGCGTCCTGCTGTCGAGTACCACGGTGTCGCCCCCGACGGCTGCCGTGTGGACGCCGGGACCCGAGCTGATCTGCTTCAGGGTGCCGGTGCCGGAGCGGCGTTCGGGGCCGGGCCCGTGGCCCGCGTGGTCGAACGTCCAGACGTGGACCTCCGTCGGCTCGGTCGACGCGGTGAACCACAGGCGCTCGCCCGCGGCGGCCAGGACCTCGCGCACCTCAAGGCCGCCGGGCGTGCTCGTGTCGCCCACCCACAGACCGCGCGTGCGGCCCTGTACGTCTCCGTGCCGGACGACCCGACCGCTCTCCAGGCGCAGCGGTGTACCCGGCATCAGCTCCAGCCAGGCGGGATCGTGCCGTCGGCCGAGCAGGCGTGTCCGGCCGGTCTCGGGGTCGACCTCCAGGAGGTGGACCGAACGCTGGTCACGGGTCTGCAGAGTGATCAGCGGCCCGTGGGCGTCCCAGCGCGCCGTGGGGACGTAGTCGAAGGCGTCGTCCGTCCACTGCTCGGCGACGGGGTGGTCCGCCGCGCGCTCCGGGGTGACCACCGCGGTCCTGGTGCCGTCCGTGCGCACGATGTGCAGCGACGTCTCGGCGTTGGCGGTACCGGCCGCCGGGTAGCGGACGGCGCGCGGCGGGCGCTCCGGGTGCGCCGGGTCCGAGAGCCACCAGACGCGTACCGCAGAGGCGTCCACACGCGCGACGAGCAGGGCGTCGCTCTTCGGGGACCACCAGAAGCCGCGCTGTCTGTCCATGGACTCGGCGGCCACGTGGTCGGCGAGCCCGTAGGTGACCGCCGCGCCCTCGGGCTCCGCGAGCGCCCTGTCACCCGTACCGTCGGCGCCGACCACCCGCAGGGCGCTGTCGCAGACGTACGCGATGAGGGCCCCGTCCGGCGAGGGGCGCGGGTCGACCGCCGGGCCCGCCGTGCGGATCCGGCGCGGCGGGCCGCCGGCCGTCTCCACCACCCAGAGCGCCCCGCCCAGCGTGAAGGCGGCCACGCGCGCGTGGTGGTCGCTCGCGTAGGCCACCACTCCTTGCGTCGTCTCGCGCGCCCGCTCCCTGCGGACCCGCTCCGCCTCCGGCACCGGACCCTCGGCCCCCAGCGCCCGCGGATCGGCGAGCACGCGCTCGGCCCCGTCCTCGTACAGCCACAGCCTGCCGACCGGATCGTCGCCCGCCGTCGACCGCACGAACAGCACCCGCTCGCCGTCCGGGGAGACCGTGAAGCCGCGCGGCACACCCAGGGAGAAGCGGCGCGTGCGCGCGAACTGGCGGGGAAGATCAATCGACTCCATGCCGGGCACTGTAAGCACCTCCCACGTGATCCAACAGCGTGGAACCGGCAGTAATCTGGGGCAATGCTCAGCGAAGTCACCGCGGTCCGCTACGTCACGCCCCTGCGGGAGGGCGGATCGCTGCCCGGGGTCGTCGAGGCCGACGACCACGGGACGTACGGGACGTACGTCATCAAGTTCACCGGCGCGGGACAAGGGCGCAAGACGCTCGTCGCCGAGGTGATCTGCGGTGAGCTGGCCCGCGGGCTCGGCCTGCGCGTGCCGCGTCTCGTGGCGGTCCGGCTCGACCCGGTCCTCGGACTCGGCGAGCCCGACGAGCGGGTCCAGGAACTGCTGAAGGCGAGCGGCGGCCTCAACCTCGGCATGGACTTCCTCTCCGGCGCGCTCGGCTTCGACCCGCTCGCCTACGACGTCGGCCCGGCCGAGGCCGGCCGCATCGTCTGGTTCGACGCCCTGATCAACAACGTGGACCGGTCCTGGCGCAACCCCAACCTGCTCCGCCTGCACGGCGATCTCTGGCTCATCGACCACGGGGCGAGCATGATCTGGCACCACAACTGGCGCACCGCCGAGACCGCGGCCGCCAAGCCGTACGACGCGTCCGACCACGTCCTCGCCCCCTACGGCCCCGACATCGCGGCCGCCGCCGCCGAGCTGGCCCCCCGCGTCACCGAGGAACTGCTCGCCGGGGCCGCGGCCGCGGTGCCCGACGAGTGGCTGGCCGACGAGCCCGGCTTCGCGAGCCCGGACGACGTGCGCCGCGCCTATGTGGCCGCGCTGCTGCCGCGCGCAGCGACCATCCACGAACGGATCGCGCTGGGCGAACCGCAGCCGAAGGGTGCCCTCAAGTGACGAAGCGGGACGTCTTCGAGTACGCGCTGGTGCGTGTCGTGCCCCGGGTGGAGCGCGGCGAGCAGATCAACGCGGGGGTCGTGGTCTACTGCCGCGCCAAGTCCTTCGTGGCCGCCCGCACCCACCTGGACGAGGCCAGGCTGCGCGCCCTGGATCCGGCGGCCGACGTGGCCGGCATCAGGGCCGGGCTCGGCGCCGTCGAGCGGATCTGCGAGGGCGGCGAGGCCGCGGGCCAGGCCGAGCACGACGACGCGGGGCGGCGCTTCAGGTGGCTGATCGCGCCCCGCTCCACGGTGATCCAGCCGGGTCCGGTGCACACGGGCCTGACGGCGGATCCCGGGGCCGAGGTCGACCGTCTCCTGCAACTGTTGGTGAGGTAAAGCGTCACACCTCTCCTGTGGGCCGTTGACACCCGGTGCCAGGGCTTCTAGCGTCTCGTCCAGCTGAAGGTACTAAGCGGTCGCTCACCATCGGGGCGTACCGTGGGCCGCACCCCCAAGAGCCGTATCCAAGGGCGAGGAGAACCAGCATGTCCACCACAGAGCAGCGCGTCGCTGTCGTGACCGGCGCGGCACGAGGCATCGGCGCCGCGACCGCCGTACGCCTCGCCGCCGAGGGCCGCGCCGTGGCCGTCATCGACCTCGACGAGGCCGCCTGCAAGGACACCGTCGCGCAGATCACCGCGGCCGGCGGCAAGGCGCTCGCCGTGGGCTGCGACGTGTCCGACGAGGCCCAGGTCGAGGCCGCCGTGGCCCGCATCGCCGAGGAGCTCGGCGCGCCGACGATCCTCGTCAACAACGCCGGTGTGCTCCGCGACAACCTCCTCTTCAAGATGAGCGCGGGCGACTGGGACACGGTCATGAACGTGCACCTGCGCGGCGCCTTCCTGATGACCAAGGCCTGCCAGAAGCACATGGTGGACGCCAAGTTCGGCCGCGTCGTGAACCTCTCCTCGTCCTCCGCGCTCGGCAACCGCGGCCAGGCCAACTACGCCGCGGCCAAGGCGGGACTGCAAGGCTTCACCAAGACCCTCGCCAAGGAACTCGGCAAGTTCGGCGTCACCGCCAACTCCGTCGCCCCGGGCTTCATCGTCACCGAGATGACGAAGGCCACCGCCGAAAGGGTCGGCATGGGCTTCGAGGACTTCCAGGCCGCGGCCGCCACCCAGATCCCGGTGCAGCGCGTCGGCCGCCCCGAGGACATCGCCAACGCCATCGCCTTCTTCACGGGCGACGCGGCGGGCTTTGTCTCCGGGCAGGTCATGTACGTCGCCGGCGGCCCGCTCAACTGACCCGGAAGGCGGAGACAGACCATGGCTGTGCAGGACAGTGGGAAGGTCGCGCTCATCACGGGCGCGAGCCGCGGCATCGGATACGGCATCGCCGAGGCGCTGGTCGCCCGCGGCGACCGGGTCTGCATCACCGGACGCAACGAGGACGCCCTCAAGGAGGCCGTCGAGAAGCTCGGCTCCGACCGGGTCATCGGCGTCGCGGGCAAGGCCCATGACGAGGCGCACCAGGCGGTCGCCGTCGAGCGCACGATGGAGGCGTTCGGCAGGGTCGACTTCCTGATCAACAACGCGGGCACCAACCCGGTCTTCGGCCCGATGGCCGAGCTCGACCTCAACGTGGCCCGCAAGGTGTACGAGACCAACGTCATCTCGGCGCTCGGCTTCGCCCAGCAGACCTGGAAGGCCTGGCAGAGCGAGAACGGCGGCGCGATCGTGAACATCGCCTCCGTCGCCGGTGTCTCCGCCTCGCCCTTCATCGGCGCGTACGGGATGAGCAAGGCCGCCATGGTCAACCTCAGCCTTCAGCTGGCGCACGAGTTCGCACCGAAGGTGCGCGTGAACTCCATCGCGCCCGCCGTCGTCAAGACCAAGTTCGCCCAGGCCCTGTACGAGGGCAGGGAGGCGGAGGCGGCCGCCTCCTACCCGCTCGGCCGGCTCGGTGTGCCGGAGGACATCGGGGGCGCCGCCGCGTTCCTCACCTCCGGCCAGTCCGACTGGATCACGGGCCAGACACTCGTGGTCGACGGCGGCATCTTCCTCAATGCGGGCGTCGGCTGACCAAGGCCGCACACCCGCCCAGTACGCCTCTTTCAGTGACGTACGCACTCATCAAGTGCCCTGTCGGAATCCGCAGTTGGACCGGCGGGGCACTGCGATATTGTCTCCCGATTCCATGGCATGGCCGATCGAGGAGCGTGCGCGTGTTCAGTGAAGTTCCCCCAGCCAGGCGGACCAGAGGTCTGCGTCCGGTGGCGGCGATCGCGTCCATATCGCTGCTCGCCGGATGCGGAATGCTGTCCTCCGAGGGATCGGACGACGACGAGCAGATCACCGTCGGCACGATGAGCGCGCCGAGCACCCTGGACCCGGCGAAGGCCTGGGACAGCTCGTGGGAGCTGTACAGGAACGTCTTCCAGACGCTGCTCAGCTTCCCCTCGGGCGCCACCGAGCCCGAACCGGACGCGGCGGAGTCCTGCCGGTTCAGCGACTCCTCCAGCACGGTCTTCACCTGTGAGCTCCGCAGTGGCCTGCGGTTCTCCGACGGCGACACGCTGGACGCGGCGGCCGTGAAGTACTCCTTCGACCGGATACGGAAGATCGGGGCTAAGGGCGGACCGACCGGGCTGCTCGGGTCGCTCGACACGGTCGAGGCGAAGGGGAAGCGGACCGTCATCTTCCGCCTCAAGAAGGCGGACGCGACGTTCCCGTTCGTTCTCGCGACCCCGGCCATGTCGATCGTCGACCCCGTCGAGTACCCGGCGGACCGGCTCCGCGAGGGCGACGAGATCACCGGCTCCGGGCCCTACACCCTCGACGCGTACACCGCGAACGAGAAGGCGGAGCTGCGCAGGAACGACAAGTACAAGGGCGCGGCCGACGTCAAGAACGAAGCCGTCACCATCCGCTACTTCAAGAAGTCCTCGGCCATGGTCGACGCCCTGAAGGACAAGCAGATAGATGTGACCTTCCGCGGTCTGGCCTCGAAGGACATCGTCGAGATGCAGGGCAGGGGCAGGCGCGAGCAGGACATCGAGCTCGTCGAGGGCGCGGGCACCGAGATCCGCTACCTGGTGTTCAACACCAAGGACCCGTGGGTGCGGAAGCTGCCCGTCCGGCGGGCCTTCGCGCAGCTCGTCGACCGCGGGGCCATCGCCCACAAGATCTACAAGGACACCGTGGAGCCGCTGTACTCGATGGTGCCGCGCGGGCTCACGGGTCACGCCACCGGCTTCTTCGACGAGTACGGCAACCCCAGCGCGGCCAAGGCCAGGAAGATCCTCACCGACGCCGGAATCCACGGGCCGGTCCCGCTCACCCTCTGGTACACCACCGACCGCTACGGTTCGGCGACCGAGGCGGAGTTCGCCGAGATCAAGCGGCAGCTGGAGGGCTCGGGGCTCTTCAGGATCACGCTCAAGAGCCGTCCCTGGACCGAGTTCCAGGAGGGGTACAGCAACGGCGAGTACCCCGTCTTTGGACGCGGGTGGTTCCCCGACTTCCCGGACGCGGACAACTTCATCGCGCCGTTCGTGGGCCCGAAGAACGTCCTCAACACGCCGTACCCGTCCAAGGAGATCACCGACGAGGTGCTGCCGCGCGAGCGCAGGGAGGCCGACCGGGGCGCGGTGATCAACGATTTCCAGCGGGCCCAGGACATCCTCGTCGACGACGTCAGGCTGCTGCCGCTGTGGCAAGGCAAGCAGTACATCCTGTCCAGCGAGGAGATCGCGGGCGGCGAGCGAGCCCTCGACCCCTCCGCGATCATGATGATGTGGGAGCTGCAGCGCAAGACCAGCTGGTAGCCGGGCACCGGCGGGCGGGCGGCCGGACCGATTGTCAGTGCGCGCCGGTAGGTTCTGGGGTTCAGAGACTGGATCTGAGAAATGACCGTACACCGGAGGTTGTTGACGTGACCGACATCGCCATGCTGCCCGCGTCCTGGCGCGGAGTCCTCGGCGAGGAACTCCAGAAGCCCTACTTCAGGGAGCTCACCGAGTTCGTCGAGGAGGAGCGGGCGAAGGGCCCTGTCTACCCGCCGCGCGAGGAGGTCTTCGCCGCCCTCGACGCGACGCCGTACGACCGGGTGAAGGTCCTGGTCCTCGGCCAGGACCCCTACCACGGCGCGGGCCAGGGGCACGGGCTCTGCTTCTCCGTGCGCCCCGGTGTGAAGACCCCGCCCTCGCTGCGGAACATCTACAAGGAGATGAAGGAGGAACTCGGCCACCCCGTGCCGGACAACGGCTACCTGATGCCGTGGGCCAGGCAGGGTGTCCTCCTGCTCAACGCGGTGCTCACGGTCCGTGCCGGGGAGGCCAACTCCCACAAGAGCAAGGGCTGGGAGAAGTTCACGGACGCGGTGATCCGCGCGGTGGCCGACCGCCCCGACCCGGCCGTCTTCGTCCTGTGGGGGAACTACGCCCAGAAGAAGCTCCCCCTCATCGACACGGAGCGGCACATCGTGGTGAAGGGCGCGCATCCCTCGCCGCTCTCCGCGAAGAAGTTCTTCGGCTCGCGCCCGTTCACGCAGATCAACGAAGCGGTCGAGGCGCAGGGGCACGAGCCGATCGACTGGCGGATCCCGGACATCGGCTGAGGTCTCCGGGCCGGGAGCCTGTCTTCGGGGTTTCCCGGCCGAGGGGGCCGCGGGCGTCACCGGCCTGGCCCAGCGCCGGGGGTGAGCGCCCCGCCCGCGAACGTGCCTGACCGTGATTGTCAGTGGTGGCCGCTAGCGTCGTGAGGGATGGGGGCTACGGCCGTACGACCACGGAGGACCCGGTGACGGAGCAGCAGGAGCAGACGGCGGAGGACGCGATGATGACCCGGATCGGGCAGGCGGTCATGCTGCACCACGGCGGCGACCGCGAGGAGGCGCAGGACCGCTTCCTCGGCCTGTGGGGGGAGATCGGCGAGGACGGCGACGCGCTGCACCGCTGCACGCTCGCGCACTACATGGCGGACACGCAGGCCGACCCCTCGGACGAACTGGCGTGGGACCTGCGGGCGTTGTCGGCGGCCGACGAGCTCACCGACCAGCGCCTGAACGAGCACCACCAATCGCTCGCGGTGCGCGGCTTCTACCCCTCCCTGCATCTGAACATCGCCGCGGACTACGTGAAGCTGGGCCGTCCGGAAGCGGCCCGCAGCCATCTGCGCCGGGCCCGCGGCGCGGTGGGCACCCTGGAGGACGACGGCTACGGCAACGGCATCAAGGAGGCCATCGCGAGGCTGGAGCGCGAGGTCGGGGAGGGCAGCGAGGAGGAGTAGGGAGGCAGGGGGGAGAGGGCAAGGGGGGGCAGGGGGAGGGGGCGGCGCGGAGAGTACGGCGCCGCCCGACGCGGGGCCGCCGCCCGACGCAGGGCCGCCCGATGTGGCACCGCCGCGTCAGCGGCCGTACGTCTCGCGGCAGATGACGGCCTGGGCGCTGCCCGGCGGCCAGTTGCCGTAGGCCTCGCCGAGCGCGCACACGTCGGCACCGGGCGCGGCGGGGGCCGTGGCCGGGGCGGGCCGGGTCGCTCCCGCGTCGGGCCGTGCCGGAGGGGGCCTGCGGGCCGGTTCCGAGGGCGCGGGCGCGGGCGGGCGCGCGGGCCGGGCGGGGCCGGGTGGGGGAGTCGACCGGGCGGCCTCGGGGGCGGTCGGCCGGGAGGTGGCGGGTCCGGGCGGGGTGCCCATACGCTCCAGCGCCTCGCGCGCCGGAGCCTGGACGACGCGCGGCCTGCTGCTCCCGTCGGGGTGGGGCGCGGGCGCCGACGTGGTGGCCGCGACGGGACCGGTCCCCGCGGGCCGCTCGACGCTCACGCACCCGGAGACGGTGGCCGTGACGGCAGTGACGGCCGCGGAGACGAGGAGCGCGGCGGTGGTCGTCGATCGATGCACCCGCGCAACTCTGCTGCGCGGAGCCAGTTGACCCGGGAAGTCCGGGAGGTTGCCCCGCACGGGTGATGCGGGACGCGCGGCACGGATGATCACGGCCTCTCACGGACGGAGGCCCCCCTCCCGCCTCACCCGTCCAGCATCCCCCTCAGCAGCTCCCCGACGCTCCTGCGAAGCTCCTCCTCCGTCGGCGTCGTGGCGTGGTACGAGCCCGCCACGCACGAGAACATCAGGCCGTCGCACCACGCCACGAGGGAGAGCGTGTGGAGCTCGGGGGCGGAGGAGCCCGCGGCCCGGAGCAGGGCCTCCAGGGGCTCCCTGAACTGGGCGCCCGCCGCGTCGTAGTGGGCGCGCAGTTCCGGTCTGCGGGTCGCCTCCAGGGCCAACTCGTAGCGCGATACGAGCAGTTGGCGGGCGTCGCCGGAGAGGTAGCGGTGCAGGGCGGCGGCCAGGCCGGTGACCACCTGCTCGCGGCCGGCCGCCAGGGCGGGCATGTCGGCAGGGCTCAGGAGCTCCGCCTCGCGTTCGGCCTGTCGCCGCACCGCCGTCTCCAGGAGGGCGAGCCGAGTGCGCGCGTGATTGGACGTGGACCCCTGCGGCAGTCCCGCCGCCTCGTCGACGGCCCGGTGGGTGAGGCCGCGCATACCGCGCTCCGCGAGCAGGGAGAGGGCGGCGTCGGCGATGAGCTGGGGGCGGGTGGGTCCCGCGCTGCGTACGGACATGGCGAAAACCTTACCTCCCTCACTACAGATGTAGTACGGTCATCCTCGGCGTCGCGCACTACATCTGTAGTGCAGGAGGGCGCGGGAGTGGATGGCACGTACACAGTGGCCGTGTGCGGCGCCCCGGAGGAGGAGCCATGAAGCAGCAGCCCCACGCGGTCGTCATCGGCGGTGGCATCGGCGGACTCACCGCCGCCCTCGGCCTGTACGGGTCCGGGTGGCGCGTCACGGTCCTTGAGCGTGCCGCCTCCCTCAAGCCCGTGGGCGCCGGCATCGGACTCGCGCCCAACGGCCAGCGCGCCCTGGACGTCCACGGCCTCGGCGACCGGGTCCGTGCGCTGGCCGCCTGGCAGGGGGACGGCGGCATGCGTGCCCAGGACGGCCGCTGGCTGGTGCGCACGAGTGCGGCCGAGACCCAAGCGGCGTACGGCGGAAGCCTGGTGATGCTGCACCGCGCGACCCTCGTCGACCTGCTGGTCTCCGCGCTGCCCGAGAAGGCGCTGCGTACCGGCGCGCGGGCCCGGCTGTCGGACCCGGGCGCCGCGGGCCGCCGCGCCGTCGTCAGCACCGACGACGGCGACATCGAGGCGGACCTCGTCGTCGGCGCCGACGGCATCGACTCCGCCGTGCGGGCCGCTCTCTTCCCGGTGCACCCGCGCCCCGGGTACGCGGGCTTCACCGCCTGGCGGTTCGTCGTCCCGGCCCCCGACGAGCCCTTCGCGCCCCACGAGACCTGGGGCCGCGGCGGCGTCTGGGGCACGCAGCCGCTCAAGGACGGCAGGGTGTACGTGTACGCCACCGCCCGCCTCCCCGAGGGCGGCAGGGCGCCCGACGACGAGAAGGCCGAGCTGGAGCGCCGGTTCCGTGACTGGCACGACCCGATTCCCCGGCTGATCTGCGCCGTGGGCGCCGACAGCATCCTGCGCAACGACGTCCGTCACCTGCCCACGCCCCTCGCCGTCTTCCACCGGGGCCGCGTCGTCCTCGTCGGCGACGCCGCGCACGCCATGACGCCGAGCCTCGGCCAGGGCGGTAACCAGGCGATCGAGGACGGCGTCGTCCTCGCCCACCACGTGGCACCGGACGCCGACCTCGCCGCGGGCCTGGCCGCCTACAGCGCGGCGCGCGTCCCGCGTACCACGGACATCGTCCGCCGGTCGGCACGCACCTCCCGCGTCACGCACCTGACCGGCGCCCCGGCCATCGCCGTACGCGACGCCCTCATCTCGGCGGCGACGAGAATCGCCCCCCACTCCGTGCTGCGCGGCCTCTCCGCCATCACCGACTGGCGTCCCCCGCAGGCCCCTTGAACCCAGGCTCCATCAGCCGCGGGAACGGAGGCCGGGGCGGGGAGGGAGAAGCCACCCCCTCACCCCGCTCGGCCTCCCGGCTGTCGCGGGCGGCGCCGATCCAGGTGTCGAAGACCGGACCGGCGGGCATCGGGGCCGCCCCTGTGGGCAACCGGCTCTGCCCCCCGGTCTCCTGACGGGCTCCGCGAGGGCTCCTAGCGTCGTGGCGTGAGCCTTTGGACCTCCCTGGAACCTGCCTCCGTGACCGTCGACCCGGGCAGCGGCACCACCGTGCAGCTGCGGGTGCGCAACACCGGTGACATCGTCGACGAGTACCGCTTCGAACCGGTCGGCGACCTCGCGCCCTGGGCCACGGTGGAGCCGGCGATTTTGCGGCTCTACCCGGGGACGACCGGCACGGTGGAGCTGACGTTCGCCCCGCCCCGTACGCCCGACGCGGTCGCAGGACCGCACCCGTACGCGGTACGGATCACACCGGCGGAACACCGCTCCGCCGTCATCGTCCCCGAGGGGAACGTCACCGTCACTCCCTTCACCGAGGTGCGCGCCGAGCTGGTGCCGCCGACGGTGAAGGGGTGGTTCCGCGGACGGCCCCAGCTGGCCGTGGACAACATCGGCAACACCGGGGTCACCGCGTCACTCAGCGGCAACGACACCGGCGACAGGCTCTCCTACGACCTCCAGCCGGGCAACGTCCAGATCGAACCGGGGCGGGCCGCGTTCGTGAAGGCGACGCTGCGGCCCCGGCAGATCACCTGGTTCGGTTCCAAGCAGGAGCAGCCCTACGCGCTGGCCGTGCGGCGGTCCGGCAGCGAGCCGGTGAACGTGGACGGTGTCTTCGTGCAGCGCGGGGTCTTCCCGGGCTGGCTGGACCGCCGTGCTCGGCGTGGTCCTCGCGCTGACCGTCGCGTTCGTGACGATCTGGATGTCGAACCGGCCGCAGCTGCGGACCCAGGCCAGGGAGAAGCTGGAGCAGGGCGGCCGGCTCAAGCCGGACAGCCCGCCCCCGCCCCCGAAGAGCGCGCCGCCCGCCCCCGAGAAGCCGCAGGAGGCTCCCCAGGAGCCCGGCGGGGACGGCCAGAAGGACGAGAAGGACGCAGGCGGCGGTGACGGTGGCGGGGGCGGTGGCGGCGGCGAGAAGGACGAGCCCGACGAGGTGACGGCGGCCGACGCGGTGCGTGAGCTGGCCGGGAGCAGCGAGGGACGCCACATCTGCTACCGCGCCTTCGTCCAGGGCGACGGCTGGCAGGACGCCGTGTGCGACGGCGCGGAGGCAGGCGCGGCGGGCCAGGGCACCCCCATCAAGGCGCTCAACATCGCGGTGTCCGACACCCAGGGCGTCACCGGCACGGGCGCCTTCGTGGGCGAGGGCTGGCGGGAGGGGATCCCGTGGTCGAACGCGGACGACACCGAGGACATGTTCTTCGGCAGCACCGAGGAGGCCGACCCCGCCCTTGAGGGCTACACCTACAAGGTCTTCGACGGCTCCGTGTGCAGTGACGCCTACGTGAAGGACCGGGACTGGATGGGCGAGGTGTGCACCGACCCCGGCCAGTTCAAGTACCACGGGAGTCCGATGGAGCTGAACCTCCAGCTGGAGGCGGTCCGCTTCACCGTCTGACGAGTCGTCGGGGGAGAGGCCCACCCACGGGAGGCCCACCACGGGGCTCTTCCCTCAGATGTAGCCCTCACGCAGGGCGTACGCCACCACGTGGGCGCGGTTGCGCAGGTGCAGGCGGGTGGTGAGGCCGTGCATCACGTTCTTGACGGTGCGCTCGGAGTACGACAGCTTCACGGCGATCTCCGAGGTGTCGAACCCCTCGGCCACCAGCCGCACCACGTCCACCTCGCGCTTGGTGAAGCTCATGAAGAACCCCGGCTGGTCGTCGCCGCCCCGGTGCAGGCGCCGCACCTGGCCGATGAGCTGCCCCAGCAGGTCCGCGGGCAGGTCGCCGCCTCCCTTGGCGGCGGTCACCACCGCGTGCACCAGGCGCTGGACGGTCGCCTCGTGGCGCCAGACGATGGCGCCGACACCGCATTCGATGACGTCGAGGAGTTCGTGCTCACGGACCGCCCCGGCGACGAGTACGGCACGCGTGCCCTCGCTGCGCACGGTGCGCCGCAGGCGGGCGAGCGCGGCCTCGTCGATGGTGTCCTCGATGACCAGGACGACCGCGGCCCGGCCGGAGTCCCCGCACACCTCGACCTCGGGGTGCCGGCGCAGCTGGCTGAGGGCGCCCTCGCGGCTGATCGGATCCGGGGCGACCACGGCGACGGCGACCCGCACGCGGTTCGTCTTCGGCAGACCGTGCGAGGGGGCCGCGGAGAGCGGGGACTTGGGGGCCATAGGGGATACGGGGGAGATGGGTGAGCTCGGGGAGATGGGGGAGGCTGCGGAAACAGTCGAGGCGGGGGAGGCCGCAGGGGCCGCGGGGGCCACGAAGGCCGGGGGCGAGCTGGACACGCGATCTTCCTCTGGTCTCTGACTCTGGCTCTGGGGGCGGTTCGTGCTCTGAGGGGTCGGCGCCGCGGACGGTGTGCCGGCGGACGCCACCGGGTGCCGCCGGTCCCCCTGGAGGCCCGGGAGGCCCGAGGACCGGCGGCACCCGGTCGAGGTCAGGAGCAGGGCTTGAAGAAGTGCTTCCAGCCGTCGCCGGGCATGGCCGGCGGCTCGGCCGGGGTGCCGGACTCGCCGTACTTCTGCTGGTGATCGGCGTTGTAACGGCCGGGGCCGCTGCTCGCCTTGGTCAGGCGCACCTCCCGCTCCCACACGCCGTCACCGGCGTTGACGAGGGTCGCGAGGTCCGGGTAGGCGTCGTTGCCGTAGTTGGCGATCCGCAGCTGTTTGACCTCGCGGCTGTCGCCGATGTCCAGGCGGCGGGCGTGGGCGGAGCCCAGGTTCGCGCGCTTGAGCGGCCCGGGGCGGTACTCGGCGACGCGCGAGGTGGACGGGTCGTCCACGCCGGAGGGGGTGACGAGGTTGACGACGATGTCCAGGGCGCCGTCCTTCTGGAAGTCGGCGACCGCGGCGGTCGCGACCTCGCCCGGCTCGGCGCCGAGGAGCTTGCCGACGGAGTGCTTGGTGCCGAACGTGCCGTTCGCGGTGCCCCACTGGACGGTCATCTTGGTGCCGGTGTGACCCGGGTCGATGATCTTGTCCGGGCGGCCGTCACCGTCGAGGTCGCCGACCAGCGTCGTCGCGCCGGTGAGGCAGGGGCCCGCCGCCCGCGCGGTCGTGGCGGAGCGTCCCGCGCTGCCCGAGTCCGCCGACCCGGCCGCGCTGGCCTGGTAGCCGGCGGCCGTCAGGGTCAGGGCGACGGCCGCGACCGGTGCGGCGATCAGACGTGAGCGCTTGCGAAGCATGTACGAACTCCCGATGTCGTTGCTACTGGGTTGTGCCGGGTGGCCCGGGGGCCTTCCCGGATGAGCACGACTCGAGCTTGCGGGCCGAGCTGTCCCAACGGCCAGGAATGCCGGGCAGTTGGGGACACTGGAATGCGAAAATGGGCCCTGGCCTGGGAGAACGTACGGCGCCTGGAACGCGGAACTGGGACGAGGCGGGCCGTAGGTGCACCGCGGAGCGCCGGATTCCTGGCCGTGGGGCCGGCATGTGCCGACCGTTCGGCCCCGGCCCCGCCCGCGTGACGCGGCGTAGGGCGCGCATGGGAGAGTTTCGCGAGAAGTCATGACTGCCGGGACCGAGAACGGGCGGAACCGCTCAGCCGGCCGGCCCGTCATGACGCGACCGCACACTGTCAGAGCCGCACGCTCTGCTGAACACACGAAGGACGAGGGCGGAGCGGTGGACACCAGCGCGAACCGGGACATGAAGATCGGCTGCATCGGGCTCGGCGACATCGCGCAGAAGGCGTACCTGCCGGTGCTCACCACCCAGCCCGGCGTCGAGCTGCACCTGCAGACGCGCACGCCCGCGACCCTGGCCCGGGTCGCGGGCGTCCACCACATCCCGGACTCCCGCTGCCACACCGACCTGGACGCACTGCTCGCCCAGGGCCTCGACGCCGCCTTCGTGCACGCGCCGACCGCCGTGCACCCGGAGATCGTCGCCCGGCTCATCGAAGCGGGCGTACCCACCTATGTCGACAAGCCGATCGCATACGAACTCGCCGACTCCGAGCGCCTGGTGAACCTCGCGGAGGAGCGCGGCGTCAGCCTCGCCGTCGGCTTCAACCGTCGTTACGCGCCCGGCTACGCCGAGTGCGTGGAGCACCCGCGCGAGCTGATCCTCCTGCAGAAGCACCGCGTCGGCCTGCCCGAGGACCCGCGCACGCTGGTCCTCGACGACTTCATCCACGTCGTGGACACGATGCGGTTCCTCGCACCGGGACCGATCGACCACGTCGGGGTGCGCGCCCGCGTCGTCGACGGCCTCATGGAGCACGTCGTGCTGCAGCTCGCCGGCGCCGGATTCACCGCGATCGGCATGATGAACAGGCTCAGCGGCTCGGCCGAGGAGATCCTCGAGGTCTCCGGCCAGGACGCCAAGCGGCAGGTGATCAACCTCGCCGAGGTCGTCGACCACAAGGGCGGGCCCAGCGTGCGGCGGCGCGGCGACTGGGTGCCGGTGGCCCGCCAGCGCGGCATCGAGCAGGTGGTGCTCGCCTTCCTCGACGCCGTGCGCGTCGGCAAGGTACTCAGCGCCCGGGACGCACTGGCGACCCATGAGCTGTGCGAGCGCGTGGTCCTTGCCGCTCGGGAGCAGGCCGCCTGACGGTCCGTACGCCCTCGATCGCGGCCAGCAGCAGGAGCACGACGAGCGCGGCGCGCACGGGCCAGTCACCCCACCTGACGTACGCCGTGGTTCCCGTGCCCAGCGGCACGTCGTACACCGCCGCGGCGCTCGCCGAGGTGCCGAGCGGGGCGCCGACGCGCGAGCCGTCGGGGGCGTAGACGGTGGAGACGCCGGTGAGCGTGGCGTGCACCATCGGGCGGCCCGTCTCGGCGGCCCGCACCGCCGCGAGGGAGGCGTGCTGGCGGGGCGCCCAACTGGACTGGAACGACGAGGTGGCCGACTGTGCGAGGAGCACCTGCGCGCCGTCACGGGTGAGTTGGCGGCTCATGTCGGGGAAGGCCGACTCGAAGCAGACCAGCGGCCCGATCCGCAGATCGCGCCCGACGTCCATCACCACCTGCCGGTCACCGCGTTTGCGGTCCTCGCCCGCCGCCTTGCCGACCGACGTCGCCCAGCCGAGCAGGGAGCGCGCGGGGACGTACTCGCCGAAGGGCACGAGCCGCATCTTGTCGTAGCGGTCGCCGGTCGGTCCTTCCGGGCCCACCAGGACCGAGCTCTTGAAGATGCCGGGCCGGTCGGACCGGCGCGCGTCGACGTTCACCAGGATGTCCGCGCCGACCTCGCGGGAGAGCGCGGCGATCCGGCGTGCGACGTCCGGCCGGTCCGCCAGGTCGAAGCCGACGCTGCTCTCGCCCCAGACGACGAGGTCCAGGTCCCGGCCGGCCAGCGTGCGGGTCAGCTCCTCCTCGCGGGCGAGCCGCCGGTCGGCGCTCCCGGCGCCGTCGATGACGCCCGGCTGGACGACGGCGACATGCACGCGTCCCGCGGACTCGGGGCGCGGTGCCCACGCCCAGGCGGCGGTGGTGGCGGCGGCCACGGCGAGCAGGCCCGCGACGGCGGGGACGGCCGCCATGGCGGGGGCGGCCCGAAGAGTGGTGGGGGAGAGGAGCCGGTCCTCGGACGACCTGGTCGCCGTGGGCAGGGGCGCGGGCCGGGCGAACGAGCGCGGGCGCGCGATCCGGGGCGACACGCGCACGGCTGTACGCGGCGCCGCGGGACGCGGGTCCACGCGCGAGGTCGAGGGAGGCACGGCTATTCGTACCGGCGAGGTATGCGGGGACGCGCGCAACATCGAGGCGCGCACCGCGACGATCAGCAGCGCCACACCCGTGTTCACCGCCACCAGCAGCGCGCTGACCAGCCACACCCCGCCCACCGAGGCGAGCCGCAGCGCGGGCGCCACCTGCCACTGGCTGGAGCCGAGCAGGCCCCACGGCCCGCCCAGCCCCTCCCAGGACCTGACCAGTTCGACCATCAGCCAGCCCGACGGCAGCACCACGAGTGCGACCGCGGCCCGCCCGGGCACCGCCGCCCCGCCCACGTACCGGCGCACCAGCCATCCCCAGGGCGCCCACAGCAGCCCGAGCAGCGCGGCGATGACGACCGTGAACACATGCAGGCTCGGCAGCAGCCAGTGGTGCACGGCCACCATGAAGCCGAGGCCGCCGAGCCAGCCGTCGACCGCGGCCCGCCGACCGGTCGGGGCCGACGCGGCAAGGAGGATCCAGGGCACCAGTGCGACGTACGCGAACCACCACAGCGAAGGGGCGGGGAACGCCAGCGCGGGCAGCGCCCCTGCCACCACGGCGATGCCGCCGCGCCACCTGGGCGAGGCGAGCATCCGCGCGGCGCGCCGCCTGAGCCGCTCCTGCCGCTCCCACCGTTCCCGCCGGTCAACGTCCCGGCCCTCGTCGCCGAACAGATCCATGCAGCGCCTCCCTAGGTCCCCGACGCCCTGATCGTTCCCCAGTGTGCGCGCCCTGAACGATCTAGGACAGTGGGTGAGGACTGTCCGTGGCCGGCTCCTGCCGCTGCCGCTCACCGGCCATGCGGCGCCACTTCTCCGTGACGACCACGCGCCGCAGCCGCCAGCCCCCCGGCGTACGCACGAGCGTGAAGGCGTAGCGGCCGCCGCAGACGAAGTCCGGCGCGGTCGACGGATCCGCTGCCGGGGTTGTGCCCGGGCGGTCGGCGAAGCGCATGGGGTTCAGATAGTCGGCCTGTACGTGAGCGGTGTCGCCGGTGTCCTGGTCCAGCGTCCCGAACTCCAGCTTGCGGTTGGAGATCAGGTGCTGGCGCATGGGAAACATCCGCATCGTCTCGGCCAGCCACCCGGCGACGTCGTCGGCGCCCCCTTCTATGCCGCCCGCCGAGCGGTAGTCGGCGCTGCCCCCAGGGGCGAAGAGCTGTCGGTAGGCGTCCCAGTCGCCGTCGTCGACGGTCACCGCGTACTCGGTGATGAGGGCATCGATGGCCAACCGGTCCATCACGGCGGCGAGTTCCACGCGCTGCGTCATCGGCTCAGTGTTGGGCACGGGAGGTGCCGAGCCAAGGGGGCGGGCAGCGAAGAGTGCGTACGCGTCCGGTCCGGCGCCGGGCGGGCCGCCTACGCGGCTTCGACCATCTCCTCGCGGACCGCGGCGGCCCACTCGGTCACCAGCTGTTCGTACTCCCGGCGCTGCTCGGGGCTGAGCCGGCCGCCGGTGCGCAGCCACAGGTCGCGGATCCGCTCGTTCAGTTCGACGGAGGACCGCGCGACACCACGGGATGGCGGGGTTAAGGGCATGAAGTCAACCTTAGGCGATGGCTACGACAATCGGAACTGTCAGCTACCACACACCTCCGCCACGTGATCACCGCGCCCGGTCGCCATCGGCATAGCGGTATGGAACGGTGGAAAGCAGCGAAAGAGCAGGCTTATACCGCAAACCTGCTCGATCCTGACCGAAACTGCTCTCCGATGGAAAGGGGCGGCGACATGTCCTCGAAGCGACGCCGCAAGAAGAAGGCCCGCCGCAAGCACGCGGCCAACCACGGCAGCCGCCCCCAGTCCTGATCGGGCCCCGCCCAGTACCGCTGAGCGGGTGGGCAGGGCGTGCGGGGCAGGGCGTGCAGGGCGTGCAGGGCGTGCAGGGTAGGGCGGGGCGTGCAGGCCGGGGTCGGTACGCGCGTTCACCAGCTGATCCCGGCCGCCACCGGCCGGTGATCGCTGTCGGTGGCCGGCAGCACCCATGAACTCGTCGGCGCGACGCCGCGGACCAGGATCTGGTCGATCCGCGCCACCGGGAACTTCGCGGGCCAGCTGAAGCCGAAGCCGTCGCCGGCCTCCTCCTGGGCGGAGTCCAGCCGCGAGGTGATGCCGGCGAGCGCGCGGTCGTCCTCCGTGCCGTTCAGATCACCGAGCAGCACCATTCGCCTGTTCGGCTCCGCGGCGACGGCTTCGGCGAGCGCCTTCGCGCCGCGGTCCCGGCTGCCGGTCCAGAAGCCGTCGCGGGGGAACACGCGTACGGACCCCAGATGGGCCACGTACACCGCCAGCGGACCCTTGTCCGTGGCCACGGTGGTGCGCAGCGCCCGCGTGTCGGCCGACGTGGCCTTGGCCGGCCTGGTGTCCGCCAGCGGTCCGTAGTCCGTCTCGATGTCGACACGCCTGGTGTCGGACAGCGGAAACCTGCTCCACAGCCCGACCGTGCCCCGCACCGCGTGGTACGGGTACGCCTTGGCCAGAGCCTTCTCGTACAGCGGCTTCGCCTGCGGGGTGATCTCTTCAAGGGCCAGTACGTCGGCCTTGGAGGCGGCCAGATCGCGGGCGGTGCCGACCGGGTCGGGGTTGGCGGCGTCGACGTTGTGGCTGACCACGGTGAGGTCGCCGCTCGGGTGGGACTTGTCGCCGAGCAGCCCGCCGAAGAGGTTCAGCCACACCGTGACCGGCAGCAGCAGCGCGACCACGGCCGAGGCGGAACGGCGCCACAGTGCTGCGGCCAGCAGCACCGGAATGAGCAGGCCGTACCACGGCAGGAAGGTCTCCACCAGACTGCCGAGGCCGCCGCGGTCGGTGATGTGCGCGTGCAGCAGCAGGAGCAGGCCGAGGGAGAGCGCCAGGGCCGCGAGGATGAGGCCGCGCTTCCATATGCCGGGCCGGAGGGCGCCACCGACCAGCCGGCGGACGCGGAGGATGCCGAGGGCGCGCCGGGCGCCAGGTCGGGCCCCGCCCTGCCGGGCCTCCGCTCCAGCACCGGCCTCAGCTTGTGCCGCCGCCGTCTCCACACTGCTGTTCACTGCTGCATCCTCGGGTCCTGGGAAGGGTCGGCATACATGCGCGGGCAGTGGCCGTCGGCCGCTTCGGGGCGCAGTTCGTAATGCCAGGGTTCGTTTTCGTAGAGGGGGCACAGCCCGTATGCGGCGCCGTGCTCGGACAGCCACGCCGTTGCCTGTGAGCGTCCGATGTCGACCGCGTCGCCCGACACATGGGGAGACGTCGCCGCGGTCGCCACCCATCGGGCCGCCTCGTCCTTGGAGCCGTACTTGTCGACCGCCTCGCGAAGGAGCTGATTCTGGTACCGCGAGGAGCGCCAGCCGCTGTTCACGTAGAACTCGACTCCGTCGTCCGCGGCGGCCCCTGCGGCCCGGTGGAGCGCCTTGAGCAGATCCGGATCGAGGTTGGCCACGGCGGGAACCGAGTCGTCGAAGACCGTCACACCGTCCGGTACGACACCGTCGGCCTCGTCCAGCGCATCGCGGGACTCGCGGGACTCGCCGGATTCACGGGGCTCGCGGGACTCACCGTGCTCACGGTGCAGAGAATTCGTCGGTAAGGGGGTCGAGGAGAACGAGGATTCCAGTACGTCGCGGCCGAGGACCGCGGCGATCGCCGCTGTGAGGACCAGCAGGCCGACGACGAGAAACCGGCGTATTCGACGGGGTGATGATCGTGCTGATGGTGGGATCCGAGTCATGCCGCCAGTCAAGGCAGCACGGTGTTGTCAGCACGTATGCGGTTTTCGATACGCCGACGATAAGTGTCGGCTCGTAGCATCGCAGCCATGCGTGTGCTCATCGTCGAGGACGAGCCCTATCTGGCGGAAGCCATCCGCGACGGCCTGCGGCTGGCCGCGATCGCTGCCGACATCGCAGGTGACGGGGGCACGGCTCTGGAACTGCTGAGTACCAACAGCTACGACATCGTCATCCTCGACCGCGACATCCCCGGGCCGTCCGGCGACGAGATCGCCGCACGCGTCGTCGCCTCCGGCAGCGGCATGCCGATCCTCATGCTCACCGCGGCCGACCGTCTCGACGACAAGGCCTCGGGCTTCGAACTCGGAGCCGACGACTACCTCACGAAACCCTTCGAACTCCGCGAACTCGTGCTCAGACTCAGAGCACTCGACCGCAGGCGCGCCCACATCAGGCCGCCCGTGCGGGAGATCGCGGGGCTTCGGCTCGACCCGTTCCGCAGGGAGGTCTACCGCGACGGCCGTTACGTCGCGCTGACCAGGAAACAGTTCGCCGTACTCGAAGTCCTCGTCGCCGCGGAAGGCGGTGTCGTCAGCGCCGAGGAACTCCTTGAGCGGGCCTGGGACGAGAACGCCGATCCGTTCACCAACGCGGTGCGCATCACCGTCTCGGCACTGCGCAAACGACTCGGCCGGCCCTGGATCATCGCCACCGTGCCGGGTGTCGGCTACCGCGTCGACACGCCATCACAGGCCGAGGACCAGGGAGCGGACTGTGGCTAGAACCCCCGGGCTCAGCGTTCGCGCCAAACTCACCCTCAGCTACGCCGGTTTCCTCATGCTCACCGGCGTCCTGCTGCTCGCGGCCGCCTGGGTGTTCCTGACGCGTGTGAACCACGTCGGACTCGTCTTCAGGCCCGGCTACAGCCTGTCCGTCCTGCGCGACTTCGCTCCGATCGCGGCGGTCGTCCTGACGTTCCTGCTGGTGTTCGGCCTCGGGGGAGGGTGGCTGCTCGCAGGCCGGATGCTCGCACCCCTGACGCGCATCACCGAGGCCACCCGCATCGCCGCGAACGGTTCCCTCTCCCACCGCGTCCGGCTGCCGGGCCGCAACGACGAGTTCCGCGAACTCGCCGACGCCTTCGACACGATGCTGGCGCGGCTCGAAGCGCACGTCGCCGAGCAGCGGAGGTTCGCGGCCAACGCCTCGCACGAGCTGCGCACCCCGCTGTCCGTGACGAAGGCACTTCTCGACGTGGCCCGCACCGACCCGAACCGCGACACCGACAAGATCATCGAACGCCTCCACACCGTCAACACCCGGGCGATCGACCTCACCGAAGCCCTGCTGCTGCTCAGCCGCGCCGACCGGCGGTCCTTCACCCGTGAACACGTCGACCTGTCCCTCATGGCCGAAGAAGCCACCGAAACGCTCCTCCCGCTCGCGGAGAAGCGCGGCGTCACCCTTGAGACGGGCGGTGACATCACTCCGACGACCGGCTCGCGGGCCCTGCTGCTGCAGCTGACCACGAACCTCGTCCACAACGCGATCGTCCACAACTTGCCGCGGGAGGGAATGGTGCGGGTCACGACCGGCGTCCACCGCCCAGGGACCGTACTGCTCACGGTGGAGAACACCGGCGAGCAGGTCACCCCGGAGCTGGCCTCGACCCTCACCGAACCGTTCCAACGCACCGAACGCGTACGCACGCACACCGATCACGCCGGCGTCGGCCTGGGCCTGGCCATCGTCAAGACCATCACCGAGGCCCACGACGGCACACTCACCCTGACCCCGCGCCCCACCGGCGGACTGCACGTGACGGTGGAACTCCCGATGAGGGCATGAGACCCGTCGGACCCGCCCGTCCCGAGCCGCTGGTCAGCCCCGCAAGTCCGGCACGCGGCCCTACGAACACGAACGAGTGACAGGTCGTTCCCTACACACCTTGTTGGTGTTTACACAGCGACGCACAGCTGAACAGATGACGGGCAGGACGGGGGAGAGGTGCGGGCGTGGTCGGCAATATGGCGGAAGCTGTGCTGCGGGAGCGGGAGCGAGAGCTGTGGAAACAGGAGACCAAGACATGAGGCAGGCGGCAGAAGGCGCGGCGGAGTCGGCCCTTCCCGAGGAGTTGGTGGCCCTGCTGACCGGCCATCTCAATGTCGAGGCGGATGCCGGTGAGTTCTCCGCCAGGACAACGTTCGAGAGTCTCGGCCTGGACTCGCTGTCGCTGTTCGAGTTGGTGGTGGCGGCGGAGGAGGAGTACGGAATCGTCCTGCCCGAGAACGCCCTGGACATGCGCCCGTCCTCGACCCTGGGCGAGGCGGCTCGGGCGTTCGAGCATGCACGCTGAGATCGCGGTCACCGGGCTGGGGCTTGTGACTCCGGCCGGGCATACGGCGGAGGCGAACTGGGCGGTCCTGTGCCGGGGGCGCTCGCTGGCCGCGACGGATCCCGGCCTGGCGGGCCTGCCCGTCGACTTCTCCTGCCGGGTGACGGACTTCGACGCCGAGACGGAACTCGGCCGGGCGTCGGCGCGGCGCGGGGACCGCTTCATCCAGTTCGCCCTCGTCGCAGCCCGGCGGGCTGTCGCGGACGCGCGCCTCGATCGTCGTACCTGGGAAGCGGAGCGAGTCGGTGTCGTCCTGGGCGTGGGATCGAACAGTTTGAGCACGTACGTCACCGAGTTCGGCCACCTCGGCGCCGGGCGGCCGGAGCGGGTCTCGCCGCTCGCGCTCCCGCGCAGCGTTCCGAGCATGGCCGCGGGCGAGGTCGCCATCGACCTGGGCGTGCGCGGCCCCAACTTCACCACCGCCAGCGCCTGCGCGTCGGGTGCCACCGCGATCGGAGTGGCCCGGGACCTGCTGCGATCCGGTACCTGCGACATCGTCCTTGCGGGCGGCAGTGAGTCGGCTCGCTCGCGCATGACGGCCACGTGTTTCACGCGGATGCGGGCACTGTCCCGGCGCAAGGCTGAACCGGCTCTGGCCAGTCGGCCCTTCGACGCGCAACGTGACGGCTTCGTCCTGGGCGAGGGCGCCGGCATCCTCGTCCTCGAACGCGCATGCGCGGCGCGGGCCCGCCGGGCTCCCGTACTGGCGCTGCTGCGGGGTTACGGTGCCGGCGCCGACGCTCACCACCCCATCGCCCCGCACCCGCAGGGCGACGGCGCGGTCCGCGCTGTCCGTACCGCTCTCGCCGACGCCGCGTGCGGGCCGATGGACGTCGGCCACGTCAACGCGCACGGTACCTCCACCCCGCTGAACGACGCGGCCGAGGCACGAGCCCTCGTCCGCGTCTTCGGTGACGACGGGCCGCCGGTCACCGCGTCCAAGGGCGTGATCGGGCATGCGCTGGGGGCGGCCGGGGCGATCCAGGCGGCGTACACGGTTCTCGCGCTGCGCCATGCGGCCGTCCCGCCGGTGGCGAACTTCGAGGGCCAGGACGGGGACCACAAGCTGGACATCGTCGCCGGACGTCCCCGCCCCACGCGCGGCGACGCGGGGATCAGTTGCTCCTTCGGCTTCGGTGGCCAGAACGCCGTTCTGTTGTTCACGGCTTCCTGACGGGAGCCGGACGAAGCGTCCGGATCGGATGCAAGACGGAGACACGCGGATGGATGCGGTGCGGCGCCGGGCCTGGCTGGTGGTGGTGAGCGCCCTGCTGGCGGCGGTGTGCGCGGGGGTGCTGGCCCCGGTCGCCTTCTCGGCGCTGAGCACGGGCGGCGCGGTCGCGACGGACACGGAGGCGAGGCGCGCCGGACGACAGGCGGAGCGGCTCGGTGTGCCCTCGCCCGATCTGCTCCTGGCCGTTTCCCGGCGCACCGGCGTTTCGCAGCCCACCGACGGTGGACGGGGGGTCTCCGTCCGGGACGGCACCACAGCGGTGACGGACACGCTGGCCGGGCAGCGCGACGTCAAGACCGTGTGGTCGGCACGGACCACGCGTGACCCGTGGCTGCGCTCCAAGGACGGACGGACCCTGCTGGTCGCCGTACGGCTGAAGGGGACGGACAAGGAACGTAAACAGGTGGCACCCGGCGTGGTGGCGGCGGCCCGCTCAGCCGTCCCGGGGATGCGGGTGGAGCCCAGTGGCGAAGTATGGGCCAACCGGGAGATCGACGAGACCGTCGAGCGCGATCTGAGCCGGGCCGAACTGCTGGCGGCGCCGGTACTCTTCGTCGTCCTGGTCTTCGCCTACGGGTCCGTGGTGTCCGCGCTGCTGCCCGTGGTCGTGGCCGCGCTGGCCATCGGCTGCACCATCCCGGTCCTGGGCCTGCTGGCGCAGGTGACCGACGTTTCACGGGTCGCGGTGAACGCCGCATCGGCGATCGGTTTCGGCCTGGCCGTCGACTACAGCCTCTTCCTGCTGGCCCGCGTACGGGAGGAGACCTCGCGGGGCGCGGACCTTCACACGGCGCTGGCGGCCGCCCGCCGCTCCAGCGGCCGTTCGATCGCGTTCTCCGCCGCCGCAGTCACCGTATGCCTCGCCACCGCCTTGGTGGTGCCGGTGCCGATGCTGCGCGCACTGTCCCTGGCGGGCATGGTCGTCACCGCCCTCGCGGCGTTGGTCGCCCTGACCGTGCTGCCCGCCAGTCTGCGGCTGCTCGGCCCCCGGGCCCAGGCATGGGACCCGCTGGGGCGGTGGCGGCGTGCCCGTACCGGGGACGGGAGCCGCTTCTGGCATCGCACGACGTCCAGGGTCACCGCCAGGCCCCTCCTGTCGGGCGGCCTGGCGGTGCTGCTGCTGGCCCTGTTGGCGCTGCCCTTCACTCACGCTCGGCTCGGCATCGTGGACGAACGTACGCTGCCTCCGTCGGCTCCGGCTGCCGCAGCGGCCGAGCGTGTGCGCGCCGGGTTCACCGCGCCACCGGAGCGGCTCCTCACCGTGGTCGTCACCGGACCGCGGGCGACGGACGGTGCACCGGTGTACGGCGACCGAATCGCCCGTGTCCCGGGCATCTCCGGTGTCCGCGTGGTGCGTGCGGCTCCGTCCGGTGAGGCCCTCGTGCTGCTGGCGACCATGTCCGCCGCCCCCGGCACGCCGGAGGCGGGCACCGTGGTGCGCGAGGTACGGCAAACCCCCGCCCCGGGAAGCGTGGCGGTGGGCGGGCGAGCCGCGGAGGTCGTCGACACGGTGGACGCCGTGCTCGGCGCCCTCCCGTGGTGCCTGTCTCTGCTGGCTGTGGGACTCCTGGCCCTCCTCAGCGCCTTCACGCGAACCCTGGTTGCCCCCTTGAAGGCTCTGATCGTGGCCGCCGCCAGTCTCGGGGCGAGCCTCGGCGCGCTCGTCGTTCTCTTCCAGTACGGCCACGGCAGCGCGGTGCTCGGCCACTTCACGGCGACGGGCACGCTGGACGCCTCGACGCTGCTGTTCGTCCTGTTCATCGCGCTCGCCCTGTCGGTGGACTACGAGGTCTTCCTGCTCGGCCGTATCCGGGAGGAGTACGACCGCTGCGGAGACAACCGCACCTCGATCATCGAGGGCGTCGCCCGCACCGGCCGGCTGATGACGTCCGCCGCGGCAGCCGTGGCGGTCTCGACCGCGGCCATGGCCACCTCCCACGTCGCCCTGCTCAAGTTCATCGGCATCGGCGTCGCGCTCGGCGCGCTCGTGGACGCCGTCCTGGTGCGGGGAGTTCTGGTGCCCGCCGTCATGGCGGCCCTCGGTCCGGCGAACTGGTGGGCTCCGGCGCGCATCAGGTTCCCGTTAGTGATCACTGCACCCGTGAAGAAAGACGGAAGCTGATGTCGATGCCTCAGGCGACACATGACCGCACCACCCGGCAGTCGGCGGTCACCGGCCCACAGGTGGCGGCGATCCGGACGGCCTTCCCGCCGTACCAATACCGGCAGGAAGAGATCCTGGCCGCGCTGGCCCGCACGACGCTGCTGGAGTCCGAGACGGGCGCTCTGGTACTCCGCAAGATCCATGCCAACTCGGGTGTGGAGACCCGCTCGCTCTCCCTGCCGCTGGAGAAGCTCGCCGATCTCGCCCGCAGGGAGGACTTCACCGAGCAGAACCGCGTCTGGCTCGAGACCGCCATGGATCTGGGGGAACGGGCGCTGACCGGCGCGCTGCGCGCCGCGGGCGTCCGGCCTGAGGAGGTCGACGCGGTGATCAGCACCACCGTCACCGGGCTGGCCGTGCCGTCGCTGGAGGCGCGGCTCGCCCACCGGGTCGGGCTGCGGCCGGACGTCAAACGTATCCCGCTGTTCGGCAACGGCTGCGCCGGAGGCGCCGCAGGTCTGGCGCGGCTCCATGACTACCTACTGGCCCACCCCGACCAAGTGGCCGTCCTCCTCGCCGTGGAACTGTGCACACTGGCGCATCAGCGCAATGACGGTTCCGTGGCGAACATCGTCGCCGGGAGCCTCTTCGGGGACGGCGCTGCCGCCGTCGTGGCCTTCGGAGCCCAGCGGGACGGCTGCCCCGCCGGGCCTGAGCTGGTGGACACCCACAGCCTGCTGGTCCCCGGCACCGAGGACGTCCTCGGCTGGGACATCGGCTCCCACGGCTTCCGGATCCTGCTGTCGCCCGAGGTCCCGACGCTCACGGAGAAGCACTTGCCCACGGCCGTCCAAGGGCTCCTCGCGCGGCACGCGTTGGCGCCGCACCAGATCGCGAGCTGGATCATCCACGGTGGTGGGCCGAAGGTCTTCACCGGTGTACAGCAGGCCTTGGACCTGCAGCCCGGCGCCTTGGACCTCACTCGGCGCTCCGTGGCCGAGCGGGGCAACCTCTCGTCCGTCTCCGTACTGGACATCCTGCACGCGGCCATGGAAACACCGCCCCCCGCGAACGCGCCCGGCCTGGTCGCCGCCATGGGGCCGGGGTTCGCCATCGAACTGGTCCTCCTCCGCTGGTAGCCACGCCCCGTAGGGGGACGCCTGCCGCCGAACCCGACGACTGCACGACAAGAAAGGTGTCCCGGACCATGCCCGCCGTCCCCGCAGACGTACGCATCCTGATCGACCTCGAACCGGTGGTCACCGACGCCCTCGACACGCATCTCCGGACCACCGTCGACTGGTACCCGCACCAGTACGTCCCGTGGAGCCAGGGCCGTGACTTCGACGGTCTCCTCGAAGGGGAACCTTGGGACCCCTCCCAGCAGAAGCTGAAGGCGGCCGCTAGGGACGGTCTTCTCTACAGCCTGCTCACCGAGGAGAACCTGCCCAGTTACCACCGGGTGATCGGGGAAATGCTGTCGCTCGACGGCCCTTGGGGTGTCTGGGTCAATCGATGGACCATGGAGGAGGCCAGACACGGCACCGCCATCCGTGACTACCTCGTGGTCACCCGCAGTGCCGACCCGGCGCTTCTGGAGGACGCCCGCGCCGCGCATGTGCAGCACGGCTACGAGATCGACTACCGCGGCGACCTCATCGCCTCTCTGGTCTACGTCACCATCCAGGAACTCGGCACCCGCGTCAGCTACCAGGGAATCCGCCGACTCTGCGACGAGCCGGTGTGCGGGGCCCTGATGCAGCGCATCGCCCACGACGAGAACCGGCACATGCTCTTCTACCGGACCACCCTCCAGGCGTGCATGCGCATGCACCCCGACCGAACGCTGCAGGCTGTGGCCAAGGTCCTCAGGACATTCCGCCCCCCTGGCCACGCCGCACCCGGCTTCGGCCGACTGGTCAGCTCCATGGCCAGGTCGGGCATCCTCTCACCGGAGATCTACTACAAGGACATCGCCCTTCCCTTCGTCCGCATGCTCGGCGCCCTCGACACCACCGGACTCACACCGGTCGGACAGCACGCCCAGGAGGAGATCGCCGCCCACCTGGAGGAATCAGCGGACCGTGCCGGCAGGTACCGCGCCCTGGCCGAACGCCTCAACCGGCTCGCGAACGCGTAGAAGGAGGAGCCGACATGACCCTGGGCTGGGTGGCGATCCCCGTAAGCCTGTTCGTTCTCATGACCGCGGTGACCATCGTGCGCCTGGTCGAACTGACAACCGCCCGTCGGAACGCGCGATGGGCCATCGACCGCGGAGGCATCGAGTACGGGCAACGCCACCACCCCGTCATGATCACCCTTCATGTCTGCCTGCTCGTCGGGATCGTCGCGGAGGTCGCCCTCACCGACCGGGCCTTCGTCCCTTGGATCGGCTGGCCGGCGCTGGCCGTCCTCGTCCTCGTGCAGGCAGTCCGCGCCTGGTGCATGAGGGCGCTCGGCCCCCGATGGAACACCCGCGTCATCGTCGTACCTGGGCTGCCGCTGGTCACCACCGGGCCCTACCGCTGGATGCGGCACCCCAACTACCTCATCGTCCTGTTCGAAGGCATCGCCCTGCCCCTCGTCCACACCGCATGGATCACTGCCATGCTCTTCACCATCGCCAACACGCCGTGGCTCGTCGTCCGCGTCCGCACGGAGAACGCGGTGCTGTGGCCTGCGGCGGGACCAGCGGGGCGGGGCAATTCGCGGAGCTGTTCGCCGACCTCGTCAACGGACTCCTACTGTCCGTGCCGCACGTCATCTAGTTGCACGTCACCTACCCGCACAACGTCGTGAGCATCGATCGGCGAGGCCCTTTGCGCGTGGACCGGGCCAGGCCGTGGCGTTCGGGGGCGTCGAGCTGGGTCATCGTGCCTGGCGGCGGGCGTTTGTGAACTGCCTGCGGGGGCCTGTGGGTAACCGACACCTGTGGGTAACCGACACAATGCGGGGCGTGGATTCTGGAAGCGTCGCCACACTCGGCGCGGTCGCAGCTGTTCTAGGTGGGGTCGTTGAGGCTGTTGGCGCGATCGGCGGCGCCATTGCGACAACACGCTTACAAGACCGTTCGCGACGACGAGAGCAAGTTGCGGAGGCGTTCGCGGCGTTCGCGGCGTTCGTCGAAGCGATCTTCGCTTGGGACGCTCTGATCCCATGGCGAGCGCACCGAGCAACGTCGCCGCGGGCGAGGACATCCGACACCTCACGCGCTCGCGTGCGCAGGAACTCCGGCTGCCCAGCTGCGACTTCTGGCTGTTCGACTCCCGACTTGTCGCCCGCTTCGCTTTCGACGAGGACGACACCGCCCTTGGCGTGTACGTCACCGAGGACCCTACTGAAGTCCTCGCCGCATGCCAGGCCCGCGACGCCGCATGGCATCACGCGACGCCTACCAGGAAGTTTCAGCGACGGGTACGTTCCAATGTGTGAGTGACTTCCAGGAGGCCCGGCAGATCCTCGGTGCACGGCTCAGTGAGCTGCGCGCCGAGTCGGGCATGGAGGGCAAAGACCTCGCGGCCAAGCTGGGTTGGCAGCCGTCCAAGGTGAGCCGTATCCAGAACGGTCGACAGTCGGCGAGCGCGCGTGACGTCACCGCTTGGGCCGGCGCCGTGGGCCGACCGGAGGTGGAGCCCGAGTTGCAGGGGCTACGCGCGGGTGTGGAGATGAAGCACCGTTCCTGGCGGCGGCAACTTGCGGGCGGCCATTCGGAGCGGCAGAAGCTTGCGATCCGTGAGACCGAGGCGACGCGCCTGATCAGGGCTTTCGAGGTCACCCTGATTCCGGGTCTGCTGCAAACCCGCGAGTACGCGCGTGTCATCTTCGACTCGAACGCTGCCTTTCGCGAGATCCCGGCCACGACCGAGAAGGCCGTGGAGAACCGCATGCGCCGCCAAGGGGCTCTGTACGAGCCAGGCCGCGAGTTCCGATTCCTGCTGTGTGAGGCCGCGCTGTACCACCGTTCGTGCCCGAAGGGTGTGATGGCCGCACAGCTCGACCGCTTGTATAACGTGGTCGGTCAGCCTCAAGTCGACCTCGCTGTGATCCCGTTCGGGGCCGAGCTGCGCCGTACGGCAGCGCACTCATTCTGGATCTACGACCGGCGGCAGGTCATCGTCGAGACCATCACTGAGGAGCTCTGGCTCACGGCCGAGGAGGACATTCGACTGTACGAGCGGGCGTGGGACTGGCTCGATGAGTCGGCGGAGCGCGGGCCGACGGCGCGGCGTCTGATCGGCCGCGCCCGTGCCTCTCTGGACCCTTCTTGAGCAACCCCTGCAACTGACATCTCGTTAGGTGCAATCGCGCGCAATCGATCAACAATCGAGCGCGCCGGACTCCTACGGTCCTACTCATGGTCTCAACGACACACATCCCTGAGTACGGAGCCGGGGATGCCTGGCTTGCTGACTGCGTCCGAGCCCCCGATGCAGCCCGTAAAGCATGGGCGGGCGGCGAGCTCGCCGCCATCCACTCCACCCGATGGCTTGTCGCCGAGGCTCAGCATTCCCACGCCCTTCAAGCCGTCCAACGCGTCCCAGACCACCAGCAAGGCCCGGTGTTCCTCGACTTCCGGGTCGACCGCGCATGGTGGCCCGTTCCGCTCGATGCCGCCGAGCAGCTCGCCGACGTCCGACCGCTCACTGTGCTGCCCCCTGACTGGCCGCTGCGCTGCCCGCCACCGAACAGGACTATCGGTAGCCGCGTATGGCTGGAGGGTCCGGACGGTTCAGGCCGCCCGACAGACCCGGTATACCTCGCCGCCGCACTATGCCCCGGCGGTGGCCCACGACTTCCCGCGGAGGCATTCGGATGACCATTCAAAGAGATGGCTCGGCCATCTCCGACTGGCTGGCGCGTTCCCTGCAGGAGCCTGCGCAGGCCCGCCGGGAGTGGGCGGATACCGGCGTAGCGCTGCTCCCGTGCGGCCGCAGGTTCGATGCAGTCCGCCTGCCCGAGCGCCTTGTGCGCGCTGCGGTGCGCTCCACCGATCCGGAGGTGGTCGCGGCCCGGCTGGCGCAGCATCTCGACGGCCCTGTGATCTATGACGGCCGCACCATGGGCGGCACGTACTACGCCCTCACGAGGCGACGCCGTAAAGGGACGTGGCGGCATCAGGACGTCGCGCCGTGGCTGGGAATTGACACCTTCCTCGGCGTGCCGAGGCTCGACCGCACCGAACCGCCCGGCACGCAGTGGGTGGTCGTGCCCCGCTTCGAGGGCGATCTGTGCGAGCCCCTCGCCGTGGAGGCCCTCAGCCGCATCGGACGCAGTGCCGAGGAGGGGGCAGAGCAGTGCTGACGGAACGGACAGCCGAGGAGCGCCAAGAGCAGGAGACGTACCAACGTCTCCTCGCGCACCGTGACGGATGCGGCCCCTGCCAGGCCATGACGGACTGCGAGGAGGGCGGGAGGATCCGGCGCGCGCTCCGCGCCGCCCGGGCCGCACGGGCAGAGGCCCCCCGGAGCCTGCCGAGGCCGCCCTCTACTCCGACGGACTGACCCGCCCCCCTCCTAGCCCGTTTCAGTGGCTCGCTTCACCGGCGTGAGGGCTCAGCGCACCCATGCTGACCAGCACAACCAGGACGATGCCGAGCAGGATCCGGTAGTACACGAACGGCATGAAGGACTTCGTAGTAATGAACTTCATGAACCAGGCGATGACCGCGTAGCCGACGACGAAGGCGATGATCGTGGCGAAGATCGTCGGGCCCCAGGCGACGTGTCCCTCGCCCGCGTCCTTCAGCTCGAAGACGCCGGACGCGAGGACCGCGGGGATCGCGAGGAGGAACGAGTAGCGGGCCGCGGCCTCGCGGGTGTAGCCCATGAGGAGGCCGCCGCTGATAGTGGCGCCCGAGCGTGAGACGCCGGGGACCAGGGCCATCGCCTGGCAGATGCCGAAGATCAGGCCGTCCTTGACGCCGAGTTCCCTCAGGCCCTTGCGCTCCCGTACGGCGCGGTGCTTGCCGCCCGTTTCGTCGCGGGCCGCGAGGCGGTCGGCGATGCCGAGGACGACGCCCATCACGATGAGCGTGGTGGCGATCAGCCGGAGGTCGCGGAAGGGGCCCTCGATCTGGTCCTTGAACGTGACGCCGAGGACGCCGATGGGGATGGAGCCGACGATGACGAGCCAGCCCATCTGCGCGTCGTGGTCCGAGCGCGGCACCTTGCCGAAGAGCGAGCCGAACCACGCCGACAGGATCCGCGCGATGTCCTTGCGGAAGTAGATGAGCACGGCGGCCTCGGTGCCGATCTGCGTGATCGCCGTGAACGCGGCCCCGGGATCGTGCCAGCCCGCGAACGCCGCGGTCAGCCGCAGGTGCGCGCTGGAGGAGATGGGGAGGAACTCGGTCAGTCCCTGGACGAGTCCGAGGATGAAGGATTCAAGCCAAGACATGGAAACTGCGCCGTCCAAGTACTGATCATCAGGCCGCGGATGCGGTCGTAGCGGTCATAGCGGGCGAGGCTGAGGCGTGGCGGAAAGGTGACTTCGGCGTGCGCGGGGCGGAACGCCGGAGCACGAGGCACGGTCGGGTTCCTCGTCGTGGGCAGCGTAGCGGTCTTGGGTTACGGGACGGTGGGAGGGCCGTCGACCGCGGGCCGCGCCGACCCGGCGGGGGCCCGGTCGACCGCCGTGATGCTCGCGGGCTGCCCGTCACCCCCGGAACGACGGCTCGCGCTGTTCACCTCCGGAGCGACGGCTCGCGCTGTCCCGTCTCCTCGCCGACCGGGCCCGACGGCGGCGACGCCCCGGCCGCCCCGGCCGCCCCGGCCGCCCCAGGAAAGAAGCGGCGCGCGGCGAGGGCGACATACACCAGGCCGATCAGAACGGGGACCTCGATGAGCGGGCCGACGACTCCGGCGAGGGCCTGCCCGGAGGTGGCGCCGAACGTGGCGATGGCGACCGCGATGGCCAGCTCGAAGTTGTTGCCCGCGGCGGTGAACGCGAGCGTGGTCGCCCTCGGATGGTCGAGTCCCACCGCGCGGCCCACGGCCATGGACCCGGCCCACATCAGCGCGAAGTAGACGAGGAGCGGCAGCGCGATGCGGGCGACGTCGAGGGGCCGGGAGGTGATGGCGTCGCCCTGGAGGGCGAACAGCACGACGATGGTGAACAGCAGTCCGTACAGGGCGTACGGCCCGATGCGGGGGATCAGCTTCGTCTCGTACCAGGTACGGCCCCTGGCCTTCTCGCCGAGGCGGCGGGTGAGGAACCCGGCGAGCAGCGGGATGCCGAGGAAGATCAGCACGCTGCGGGCGATCTCCCACACGGACACGTCGAGCGCCGTCTGTTGCAGTCCGAGCAGGCCGGGCAGCACGGACAGGTAGAACCAGCCGAGCAGGCCGAAGGCGAGGACCTGGAAGACGCTGTTCAGGGCGACCAGGACGGCGGCGGCCTCGCGGTCGCCGCAGGCGAGGTCGTTCCAGATGACGACCATGGCGATGCAGCGGGCGAGGCCCACGATGATCAGGCCGGTGCGGTACTCGGGCAGGTCCGGCAGGAACAGCCAGGCGAGCGCGAACATCAGCGCCGGGCCTACGAACCAGTTCAGGACCAGCGAGGGAACGAGCAGGCGGCGGTCACGGGTGACGGTGTGGAGGCGGTCGTAGCGGACCTTGGCCAGGACCGGGTACATCATGACGAGCAGGCCGAGGGCGATGGGCAGCGACACCCCCGTGACGGTGACCTTCGCGAGTGCGTCGCCGAGGCCGGGGACGAGGCGGCCGAGGCCCAGGCCGGCGGCCATCGCGACGAGGATCCACACGGCGAGGAATCGGTCGAGGAACGACAGCCGGCCGGCGACCGGCCCCGCGGACGTGGAAGTGCCGGTGCTCACGAGACGGCCCCGGCGGGGGTGGGCGAGGGCTGCCCGGCGGGGGTTGCCGGGGTCTGCCGGGCGGAGGTGGGCGAGGGCTGCCCGGCAGGGGTGGCCCGGGTCTGCCCGGCGGGGCGGGTGAGAAGCGCGGCGAGCTGGTCGGTCATGTCGGGCAGCAGCCGGTAGTACACCCAGGTGCCGCGCCGCTCGGAGTCGATGAGCCCGGCCTGCTTGAGCAGTTTGAGGTGGTGGGAGATCGTCGGCTGGGACAGGTCGAATGCGGGGGTGAGGTCGCAGACGCAGACCTCGCCGCCGGACCGGGAGGCGATCATCGACAGCAGCCTCAGCCGGACCGGGTCGCCCAGGGCCTTGAACACCTTTGCCAGCGTCTCGGCCCGGTTCTCGTCCAGCGGAGCGGTCAGCAGGGTGGGGCAGCATCCGTCCGCGCCGTCCTGGCCGAGCACCACGAGCTCTTGTTTCGACATCCTTCTATATTGACGCCCATCGATCCAGGGCGCAAGGTGGCCATGTCCGTCATGCATCGACAGACATCGATGCAACACCAACCCGGGAGGACCGCCATGTCCCGTGCCCAGCTCGCGCTCAACGTCGCCGACCTCGAAGCGTCCGTCACCTTCTACTCCAAGCTCTTCGGGGTCGGGCCCGCCAAGCGCCGCCCCGGCTACGCGAACTTCGCCCTCACCTCCCCGCCGCTCAAGCTCGTCCTCATCGAGGGCGAGCCCGGCCAGGAGACCCGCCTCGACCACCTCGGCGTAGAGGTGGAGAGCACGGACGAGGTCACCGCCGCCACGACCCGCCTCAAGGACGCGGGCCTCGCCACCTTCGAGGAGAACGACACCTCCTGCTGCTACGCCCTCCAGGACAAGGTGTGGGTACACGGCCCCGGCAAGGAGCCGTGGGAGGTCTACGTCGTCAAGGCCGACGCCGACCGGATGGGCAAGAGTCAGGCCCTTGCCCCGACGGATTGCGCCTGCGGCAGCTGAGCGTCTCCGGGGCCCTGGCGTCGACGCTGGGAGCTGCTACGGAGCTGAGGGCTGCTACGGAGCTGAGGGCTGCTACGGAGTCGTGGCCCAGGACGGGAGCCAGACCGGCTCGGGGAGCGGCGCCAGGTTGGCGAAGTGGTTGATGACCGGCCGGAGACCCGGGTGCGGGTTCGTCCGGGGGAGCATGAGGGAGAGCGGGTAGGCGGGCGTCGGGTTCACGATCGGGATGCGGCGCAGGTCATGACCGGCCGGCCAGATGTAGCGGTCGCGCGCGCCGACGAGCGTGGCCACGTCGGCGGAGTCCGCGAGGGCGTCGAGGAGCACCTCGTTGCCGAAGTTCGGGCCCGCCGCGTCGACGCGCAGGTCGAACTGGCCGGCCAGCTCGTCGTAGAACTCCGCCCACTCGCTGCGGGGAGCGATGCCCGGCACCCAGATCCGCAGCCCGCGCAGCCGGGCCGGTGTCACCGTGCGCGCGGCTGCGAGCGGGTGCTTGGGGCCGACGAGGAGTTCCAGCGGGGAGTGGAAGGCGTGGATCATCCGCACGTCGGGCGGGAGCGCGGCCGGGTCGGTGACGCTGCGGAACGAGGCGTCGACATCGCCTGCCCGGACCGCGGCGGCCGCCACGTGCGGGTCGTCGACCCTGAGGGTCACCACGTCGAGGTCGGTCCCGGGATGCGATCGCCAGTAGTCGTGCAGGATGACGGCCTGCGCGCTGCGCAGGCCCAGAACGTCGATGCGCAGGGCCCGTGAGCCCGGCCTGACGGCGCCGACGGCGCGGTCGACACCCGCGACGATGCTCCGCGCGTGCGGCAGGAAGGCCTGGCCGTCGAGGGTCAGCTCGACTCCGCGCGCGGTGCGGGTGAACAGGCGGACGTCCAGCTCGCGCTCCAGGGCGGCGATCCGCTTCGAGACCGCCTGCTGTGTCACGCCCAGCTCGTCGGCCGCGTGCCGCAACTGCCCGAGCTCGGCCGCACGGACGAACGATCGCACTGCCTCGGTATCCACGGGGGCAGCCTATGGGGCCTATGGGGCGTGATCCGGCAGACGTAGGGGAGACAGACTCAACCGATCGTTGTGGCTCGCCGAGCCACGGTTGTTTGCGCCTGCGGCCGGACGGGCGATGTGATGCGGGACCCAAGCATCAGTTGTCCACCTCCGAGTGGATCGAGTGGAGGGGCCATCGCGTGCGCGTAAGGCTGGGTTCCGACTTCGGCCGGCTCTGGTCGGCCTACGCGGTCAGTACGTACGGCACCTGGACGGCCTTCGGGGCGTTCCCGCTCATCGCGGTGCGGGTGCTGCACTCGTCGCCGTTCGCCGTTTCGCTGCTGGGGGCGGCCGGGCTCGCCGTCGCGGCGCTCGTGGCGTTCCCGCTCGGGCCGTGGGTCGAGCACCGGGCCAAGCGGCCGGTGATGGCCGCGACGGACTTGGTCCGCTTCCTCGCGATGGGAAGCGTCCCGCTCGCGTACGTCCTCGGCGTGCTGTCCTACGGCCAGTTGCTGTGCGTCTCCGTCATCTGCGGCACCGCGGGCATCGCCTTCACCGCCGCGTCCGGCGCGTACCTGAAACACCTCGTCCACAGTGATCATCTGCTCGTCGCGAACAGCAGGTTCGAGGGCACGAGCTGGGTGGCGACCGCGGTGGGCCCGCCCCTCGGCGGCGCGCTCATCGGGCTGCTCGGCCCGGCCGTCACCGTCCTGCTCGACGCCCTCAGCTACCTGCTGTCCGCGCTCGGGATCCTGCGTATCCGTGGCGGCGATGTCGCGACGCCCCGCTCCCCGGCGGGCGGGCCGCGCGGCGCCGACCTGCTCGACGGCTGGCGGTGCATCCTGCGCGACGGCGCACTGCGGCGCCTGTTCCTCAACTCGATCCTGGTCAGCGGACTGATCATGGCCGCCGTGCCGCTTTTGACCGTCCTCCTGCTGGGCGTCTACCACTTTCCGGCCTGGCAGTACGGTCTCGCCTTCGGCGTTCCCGCGCTCGGCGGTCTCGTGGGCGCCCGCCTCAGCGCACGCCTGGTGAGGCGGTACGGCCGGTACCGGGTGCTGACCGTCTCCGGTCTGCTGCGGGCGCTCTTCCCGCTCGGTCTCGCGTTCGTCCGGCCGGGGATTCCCGGGCTCCTCACGGTGATCGTCGTCGAGAGCCTGCTGATCACCTGCATGGGCGTCTTCAACCCGATCCACGCCACGGAACGCCTGCGCCGGGCCCCCGCGGACCGCGCCGCCCAGGTCATCGCCGCATGGAGCGTCAGCAGCCGACTCGTACAAGCCGCCCTCACGGTGCTCTGGGGCATCCTCGCCACGCTCACCGGCCCGCTCGCCGGGATCACCCTCTCCGGCGTCCTCCTGCTCGCCACTCCGCTCCTGCTGCCCGGACGGGCACACCTGTCCGGTTCCGTGGAAGGCGGTTTGGAGAGCGGTTCGCGGAAGAGGGGCGCCGCCCTCAGCGGTCGCGGAAGTGGTGGCGCTTGAACCAGGCCACCGCCGCCCCGCCCAGACCCGTCACCGCGATGAACCCCATCGCGATCAGGAAGACCGGCGACGTGGGCGTGGAGGCGCGCGCGCCCGCGATGACGTACGCCGCCGTGTTCGGGATGGACCCCAGGCCGGTGGCGATCAGGAACGGCAGCCAGCCCATGCGGGACACGGCGGCGCAGTAGTTGGCCGCGGCGAACGGCACCCCGGGGAAGAGCCGCACCGCGAGCATCGACCGGAAACCGTGCCGGCTGAGCTGACCGTCGACGGCCTTCAGCCAGCGCCCGCGCAGCAGCGGCCGCAACGCGTCCTGGCCCAGCATCCGGCCGAGCCCGAAGGAGATCCCGGCACCGAAGACCGTGCCGGCGATCGCCGAGACGAGCCCCGCCTGCGAGCCGAAGAGCGCCCCCGCCGCCAGATTGAGCAGCGGACGCGGCACGAACGCGGCGGTGCACACCCCGTACGCCACCGCGAACAGGGCCACCGCCGTGGCTCCGCCCACCTGCGCGGGCCAGCCGTCGGAGAGGAGCCGCTGCGGCTCGAAGACCAGCACACAGGTCGCCGCCGTGACCAGCAGCATCACGAGCAGGGAGAGCCGCGACCACGGCGAGAGCAGCGCTCTGGCGCAGCGCACGGCGAGGCCCTGCGGACGGGTGACGGCGGTCTGGAGCATCCGGGAAGCGTAGCCGGAACATGTGTCTGATCGCCGTATGGTGCGTCTCATGAGCGTCACAGTCCCGGTACGGGCGCCGCACAGTGAGGTCGCCGACGTCGTCGTCCGACGGCTCGTCACCACCTACGCGCAGGCGGCCGATCCGGTCCGGGCCGCGCGGATGAGGGCGTACATGAAGGACGTCGCCCCCTTCCTCGGCCTGCCCTCGCCGGTCCGCCGCGAGCTGTCCCGCACCGTCCTTGCCGGTGTCCCGCGGCCCGGCCAGAGGGACTGCACGGCGATCGCCCTGCGCTGCTGGGAGCTGCCCGAGCGCGAGTACGCCTACTTCGCCGTCGACTACCTGACCCGCCACGTCCGGCGCTGCTCCTCGGACTTCCTCCCCGTCGTACGCCACCTCATCACCGCCCGCCCCTGGTGGGACACGGTCGACGCGCTCGCCGCGCACGTCGTCGGCGCGCTGGTCACCGCCGACCCGCAGCTGCGGACCGTCATGGACGAGTGGATCGGCGACGAGAACCTGTGGGTGGCCCGCACGGCCCTCCTCCACCAACTCCGCCACAAGTCGGCCACCGACACCGAGCGCCTCTTCGCCTACTGCGTACGGCAGTCGGGGCACCCCGACTTCTTCATCCGCAAAGCGATCGGCTGGTGCCTGCGGGAGTACGCCAAGACCGACCCGGAGGCCGTGCGCGCCTTCGTGGAGCGGGAGCGGGACCGGTTGTCGCCGCTCTCCGCACGGGAGGCGCTGAAGAACCTCTGAGGCGCGGGCGCGGGCGTGGGCCGCGCGAAATTCATTCGACGTGGGCCTTCTCTTCGGTGAGGATCAGGCCATGTTCCGGTACGCCTTCCTCGCAGCCACGCCCGCAGTCGCGGGCGCTGCGAAGGCTGCCGTCCTTCCCCCCGCCGCCTTCGACGGCGCCCGAAGCTGACCCTCCCCGGACATTCCGGCGGACCCCCAAGGGGGAGGGTCGGTCGGGCCCAGGGGTCCCCGTCCCGACCGCGCGCACCGACGCGGGCCCGGGGCAGCAGCTTCGAGTTCCGGAGAAGGAACCACCATGCCCAAGACGGCTTATGTCCGCACGAAACCGCATCTGAACATCGGCACCATGGGCCATGTCGACCACGGCAAGACCACCCTGACCGCCGCCATCACCAAGGTCCTCAGCGAGCGCGGCACCGGCGGCGGCACCCAGTACGTGTCCTTCGACCGCATCGACCGCGCGCCGGAGGAGGCGCAGCGCGGCATCACCATCAACATCGCGCACGTCGAGTACGAGACGGACACCCGGCACTACGCGCACGTGGACATGCCGGGCCACGCGGACTACGTGAAGAACATGGTCACCGGCGCGGCGCAGCTGGACGGGGCGATCCTCGTGGTGTCGGCGCTCGACGGGATCATGCCGCAGACCGCCGAGCACGTGCTGCTCGCCCGGCAGGTCGGCGTCGACCACATCGTCGTCGCCCTCAACAAGGCCGACGGCGGTGACGAGGAGCTCATGGACCTCGTCGAGCTCGAGGTCCGCGACCTGCTCTCCGAGCACGGGTACGGGGGCGACTCCGTCCCCGTCGTACGGGTCTCGGGGCTCAGGGCGCTGGAGGGCGACCCGCGGTGGACGTCGGCGATCGAGGCGCTGCTCGACGCGGTGGACACCTATGTGCCGATGCCCGAGCGCTACCTCGACGCGCCGTTCCTGCTGCCCGTCGAGAACGTGCTCACCATCACCGGGCGCGGCACCGTCGTCACCGGCGCCGTGGAGCGCGGCACCGTCCGCGTCGGGGACCGCGTGGAGGTCCTCGGCGCGGACACGGAGACGGTGGTCACCGGCCTGGAGACCTTCGGCAAGCCGATGGAGGAGGCGCAGGCGGGCGACAACGTGGCGCTGCTGCTGCGCGGCCTGCCCCGCGACGCCGTACGACGCGGCCATGTCGTCGCGGCGCCAGGCAGCGTCGCCCCACGGCGGCGCTTCACCGCCCAGGTCTACGTCCTGTCGGCGCGCGAGGGCGGCCGCAGGACGCCGATCACCACCGGGTACCGGCCGCAGTTCTACATCCGCACCGCGGACGTGGTCGGCGACGTCGACCTCGGCGGGGCGGCCGTGGCCCGACCCGGCGACACGGTCACGATGACGGTCGAACTCGGCCGCGACGTACCGCTGGAGACCGGCCTCGGCTTCGCCATCCGTGAGGGCGGCCGCACGGTCGGCGCGGGCACCGTGACCGAAGTCGCCTGACCGGCGGCGCCCGGTGCCGCCCGCCTCGGGGGAACAGGCCCCCGGGGCGGGCGGGCACAATGGGCGGCGTGGACGAGCACGAGTTCGAGGGCGGGGCCGACGGCGTGGCCGAGGCGGTCCCGGTCATCAGGGAAGTCGACTACGGCACCGCCAAGCTGATGCCCGACGTGGACCGGCCGCGCGCCTGGCTGCTCACGGTCGACGGCGCGCCCCAGTCGTACGTGGATCTGGACGAACCCACCCACCTCGAGTTCGAGTACCTGCGCAGGCTCGCGCACGTACTGGACACCGCGGCGGAGCCCGGCGCCCCGCTCGACGTCACCCATCTCGGCGGGGGAGCGCTCACCCTGCCCCGCTACCTCGCCGCCACCCGCCCCGGTTCCCGGCAGCAGGTGGTCGAGGCGGACCGGGGCCTGCTGCGACTGATCGCCGAACGGCTGCCGCTGGCCGAAGGGAGCGGGGTCGGCGTGCACGGCGCGGACGCCAGGCAGTGGCTCGAAGCGGCGCCGGCCAGGAGCGCCGACGTCGTCGTCGCCGATGTCTTCGGCGGCTCCCGCGTCCCCGCGCACCTCACTACGGTCGCGTACGCACACATCGCCGAGCGGGTGCTGCGCCCGGGCGGGTACTACGTCGCGAACCTCGCCGACGGCGCGCCCTTCACGTTCCTGCGCTCCCAACTGGCCACGTTCGCCGAGGCCTTCGAGGAGCTCGCGCTGATCGCCGAGCCGTCCGTGCTGCGCGGGCGCCGCTTCGGGAACGCGGTGCTGATCGCCGCGCACGGCCCCATCGACGTCGGAGAACTGGCCCGCCGAACTGCGTCCGACGTCTTCCCCGCCCGGGTCGAGCACGGCGACGCGCTGCGGCGCCTCATCGGGGACGCGGCACCGGTGCGCGACGAGGACGCGGTGGCCTCACCCGAGCCGCCCGACGGCGCCTTCTCCATCGGGTGAGGGATCGGCGGCCCCGCGCGAGAGGGGTTTCGCCGACGCCACCACCTCCGTCGTACGCCGGGTCAGCCGGCGTACGTCGGGGACGAACAGGACGGCCGCCGTCACCAGGACCACCAGCACGGCGCAGCCCCACAGCGACGCGGACAGGCCGAACGCGGACTCCGCGGGCCCGGCGAGCGCCGTGGCCAGCGGCACCATCGCGACCGAGCCGAACCAGTCGTAGGCGGAGACGCGCGACAGCTTCTCCTCGGGGATTTCCTGGTGCATCGCGGTCATCCACGACACGCCGAACACCTCGATCGCCACCCCGCTGACGAACATCACCGCGGCGAGACCGGCCACCGGCAGCGGCACGGCGAGCGCCGCCGAAGGGGCGGCCAGCGGGAAGACGCAGAGCGTGCCCGCGAACAGCAGCCGCCGCGGCTTCCACCACGTCATCAGGAACGCCCCGCCGACCGTGCCCGCGCCGAACGCGCCGAGTGCCAGGCCCCACGGTCCCGCGCCGCCCAGTTCGTCGCGCGCCACCAGCGGCCCGAACACCGACTCGGCGGCGCCGACCACGGCGACCACCACCGAGAACTGCGCCACGATCGACCACAGCCAGGGCCGCCCGGTGAACTCCCGCCAGCCGTCCCGCAGATCGGCGAGTAGCCCGCCGCCGGGCGTGCGCTCCGGTATGTGACCGACGTCGAGGAAGGAGCGCAGCGCACCGGAGACGGCGAACGCCGCGGCGTCCACGGCGAGCACCCAGCCGGGCCCGATCGCCGCGACCATCAGACCGCCGAGCGCGGCCCCGCCGAGCCCCGCGCCCTGCATCGCCATCCGGTACACCGCGAACGCCCGGCCCGCCTGCTCGCCGGTGACCGACGACATCAGCATGCCCTCGGCGGCCGGTCCGAAGAAGGCCTGGCCCGCTCCGCCGAGCCCGGCGAGGACCATCATCTGCCACAGCCGGGGTTCGCCCGCGAGGACGAGCGCGGCGAAGGCGGCCTGCGAGAGGCAGTTGAGGGCGTTGGCCGCGACCATGACGTGGTGGCGCGGCAGCCGGTCGGCCACCGCGCCGCCGATCAGCAGGAACAGGACGAGCGGCAGCGTCCGCGCGGCGGCCACCAGACCGACGTCACCGCCGTCGCCGCCCGCGTCGAGAACCGCGAACGCCGCCGCGATCAACGCCCCGTGGCTTCCGAGGTTCGTCACGATCGCGGCGGCGGTGAGCAGGGTGTAGTTGCGGCCCGCCCAGGAGGGACGGCGGCGCGGTGCGGGGGCGGCAGTGGTCACCCCGGGACTATCCACGACGGGCCGTCGGCCTGCCAAACCGTTTGTCCGGCTCCGCCCCGGGGTGCCGGTGGATCAGGAGGGGGAGTCCTCGGACGCCGCCTCGCTCCACCGGACCGTGCTCAGGATCTTCTTCACCGTGGCGTCGGGGACCTCGTCCTTGACGCCCTTGGCGCCGTAGAGGGTCCAGGCCACGTACTCGCCGGCCTCGTTCTTGAAGCCGAACGTGGTGGCCTTGCCCTCGGAGTCGCACTTGGCCGAGGTTGCGGCGCCGGACGTCGTCGACGTCGCGAGGCTGCCCTTGATGCCCGACGCGGTGGTGTAGTCCTCGATCTTGCTGATCTTGATCTTCTTCTTGTCGGCCTTCGTCTGCTCGGTGTAGCCGCCGTAGACCCACCAGGCGGAGTCGTTGCGCGCGATGTCCTCGGTGTTCTTGGCGCCGTTCTGGCCCTTCGTGCCGACCGCGGCGAGCTTGGTGTCGTCCATCTCACCGTCCTTGTCGTCGTCGGACGAGCACCACTTCTCCTTGAGGATCGCGGGCGCGGTCATGATGATGATCGACTTCGCGCCGTTGTCCTTGCGGTCGTCGAAGCCGATGAGGGTGTCCGGCGTCTCGACCTTCCAGTCGGGCGGCACGTCGAACGCGGTGCCCCACTTGGGGTTCACGACCACCTGCCAGCCGTCGATCGTCGGCTTGTCCTCGCCGCCCTCGCCGCGCGCGTTCCCGTCGTCGCTGGGCTTCGGGCTCGGATCCTTGGACACGGACTTCGCCGGGGACGGCTTCGCCGGGCCCGCCTCGTCGTCCTTGTCACCGCCGAGGACGAGGTAGCCGGTGACGCCGGCGGCCACCACCACGGCGAGCGCGGCCACGATGGCGGTGATCTTCGTCTTCTTGCCGTCGCCACCGCCCTGACCGCCACCGTTCTGCGGCGGCGGCATGGGCGGCGGCGTCGGGGCCGCCCACTGCTGCGGCTGCTCGGGCTGGGAGAACCCGGCCGAATGCGGCTGCTGGTAGCCCCCCGCAGGCTGCTGGTAGCCCGGTTGCTGCTGCTGGTATCCCGGCTGCTGATAAGGGTTCGGCTGCTGGTACCCCGGCTGCTGGTACGGGTTCTGACTCTGGTCCTGCGGGTTCTGCTCGCCCCCGGGCGGCTGCTTTTCTGGCCACATGGCCAGTAACCATAGAGGGGCCCGGGGCGCGGTGCCATCCGCGCCCCCTGTGGGGCGCGGACCGGACCGGGAAGCGGAGCCGCGGGCGGGCCGGTGGCGACTCAGTTCTCCGAAGCCTCGTACTCGCGCACCGTCGAGAGGATCTTCTTCACGGTCGCGTCAGGGACCTCGTCCTTCACACCCTTGGCACCGTGGAAGGACCAGGACGCGAACTCCCCCTCGGAGTCCTTGAAGGCGAACACCGTCGCCTTGCCGTCCGAGTCGCACTTGTCCGGCTTCTCGGCACCGGACGAACTCGCGCTCACCAGGCTGCCCTTGAGACCTGACTTCGTCGTGTACGTCTCGGTCGGCCCGGTGGTGACCTTCTCCCTGTCGGGCTGCGTGTACGCGCCGTAGACCCAGTTGGCCGCGTCGTGCCGCGCGGCCTCCTCGGTGCTCCTGACACCGCGGTTGCCCCGGGTGCCCGCGGCCGCCAGCGCCGTGTAGTCCTTCGTGCCGTCCCGGTCGTCGTCGCTCGCGCACCACTTCTCCTTGAAGTAGGCGGGAGCGGCGTACGCGGCGAGGAACTCGGCCGACTCGTCCTCGGCGTCCTTGTCCTCCACGACCCCGCCGGCCCAGTCCCGCGACTCCAGGGACCACCCGGCCGGCACGTCGAACGCGAGGCCGCGCTTGGGATTGACGACGACCTTCCAGCCGGCCACGGTCGGCTCCGGCATGCCGTCACCGGTACGGGGGTTGGCGTCATCGTCGGCCGGGTCGGCCGAGGCGGACGCGGAGCCGGTCGGTCCCGGCTTCGCGGTGTCGTCCCCGTCACCGCCGAGGAGCAGGTAGCCGGTGACGCCCGCGGCCACCACGACGGCGCCGACGGCGACGAGAGCGATCAGCTTGGTGCGGCTGCCGTTGCCCTTGCCCATGCCCTCGCGCGGAGGCTCGGGTGCCGCGCCCTGCGGGCCGCCGGGCATGGTCGGCGCGTTCCACGGGGCCTGCTGCCCGTACGGGGCCGACTGCTGGTACCCGGGCTGGTGGTACGGGTTCTGCCCCACGCCCGGATTCTGCCCCACGCCAGGGTTCTGCCCCGCGCCCTGGTTCTGTCCCGCGCCCTGATGTCCCTGGCCACGCTGGTTCTGTTCGCCCCCGGGCGGCTGCTCTCCTTGCCACATGGGTGTCAACGATAGGTGACGGTGATCCACGCCAAGACAGGTCCTGGTCAAGAATCGCTACTCGTGGGTAACATCACGGTATGAGCGCAGACCAGATGTCGATCGGCGAGATGCTCGCCGCCACGGTTCCGATGGCCAGGACCCTGAACCTCGAATTCCGGGAGACCTCGCCGAGCAGGGCCGTGGTGGCCCTGCCCGACCAGAGCGAGTACCACAACCACGTCGGCGGCCCGCACGCCGGCGCCATGTTCACGCTGGGCGAGTCCGCGAGCGGCGCCATCGTCCTCGCCGCGTTCGGGGCCGAGCTGCAGCGGGCCGTGCCGCTCGCCGTCAGCGCCGAGATCGCTTACAAGAAGCTGGCGATGGGGCCCGTGACGGCCACGGCGACCCTCGGCCGCCCGGCCGCCGACGTGATCGCCGAACTCGACGCGGGCGAGCGCCCCGAGTTTCCCGTCGCCGTCGAGATCCGGCGCGAGGACGGCGCCGTCACCGGCGAGATGACCGTCGTATGGACGCTGAGGCCGAACAACCCCAGCTGACCCGCATCGGCGAAACCGGCGCCGGACGCGCCGGTTCCGTACGCTCCGGATGCCGAACAGGCCTGCGTGGGCCCGTGGTTGAGAATCGTGGCGAGGAGCCCCGGTGCCGCCACGGGCCTCCCGTCGTGCGAGACTCCGCCGATGCCCGCATGGATCACTCCGCGCCGACTCGGCGCCGCCGCCGCCCTTTACGCCGTCTTCGTCTCCGGCTGGTGGTTGGGCCAGCCCGTACGCTCCGACGGCTGCCTCGAGGACTCGGCCGCCCAAGGTCAGTACGGCCGCTCCGACGCGGGCGGGCGGCTGACGGAGCCCGGCGAACCAGGCCGCTATCTGGACCGGGCCACCGGAAAGCTCCGGGGTCTGCAGGACTGGGCCGACGATCTCGACGGCTACCGGGACGGTGAGTACGGCCCGTCCGGCTACGGATACGAGATCGTCGAGCCGCGCGTCATGGACCAGGCGTTCACCTCCACCCTCAGTGTGTGCTCGTACAAGGAGCGTGCCCGCCTCGTCTCCTGGGTGAATGGCGACTGGGGCTGACGGCGCTTTCCGTTCAACTCATTGACACGAGTCATCCACGGTCATAGTTTTCCCGCCGCCACACCTGGTGCCTAACGGCGTGTCAAGTCCGCTCTGCCCCATAGTGCGTTCAAAGAGCGAACGTCGACCCGCCACTGGCACGTGTACACGCTTCGCTTCGCACAGTCGTGTTCGCGCACAAGGCACAGAAGGAAGTGACGGCTCATGTCCGACTCCGTGTCCCGGCGGTCAGCGCTCAGGCTGGTCGGCGGTGCGATCACCGTGGCGGCCGCGGCCACCGCCGGTGTGCCGGCGCCGTCGTACGCGGCCCGCGCCCGGCAGGGTCCCGGCGCGGGCCCCCGCGTCGAATCCCTCATCGTCAGACTCACTCTCGACGAGAAGATCTCCCTGCTGCACGGCGCCACCGACCCCGAGAGCCTCGGCCAGGCCGGATACGTCCCCGGGGTGCCGCGCCTGAAGATCCCGCCGCTGCGGCTCGCCGACGGTCCCGCGGGCGTCCGCGTCACGGCCCGCGCCACCGCCCTGCCGGCCCCCGTCCTGCTCGCCTCCGCCTTCGACCCGGCGCTCGCCCGCCGCTACGGCCGCGTCATCGGCCGCGAGGGACGCGCCCTTGGGCAGGACGTGCTGCTCTCGCCCATGGTCAACCTCATCCGCACCCCGTACGCGGGCCGCAACTTCGAGACCTTCGCCGAGGATCCGCTGCTCGCCGCCGACATCGTCTCCGCGGAGATCAAGGGCATCCAGGGCGAGGGCCTCATCGCGACCGTCAAGCACTTCGCCCTGAACAACCAGGAGAAGGACCGCATGTCCATCGACGTGCGGGCCGGCGAACGGACCATGCACGAGAGCGAGCTGCGTGGATTCGAGGCGGCCGTCGCCGCGGGCGCCGGCGCCGTCATGGGCGCGTACAACAAGGTCAACGGCACCTTCGCCTGCGAGAACAAGGAACTGCTCGACGACATCCTGCGCGAGCGCTGGGGCTTCGACGGCCTGGTGATGACCGACTGGTTCGCGCAGCACAGCGCCGCCGCCGCCCTCGCCGCCGGACTCGACATGGAGATGCCCGACGACGCCTACTACGGCGCCGCCCTGAAGAAGGCCGTCAGGAACGGCAGCGTCCCCGAAGCGCAGGTGGACCGCTCGGTGCGCCGCGTCCTCGGCGTCATGGACCGGTTCGGGCTGCTCGGCAGGAGCGCGCCGCCGCGTCCGGAGCGCGACGCGAAGGCCGGTGCGGCGGTCGCCCTGGAGGTCGCCAAGGCGGGCGCCACCCTGCTGCGCAACACGCACAGGACCCTGCCGCTGACCGGCCGCGCCGCCCGCGACATCGCCGTCGTCGGACCCACCGCCCGCCACCCGTTCGTCAGCGGGGGCGGCAGCGCCCACGTCGTCCCCGACCGGGCCGACAGCCCGCTCCACGCCATCAGGGCGCGCGCCGGACGCCACGCCGACGTCACCTACGCGCTGGGCGAGGACCTCTACGGCAAGGCCGTCCCGCGGCGCGCGCTCAGTCCCGCCTTCGACACGGAGGGGCAGCGGGTCGCTGCCGGGAAGGAGTGGACGTACGAAGGGACGCTGACGCCCGGGGAAGCGGACGAATGGACACTCGTCATCCACTACTCGGGCGAGCGGCCCAAGGTGGAGCTGGACGGCGTCGAGCTCTACCCGACGCTGCCGGGCGTCGGCGAGTACTTCTCCGGCGGTCTCGTCTCCACCGCGCCCGACGGCCTCAACGTGCGCCGCGCGACGCTGCGCCTCGACGCCGCCCGGCACCGGCTGCGGATCAGGGCGAAGGGCGGCGACAAGGGGCAGACGTTCCGGCTCCGCCGCGTCACCGGCGCGACCCTGGCCGCGGACGTCGCCGCGGCGGTGCGGGCGGCGCGCGGCGCGCACAGCGTTCTCCTCTTCGCGTACGAGGACGCGACCGAGGGCCAGGACCGCACGACCGTCGCGCTCCCCGGCCACCAGGAGGACCTGATCCGGGCGGTGACCGCCGCCAACCCGCGTACCACCGTCGTCTTGAACACGTCGTCGGCCACCTCCATGCCGTGGCTGGAGCGGACTGCCGCCGTGCTGCAGATGTACTACCCCGGCCAGGAGGGCGCGGCCGCCACCGCCGCCGTCCTGTTCGGCGACTGCGACCCCGGCGGCCGGCTCACCCAGTCCTTCCCGGTGGACGACGACCACCATCCGATGGCGGGGGACCGGCGCCGCTACCCCGGGGTCGACGGCGTCGAGGAGTACTCGGAGGGCATCCACGTCGGCTACCGCTGGTACGACGCCGAAGGGGTGCGGCCGCTCTTCCCCTTCGGGCACGGCCTCTCGTACACGACGTTCTCCTACCGCGATCTCACCGTCCGCAGGTCGGGGCAGGGGCTGGACGTGAGCTTCACCGTGCGCAACACCGGTCGACGCGACGGCATCACCGTCGCGCAGGTGTACCTAGGGCCCTCGCCCGACCTGGGAATGGCGCAGGCCGAGCGGGCGCTCGGCGGCTACCGGCGGCTCGCCCTGCGCGCGGGTCAGCGGCGGCGCGTCACCGTCCACGTCGACGGGCGTTCCCTGTCGGCGTGGGACGTCGAGCGCCACGGCTGGGTGCGCGGCACGGGCCGGCGTACCGTTCAAGTAGGCACGTCCGTACGCGAGTTGATCCTCTCCACGACCACCGTCATCAAGGGAGGCAAATCATGAGGGGAAGAGCCGGCGGGATACGCCGGGCCGTGTCGGTCGGCGCCGCACTGGCGGCGACCGCCGCGGCCGCACTCGTACCCGTCCAGGCAGCGGCCCACGGCGGCCCGGCCGGCGCGGACAGCACGCTGGTGCGCACCGACGCCGGCTGGATCAGGGGCGCGTCCACCGCCGAGGGCCGCCAGTTCCTCGGCGTCCCCTACGCGCGGCAGCCCGTCGGACGGCTCCGCTGGCAGGAGCCGCGCCCCGCAGAGCCCTGGCAGGGCGTGCGCCGAACGACGGCGTTCGGCCACCGCTGCGTGCAGAGCGCAAGCTGGGACCCCGGCTACGAGAACCCAAGCCACACCGAGGACTGCCTCGACCTCAACGTCTACACCCCGAGGGGCCGCGCCGCGCACCGCCCCGTCATGGTGTGGCTGCACGGCGGCGGGCTGACCGCGGGCGCGGGCGAGGACATCGTGCCCGACGCCTTCGCCCGCCGGACCGGCACCGTCGTCGTGACCGTCAACTACCGGCTCGGAGCGATGGGCTTCCTCGCCGCGGAAGGCCTCGACGGCGAGGCCTCCGACGGCGTGTCGGGCAACTACGGCCTGCTCGACCAGCAGGCCGCGCTGCGCTGGGTGCGCGCCAACGTCGGAGCGTTCGGCGGCGACCCGGACCGCGTCACCATCGCCGGTGAGTCGGCGGGCGGCCGTTCGGTCTGCACGCTGCTCGCCTCGCCGACGGCCCGCGGCCTGTTCCGCGCGGGCATCATCGAGAGCGGCGCGTACGGCGACTGCGCGGCCCGCGAGCGACGGCGGGCGGCCGGCGACGGCGCGGCGTTCGCGAAGAAGGCCGGCTGCCCGGACCCGAGGACCGCACTCGCCTGCCTGCGGCGCAAACCCGCCAAGGACATCCTCACCGCGCAGGCCGGCTTCGACTGGGGCCCGGTCGTGGGCGGCGCGTTCCTGCCGGTGCAGCCCGAGGAGGCTTACCGGAAGGGGAGCGCGGCCCGCGTACCCGTCCTGAACGGCGCCAACAGCGACGAGGGACGGCTCTTCGCCTTCGGGCAGTTCGACGGGCAGGGCAGACCGCTGACCGCCGAGCGGTATCCGGCCGCGCTCACCGAGGCGTACGGCCCCGAGCTCGGACGGCGGGTCCTTACGGCCTACCCGCTCGCGCACTACACCTCGCCCACGCACGCGTACGCCGCGGCGCTCGGCGACCGGATGTTCGCCTGCACGGCGCTGCGCCTTGACACGGCCCTCGCGGCCCGCGGGCCCGTCTACGCCTACGAATTCGCGGACCGCACCTCGCCGCCCTTCGCGTCGCTGCGGAACCTCGGCACCGACTTCGACTTCGGCGCGACCCACGTCAACGAAGTCCAGTACCTCTTCAAGCACTTCGGCCTCGACTCGCCGTTCGACGCGGAGCAGCGCGCGCTGGCCCGGCAGATGGTCCAGTACTGGGGTTCCTTCATCAGGACCGGGGTGCCGCGCGCCGCGGCCGGGCCCCCCGCGCCCGACCAGCGCGTCAGGCCGGGGCAGGTGCTCTCCCTGCGTACCGCCTCGGCGGGCGGGAACGCGATCAGTACGACGGTGCGCGAGGAGCACCGGTGCGGGCTCTGGGACGACGCCATTCCGGCCGGGTGAGCCCGTCCGGGTAGGCTGCCCGGCGTGCGCGACCGAGGGGGGAGCGCACGCCGGGCACACACACTTGGACCACGGGAGGAACCGGCGTTGCACGTTCAGGAGTGGCTGGAGCACGTACCAGCCGTCAGCATCTACGCGCTGGTGGGTCTCGTCATCGGACTGGAGAGCCTGGGCATCCCACTGCCCGGTGAGATCGTCCTGGTCTCCGCGGCGCTCCTCTCCTCCCAGCACGGCGACCTCAACCCGGTGATCCTCGGGGCGTGCGCCACCGTGGGCGCCATCGTCGGCGACTCCATCGGATACGCCATCGGACGCAAGGGCGGCAGGCCGCTCCTCGCCTGGCTGGAGCGCAAGTTCCCCAAGCACTTCAGCGCCGCCCATGTGGCGAGCGCCGAGCGCTCCTTCCAGAAGTGGGGCATGTGGGCGGTCTTCTTCGGCCGCTTCGTCGCCCTCCTGCGGATCTTCGCAGGACCCCTCGCGGGCGTCCTGCGCATGCCGTACTGGAAGTTCCTGATCGCCAACGTCCTCGGCGGCGTCATCTGGGCGGGCGGCACCACCGCCGTCATCTACTACATCGGCGTGGTCGCCGAGGACTGGCTCAAGCGCTTCTCGTACGTGGGACTCGGCATCGCCGTGCTGATCGGCATCGGCTCGATGCTGCTGGTCAAGCGGCGGGCGAAGAAGGCGGCGGCGGAGCTGGAGGCCGAGGAAGCCGCGGCGGCCGATCCGCGCCCCCTCACCGCCACCGACTGACCTGCCCGGTCAGCCCGCCGCGTGCGCGTCGCGGTGGGCTTTGACCAGCTCCAGGTACATCGTGCCGTTGAGGGTGATCCCCGCGCGCTCCTCGTCGGTGAGCGCCCGGCGCACCTTCGCGGGCACCCCCGCGACGAGCGACCCCGGCGGCACCTCCATGCCCTGCGGCACGAGGGCCTGCGCCGCCACCAGGGAACCGGCGCCGATCACCGCGCCGTTGAGGACGGTCGCGCCCATGCCGATCAGGCTGTTGTCCTCGACGGTGCAGCCGTGCAGGACGGCGTTGTGCCCGACCGAGACGCGCTCCCCGATCGTGAGGGGGAAGCCGGGGTCGACGTGCAGGGTGCAGTTGTCCTGGATGTTGCTGTCGGCGCCCACGACGATGGGCCCGCAGTCGGCACGCAGCACCGCGCCGTACCAGGTGCTCGCCCCGGCGCGCAGGGTCACCTCGCCGAGCACGACGGACGTCGGCGCGGTGAAGGCGTCCGGGTCGATCTCCGGAACCTTGCCGCCGATGCCGGTGACGAGTGCCTCGTGGCCCATCGGGTCCGCCTCTCCTGTATCCGTCACTCTTGTATCCGTCCGCGACGCGTCGCGCCTGACGGCACCGTACGGGACGCCGCGGCGGCAGCGGGCGCGTGGGGCGAAGATCACAGGCGGGCGGCCTGCGGGGCACCTCGGCACTGAGTAACGTGAGCGCGTGCCGAAGAACAGGAACACGTTCTCATCGCTTGCCACTGGGCCCCGCCGCCTGGCGCAGCGCGCCGTCCACGCGGGGTGGGAGTGGGTGCAGCGCACCGGCGCGGTGACCGCCGCGCACCCCGGGCGGCTGCGGTTCGGCGCGATCGGCGAGGGCACGAAGCTCGCCTTCCCGCAGGGCACGGTCTTCGGTGAGCCGTGGATCACGATCGGCGACCACTGCATCGTGGGCCAGCACGTCACGCTCACCGCCGGGATGATGCCGGACCTCGACCTCGGCCCCGACCCGATACTCCGGATCGGCAACGGCGTCGTCCTCGGCCGCGGCAGCCACGTCATCGCCGACACGACGGTCTCCATCGGCGCCGACTGCTACTTCGGCCCCTACGTGTACGTGACCTCCACCAACCACTCCTACGACGACCCGCACACCCCCATCGGCAAGCAGTGGCCCCGCATGGACCCGGTGGAGATCGGCTCCGGCTGCTGGATAGGGACGGGCGCGGTGATCCTGCCCGGCGCCCGGATCGGCCGCAACGTGGTGGTCGCCGCGGGCGCGGTCGTCCGCGGCGAGGTCCCCGACCACGCGGTGGTGGCGGGGGCGCCCGCCCGGGTCGTCCGCACCTGGCACCCCGACCAGGGCTGGCAGCCCCCACTGCGCACCCCCGCACCGGTGCCGATCCCCGACGGCATCACACCGCAGCAGCTGATCGCGCTCGGGGAGTTGGGGGAGGGGTGAGAGGCAGCCCTGCTCCGAGACCGCTGACGGCCGGTGCCGTCAACAGGCCCCTCCACGGCGGCTGTTAGAGCCTGTCTTTGAACCCCCGTCTGCGCCCCGGCGCCCGGCACGCGCCCTCGGCGCACGGAGCCCCAGGACAGGTGGCTCCGCCACATGACCTGGGACTCCGCACTCCGATCGCACGCACCGAACACCGCTGCGCCCGCGCTTCGCGCGGACGACGGGGGTTCAAAGACAGGCTCTTAACGTGCCGCCATGCGCGCTCCTCTCGGTGATTTCGACGTCGTCAGCCCCGCCTCCGAAGCCCTCGACCTGCTCGTACCGTCCGTCGCGGACGCCGTACGGGCCTGGGGCGGGCCCGTCCCGGCCGACGAGCTGGTCCACGTCGACACGGCGCCGGAGTGGGCCGACACCGCCACGTTCCTAGAGCACTACGGCCCCGAGCTCCTCAGCCGGTCCGCCAACTGCGTCGTCGTGGCGGGCAAGCGCGGTGGTGAGACCACGCTCGCCGCGTGCGTCGTCCTGTCCGGTACGCGCGTCGACGTGAACGGCACGGTGCGCCGCCAACTGGGCGCGCGCAAGGTGTCGTTCGCCCCGATGGAGACGGCCACGGGTGAGACGGGGATGGAGTACGGCGGCATCACGCCGATCGGGCTGCCCGCCGCGTGGCCGCTCCTCGTCGACGCCGCGGTGGCGGACCTGCCGCACGTCCTGGTGGGCAGCGGCAGCCGGCGCGGCAAGCTCATCGTGCCGGGCAAGGTGTTCGCGCAACTGCCGAACGCGGTCGTCCTGGAAGGGCTCGGCGTCGCCGTCGACGGCTGACCGCCGGCCGAACGCGCGGGCCGCTCACCGGCAGACGCCCTCCTCGCGCAGCCGGGCGACGTCGTCCGGAGTGCGGCCGAGCTCGGCGAGGATCGCGGCCGTGTGCTCGCCCGCCGACGGCACCGGGCCCATGCGCGGGGTGACCCCGGAGAGGTTGGCCGGGGGCAGCAGGGCCTGGACGGGCTCCGGCGCGCCGGGCACCTGGATGTCCTGCCAGCGGTCGCGCCCGGTGAGCACGGGGTGGGCCAGGAACGCGTGGACGGAGCTGACCCCCGCGTTGGCGATGCCCGTGCGGTCGAGCAGCTCCGTCGCCTCGTCGCTGCCGAGTTCGGCGAAGCGTGCGGAGATGATCGCGTCGAGCGCGTCGCGGTGGGCCACGCGGTCGGACCCGGTGGCGAAGCGCGGATCGTCCGTCAGCTCGGGGCGGCCGATGAACTCCCGGCACAGCGCCGCCCATTCGCGTTCGTTCTGCACGGAGAGCAGCACGTCGTTGCCGTCGGACGCGGTGAAGGGACCGTACGGCGCGATCGTCGCGTGGCGGGCGCCGACGCGGGGCGGCTGGGTGCCGCCGTAGCGTGTGTAGTACGCGGGCTGGCTCATCCACTCGGCGAGCGCGTCGAAGAGGGACACCTCGACGGCGGGCGCCCGCCCCGTCGTCGCCCGTGTGAAGAGCGCCGACAGGATGCCGCTGTACGCGTACATCCCGCCCGCGATGTCGGCCACCGAGATGCCGACGCGCGCGCACTCGTCCGGGGAGCCGGTGAGCTGGAGCAGCCCGGTCTGGCACTGCACCAGCAGGTCGTAGGCCTTGCGGTCCGCCCACGGCCCGTCCGTGCCGTAGCCGCTGACGGTGCAGGGGATCAGGGACGGATGGCGGCCCTGCAGCTCCTCGGCGCCCAGGCCCATGCGGGCGGCGGCGCCGGGGGCGAGGTTCTGCACGAACACGTCGGCCCCGGCGAGGAGTTCCTCCAGGATCTCCCTGCCGTCCGTCGACTTGAGGTCGAGGGTGAGTGACTCCTTGGAGCGGTTGAGCCAGACGAAGTAGCTGGCCTGGCCGTGCACGGTCGTGTCGTAGCGACGGGCGAAGTCGCCGCCGCCGGGACGCTCGACCTTGATGACACGGGCCCCTAGATCGGCGAGCTGACGCGTGACGAAGGGCGCGGCGACGGCCTGCTCCAGGCTGACGACGGTGATGCCGGTGAGGGGGAGGGGAGAGGGTGTACGCATGCCGCGTTTGTACGGGCAGGTGAACGAGGCGTCAATGAAGGGGCATGCCACCCCGGCCGCGCCCGCCGGCCGTTCACTGCGGCGTGCGCCGCCCCGACCCCGTGGAACCCCGCACCACCAGCTCCGGCATGAAGACGAACTCGCCGTGCGGTGCGGGCGTTCCGCCGATCTCCTCGAGCAGCGCCCGGACCGCCGCCTGGCCCATCGCCTGCACCGGCTGGCGGATCGTGGTCAGCGGCGGGTCGGTGAACGCGATGAGCGGGGAGTCGTCGAAGCCGACCACGGAGATGTCCGTGGGTACGGAGAGGCCCAGGTCGCGGGCGGCCCGGATGGCGCCGAGCGCCATCATGTCGCTGGCGCACACGAGGGCGGTGCAGCCGCGGTTGATGAGGGTGGTGGCGGCGGCCTGGCCGCCCTCCAGGGTGTAGAGGGAGTGCTGGATCAGCTCCGCCGCGTCCTCGTCCGTGAGGTTGAGGCGCTCCTGCAGTGCGAGCCGGAAGCCCTCGATCTTGCGCACCACGGGGACGAACCGCTTCGGGCCGACCGCGAGTCCGATACGGGTGTGGCCGAGCGACGTCAGGTGGGTGACGGCGAGGCGCATGGCGGCCCGGTCGTCGGTGGAGACGAAGGGTGCGGCCACCTCCGCGGAGAAGCCGTTGACCAGCACATAGGGGACGTCCTGGCCGCGCAGCGCGTCGTAGCGCGCCATGTCGGCGGTGGTGTCGGCGTGCAGTCCGGAGACGAAGATGATGCCGCTGACACCCCGGTCCACCAGCATCTCGGTGAGCTCGTCCTCGGTGGAGCCGCCCGGGGTCTGCGTCGCGAGCACCGGGGTGTAGCCCTGGCGCGTCAGCGCCTGCGCGATGACCTGGGCGAAGGCGGGGAAGATGGGGTTGTCGAGCTCCGGCGTGATGAGGCCGATGAGTCCGGCGCTGCGGCGGCGCAGCCGCACGGGGCGTTCGTATCCGAGGACGTCGAGGGCGGCGAGCACCGCCTCGCGGGTGGCCGCGGCCACTCCGGGCTTGCCGTTGAGGACGCGGCTCACGGTGGCTTCGCTGACCCCCGCGTGGGCTGCGATGTCGACAAGCCGTGCGGTCATGGCACTGGACTGTACCTGTCATCGCGAAGATTGCACACCGGCTCTGAAAGCTTGCGGAAAGAGCTGTCGTGCAAGAACCTTTCAGCCGGTTTCAGCACCTGTGCGACACCGGTCGGCATCGCGTGCACCGCGCCCAACTTCCCCTGGTCCGCAGCTCACAGAGGTGTCAAGCGCGGGAGCGGCAACGGAAAGGACACGCAGATGTAACGATCACCGGCTCTTGCAGAAATATTCCGCAAGCTCTTTCGACGCCCTTGCAACGCTGTTACGTTCCTGGCAACCCGGCGCCGCGTCCAGAGCGGCCAGCAGGAGGCACCTCTTCGTCTCCCCGTGATTCCGGGATCAGTTGAAGGAGTTCACATGCGGCGTGGCATAGCGGCCACCGGGCTGATCGCGGCCCTGGCCATGACAGCGGCAGCGTGCGGTGGCGACGACGACGGCGGCGGCAGCAAGGGCTCGGGGAAGATCTCCGGCACCGTCACCTTCTGGGACACCTCGAACGACGCCGAGAAGGGCGCGTACGAACAGATCGCCAAGGGGTTCGAGAAGCTCCACCCGGATGTCAAGGTCAACTATGTGAACGTCCCGTTCGGCGAGGCCAACGCCAAGTTCAAGAACGCCGCGGGCGGCAACTCCGGCGCCCCCGACGTGATGCGCACCGAGGTCGCCTGGACCCAGGACTTCGCCTCGCTCGGCTACCTCGCCGCGCTCGACGGCACCGCCGCGCTCGACAAGCCGGACGACTACCTCCCGCAGGCCGCCGCGAGCACCAAGTTCAAGGGCAAGACCTACGCCGCGCCGCAGACCATCGACACCCTCGCGCTCTTCTACAACAAGAAGATGCTGAAGGCCGCGGGCGCCGACGTGCCGAAGTCCTTCGACGAGGTGAAGTCCGTCGCGAAGAAGATCAGGTCCAAGACCGGCAAGACCGGCCTCTACCTGCGCGGCGACGACCCGTACTACTACCTCCCGTACCTCTACGGAGAGGGCGGCGACCTCCTGGACACCAAGAGCAGGAAGGTCACCGTCGACGACCCCGAGGGCGCCAAGGCGTTCTCGGTGATGAAGGACCTTCTCGACTCCAAGGCGGCGGTCACCGACGCGAGCGACGGCTACAACAACCAGCTCAACGCCTTCAAGGACGGCGACGTCGCGATGGCGCTCGACGGCCCCTGGTCCATCGAAGGCGCTCTGAAGGGCAAGGAGTTCAAGGCCGACAAGGGCAACCTCGGTGTCGCCCCCGCTCCGGCGGGCAGCGCGCGCCAGGGTGCCCCGCAGGGCGGCTGGAACCTCGCCGCGTACGCCGGGTCCGGCAACCTCGACGCGGCGTACGAGTTCATCAAGTACATGAGCTCCGCCAAGGTGCAGCAGCAGACCACCGAGCAGCTCAGCCTGCTGCCGACCCGTACGTCCGTCTACGACGTGAAGTCCGTCAAGGACAACCGGATGGTGCAGTTCTTCAAGCCCGCCGTGGCCAAGTCCGTGCAGCGGCCGTGGATTCCGGAGGCCAACGCGCTCTTCGAGCCGATCCGCCTCCAGCTGGAGAAGGTGCTCAGCGGCAAGTCCTCGCCCGAACAGGGCGCCAAGGGCATCGGTGACGCCTACCGCAAGCTCCTCAAGGGCTACAAGTAAGAAGGAGGGCCGACCGACCCATGGCTGTCGAGACCGGCCGGTCGGTGGCGAAGGCCGTGGACGCGCAGAGCGTCCGCGGCCGCGGCCACCGGCCCGGCACAACCCCGGGGCCGCTGCGCAGGGCGCTGGCCACCCACTGGTACGCGTGGGCCATGGTGGCCCCCGTGGTGATCGTGATCGGCGTGATCGTCGGGTACCCGCTCGTGCGCGGCATGTACCTGTCGACGACCGACGCCAATGAGGCGAACGTCGAACGGCACATCGGTGTCAACGACATCCCGGCCACGTACAAGTCCGTCGGTCTCGACAACTACTCGTCGATCCTCTCCGACGGCGTCTTCTGGGACCGGCTCACCTGGACCGTGGTGTGGACCGTCTCCTGCGTCGCGCTCTCCTTCGTGCTCGGCCTCACGCTCGCCACGATGCTCAACCGCAAGCTGGCCGGGCGCTCCTTCTACCGGATGGCGCTGATCCTGCCGTGGGCGGTGCCGGCCTTCGTCTCCGTCTTCACCTGGCGGCTGCTCTTCAACGAGAAGAAGGGCCTCCTCAACAAGATCCTCGAAGGCGGCGGCATCGACGCGGTGCCGTGGCTCAACGACCCGACTTGGGCGAAGATCTCGGTGATCACCGTCAACGTCTGGCTCGGCGTGCCGTTCATGCTGGTGGCCATGTTGGGCGGCCTGCAGTCCATTCCGGGCGAGCTGTACGAGGCCGCCGAGATGGACGGCGCGGGCGCCTGGCAGCGCTTCCGGCACATCACGCTGCCGGGGCTGCGCTCCGTCGCCAGCACGGTGATCCTGATCAGCGGCATCTGGACCTTCAACATGTTCCCGGTGATCTTCCTCCTTACCAGGGGCGGCCCGGGAGACGCCACCGAGATCCTGGTGACGTACGCCTACCGGCTCTCGTTCGTCGTCAGCCCCCGTGACTTCGCGGGCTCCGCGGCCTGGGGCGTGCTCATCCTGGCCCTCCTGTCGATCATCGCCGTGGCCTACCGCCGCGCGCTCCGCAAGCAGGGAGAGGTGTGGTGACCACCGTGCCGACCAGAACCGTGCCGACCGAAACCGTGCCGACCGAAACCGGGAAGAAGCCGCGGCGGAAGCCCAGGGGGCGCGACGAGCGCGGGCCGCTGGCCTCCATCGCCCTGCACCTGACACTGCTGATCACGAGCGCCATCGCGGTGGGGCCACCGCTGTGGCTCCTGGTCACCTCGTTCAAGCCGGAGAGCGAGGCCTTCACCACCGACCTGGTCAAGGACTTCACGCTCGGCAACTACGACCACGTGCTCAACGACACCGAGTTCCCGAACTGGCTCCTCAACTCCCTCATCGTGGTGGGCCTGACCACGGTGATCGGCGTCTTCATCGCCGCCACCACCGGCTACGCGGTGAGCCGCTTCAAGTTCCCCGGCATGCGGCCGCTGATGTGGCTGCTCCTGATCACCCAGATGTTCCCCGTCGCGGTACTCATCGTGCCGCTGTACAACCTGCTGGCCGACCTCGGCCTGCTGAACCAGCCCATCGGCCTCGTCGTCACCTATCTGACCATCGCCGTGCCGTTCTGCGCCTGGATGATGAAGGGGTACTTCGACACCATCCCGGTCGAGATCGACGAGGCCGGACGGGTGGACGGACTCAACCCCTTCGGCACCTTCTGGCGGCTCATCGTGCCGCTCGCCAAGCCGGGTCTCGCCGTCACCGGGTTCTACACCTTCATCACCGGGTGGGCCGAGGTCGCCTACGCCTCCGCCTTCATGACCGGCGAGGAGAACCTGACGCTCGCCGGGGGACTCCAGACCTTCGTCAACCAGTACACCAGCGACTGGGGTTCGCTGACCGCGTCCGCGGTGATCGTCGCGGTGCCCGCCGCGGTCATCTTCGGCTTCGCCCAGCGCCACCTCGTCTCCGGCCTCACGGCGGGCGCGACGAAGTCCTGACCAGGCATCCGTCCCGAGGCGTCCCGTCCGCGGGCCTCAGAGCCTGTCTTTGAACCCCCGCCTGCGCCCCGGCGCCCGGCACGCACGCACCGAACACCGCTGCGCCCGCGCTTCGCGCGGACGACGGGGGTTCAAAGACAGGCTCTCACGCCGCCCCCACCACACTCGATCCCCAGGGAAGACATGACCCAGCATCTCGCTGCCCCTGCCGCCCCCGCCACCGAGACGCACACGGACTGGTGGCGCGGCGCGGTGATCTACCAGGTGTACCCGCGCAGCTTCGCCGACGGCAACGGCGACGGCATGGGCGACCTGGCGGGCATCCGCAGCCGGCTGCCGTACCTCAGGGACCTCGGCGTCGACGCCGTCTGGCTCAGCCCGTTCTACGCGTCCCCGCAGGCCGACGCCGGTTACGACGTCGCCGACTACCGGGCCATCGACCCCATGTTCGGCAGCCTCCTGGACGCCGACGCGGTCATCCGCGACGCCCACGAGCTCGGCCTGCGCATCATCGTGGACCTGGTGCCCAACCACTCCTCCGACCGCCACGACTGGTTCCGGCGCGCGCTGAGCGAGGGACCGGGATCCCCGCTCCGCGAGCGCTACCACTTCCGCCCGGGCAAGGGCGCCGACGGCGAACTCCCGCCCAACGACTGGGAGTCCATCTTCGGCGGCCCCGCCTGGACCCGGCTCCCCGACGGCGAGTGGTACCTGCACCTCTTCGCCCCCGAGCAGCCCGACTTCAACTGGGAACACCCCGCAGTGCGGGACGAGTTCCGCTCCATCCTGCGCTTCTGGCTCGACATGGGCGTCGACGGCTTCCGGGTCGACGTGGCGCACGGCCTGGTCAAGGCGGCCGGTCTGCCCGACATCGGCAGCCGCGACCAGCTGAAGCTGCTCGGCAACGACGTCATGCCGTTCTTCGACCAGGACGGCGTGCACGACATCTACCGCAGCTGGCGGCAGGTCCTCCAGGAGTACGAGGGCGCCCGCATCCTCGTCGCCGAGGCGTGGACCCCGACCGTCGAGCGCTCGGCCCACTACGTGCGCCCCGACGAGATGCACCAGGCCTTCAACTTCCAGTACCTCGGCACCTCGTGGGACGCCGCCGAGCTGCGCGAGGTCATCGACGTGTCGCTCGCCGCGATGCGTCCCGTGGGCGCGCCCGCCACCTGGGTGCTCTCCAACCACGACGTGACCAGGCACGCCACGCGCTACGCCAACCCGCAGGGCATGGGCACCCAGCTGCGCACCGCGGGCGACCGCGAACTCGGCCTGCGCCGGGCCCGCGCCGCGACCCTGCTGATGCTGGCCCTGCCCGGCTCCGCCTATCTGTACCAGGGTGAGGAGCTCGGCCTGCCCGACGTCACCGACCTGCCCGACGAGGCGCGTCAGGACCCGTCGTTCCACCGCGCCGACGGTCAGGACGGGTTCCGCGACGGCTGCCGGGTGCCCATTCCGTGGACCACCGAGGGCCCGTCGTACGGCTTCGGCGCGGGCGGCAGCTGGCTCCCGCAGCCGGACGGCTGGGGCAAGCTGAGCGTGCAGGCGCAGACCGGCGACCCCGGCTCGACCCTGGAGCTGTACCGCAGGGCCCTCGCCGTGCGCCGCGCGGAGCCGGGACTCGGCGCGGGCGCGGCGATCGAGTGGCTCGACGCCCCCGAAGGCGTGCTCGCCTTCGCCCGCGACGGCTTCGTCTGCACGGTGAACACCACCGCGCAGGCCGTCCGGATCACCGCACCCGGCCGCGTCCTGCTCGCCACCGAGGAGGCGGAGATCGTCGAAGGGACCGTACGGCTGCCCGCCGACACCACCGTCTGGTGGGCGGTGTGACGTTGCCCTCCGTGCCGCGGGACGCCGCCCACCGCGGCGCCCCGCGGCTCGTGGACATCGCCGCCCAGGCCGGCGTCAGCGAGGCCACCGCGAGCCGGGTGCTCAACGAGAAGGCGGGGGTGGCGGCGGGCACCAGGCGCCGGGTCCTCGCCGCCCTCGACGTCCTCGGCTACGAGCGCCCCAGCCGCCTCGGGCGGCGCAGCGCCGGTCTCGTCGGCCTCGTCATCCCCGAGCTCACCAACCCGATCTTCCCGGCCTTCGCGCAGGTCATCGAGCAGGTCCTGGCCGGACACGGCTACACCCCGATGCTCTGTACGCAGATGCCGGGCGGCGCCACCGAGGACGAGCTGGTCGAGCAGCTGGAGGACCGCGGGGTCAGCGGCATCATCTTCCTCTCGGGGCTGCACGCCGATCTGACGGCCGACACCGCGCGCTACCGCGAACTGGCCCACCGCAAGGTGCCCTTCGTCCTCGTCAACGGCTACAACGAGGCCATCCCGGCCTCCTTCGTGTCGCCCGACGACCGCTCGGCGGTACGCATGGCGGTACGGCACCTGGCCGACCTGGGCCACGAGCGGATCGGCCTGGCCGTCGGACCGACGCGGTACGTCCCCTCCCTGCGCAAGGCGGAGGCGTTCCGGGCGGCGCTGCGCAGCACGTTCGGCCTGGCCCCCGCGGAGATCGAACGCCTCGTGCAGCGCACGCTGTTCACGGTCGAGGGCGGCCAGGCCGCGGCCGGTGCCCTCCTCGACCTGGGGTGCACCGCGATGGTCTGCGGCAGCGACCTGATGGCGCTCGGCGCCGTCAGGACGGTGCGCGAGCGCGGTCTGACCGTGCCCGGCGACGTCTCCGTGGTCGGCTTCGACGACTCCCAGCTCATCGCCTTCACCGACCCGCCGCTGACCACGGTGCGCCAGCCGGTGCAGGCGATGGCGACCGCCGCGGTGGGCGCCCTCCTGGAGGAGATCGACGGAAACCCCGTGCAGCGCACGGAGTTCGTCTTCCAGCCGGAGCTGGTCGTACGCGGGTCCACCGGGGTCTGCCCAGAGGGTTGACCCCGCCCTTGGGGCGCCATACGGTCCAACCCGCAACAACTTGTGCCAACTTGCTGCAAGAAGTTGCTGGAGGTTCTCCCCCCAACCGCAGGAGGTACCCATGACCGGCCGGACCGTCAGACGCCGCAGGCCCGTAGCGACCGCGCTCGCCCTCCTGGCGGGCGTCGCGGGCGGTGTCGTCGCCGCCCCCGGCGCCCAGGCCGCCCCGCCCGGCGCCAAGGACGTCACCGCCGTCCTCTTCGAGTGGAACTTCGCTTCGGTGGCCAGGGCCTGCACGGACCGGCTCGGACCGGACGGCTACGGGTACGTCCAGGTGTCGCCGCCCCAGGAACGCCTGAAGGGCGACGCCTGGTGGGCCGCGTACCAGCCCGTCAGCTACCGCATCGGGACCCGGCTCGGTGACCGCGCCGCCTTCAAGCACATGGTCGACACCTGCCACTCGGCCGGGGTCAAGGTCGTCGCCGACACGGTGATCAACCACATGACCAACGCCTCCGGCACCGGCTCGGCGGGCTCGTCCTTCTCCAAGTACGACTACCCCGGCACGTACTCGGCCGCCGACATGGACGACTGCAAGGCCGACATCAGCAACTACCAGGACCGCTGGAACGTCCAGCACTGCGAGCTGGGCGGCCTGGCCGACCTGGACACCGGCGAGGAGTACGTACGCGGCCGCATCGCCGGGTACCTGAACGACCTCCTCTCGCTCGGCGTCGACGGCTTCCGGATCGACGCGGCCAAGCACATGCCCGTCGACGACCTGAAGAACATCAAGTCGCGGCTGAGCAACCCGGGCGTCTACTGGAAGCAGGAGACCCTGTACGGCGCCGGCGAGGCGGTCTCCCCGAGCGAGTACACCGCCACCGGTGACGCCCAGGAGTTCCGCTACGCCTGGGACCTCAAGAGGGTCTTCAAGGACGAGAAGCTCGCCTACCTCAAGAACTTCGGCGAGGGCTGGGGCTACATGCCGGGCAGCACGTCGTCGGTGTTCGTCACCAACCACGACACCGAGCGCCACGGCCAGACCCTCAGCTACAAGGACGGCGCCGACTACACCCTCGCGCACGTCTTCATGCTCGCCTGGCCCTACGGTTCCCCCGACGTCCACTCCGGCTACGAGTTCAGCGACACCGACGCCGGATCGCCCGACGGCGGCCAGGTGAAGGCCTGTTACAGCGACGGCTGGAAGTGCCAGCACGCCTGGCCGGAGATCCGCCGCATGGTCGCGTTCCGCAACGCCGCGCGCGGCGCCGCCGTCACCGACTGGTGGGACAACGGCAACGACGCCATCGCCTTCGGCCGGGGGAACAAGGGGTACGTGGTCATCAACCACGAGGGTGCCCCCGTCGACCGCACCTTCCAGACCTCCCTGGCCGCGGGCACGTACTGCGACGTGCAGAGCGGCAGGAGGGTCGGTGTGGACGGCTCGGGTCGGTTCACCGCCTCGGTCGCCCCGAACACCGCCCTCGCGCTGCGCCCCGGGGCCAAGAACTGCTGACCGGTCCTCCTCTACGGCCGATTCTCCCCCCTGCCCGGCCGCCCGGCCCGTCCAAGTCCCCGCAGCCGGGCGGCCACACCCTTCCTCTCGCCCCGGACTCCCGCCCTCCCCAAGGAGAACCCTTCGTGACCGGCTCCCCGCGCCGTACCGCCGTGACCGTGGTGACCGTCCTGCTCGCCGCGGTGGCGCCCCTGACCGCGACGGCGACGGCCGTGCCGCTCGACCCGCCGACACCGTCCGCCGCGGCCGGGCCCGCCGACGCCCTGGACCTGTCGAAGTCGAGGGCGCAGTGGATCGACCGGGACACCCTCGTACGGGAAGCCGGCCCAGGCACCGTCCACGAACTCCTCTACGCGCCCCGCGGCGGCCTCACCGTCAAGGACGGCGACATCGAGGGCAAGGCCCGCCGACTGCGCCTCACTCCGGTCGAGGGCGGTCTCACCGACGCCCAGAAGACCAAGTTCCCGCACCTCAAGGGCTATGCCGCCTACACCGTCGACCGCCGGGACCGCGACCGGATCCGCACCGCCCTCACCGGCCAGCTCGTCGCCACCGCACGGTCCGCCGACGGCACCCTGCGCTCCGCCACCGGTGTCCAGACGCAGGGCGTCCTCGACGACCTGTACGCCACCGCCGCCGCCGGGGCGGTCCTCGGCCCCCGCTTCGCCCACGGCCGCACGGCCCTCTCCGTCTGGGCCCCCACCGCTCAGGAGGTCTCCCTCGACATCGGCGGCCGCACGGTCCCGATGCGCCGCGACCCCGCTTCCGGCGTGTGGTCCGCGACGGGCCCCCGTAGCTGGCAGGGCAAGGCGTACCGCTATGTGGTGAAGGTGTGGGCGCCGAGCGTCCGGAAGATCGTCACCAACAAGGTCACCGACCCGTACTCGACCGCCCTCACCAGCGACTCCCGGCGCAGCCTCGCCGTCGACCTGGACGACCCGCAGCTCGCCCCCACGGGCTGGGCCGGGCTGCGCAAGCCGGAGCCGGTCCCGCTGCGCGACGCGCAGATCCAGGAACTGCACATCCGCGACTTCTCCGTGGCGGACCGCACGTCGAAGCACCCGGGCCAGTACCTCGCCTTCACGGACAAGCGGTCCGACGGGATGCGGCACCTGCGCGGCCTCGCCCGCTCCGGCACGTCCTACGTGCACCTGCTGCCCGCCTTCGACATCGGCACCATCCCCGAGCGCGCCTCCGACCGGGCCACCCCCGACTGCGACCTGCCGTCGTACGCGCCCGACTCCGACGAACAGCAGGCCTGCGTCACCAGGAGCGCCGCCGACGACGCGTACAACTGGGGCTACGACCCGCTGCACTTCACCGTTCCCGAGGGTTCGTACGCGAGCGATCCCGACGGCGCCCGCCGCACGGTCGAGTTCCGCAGGATGGTGCAGGGACTGAACGGCTCGGGTCTGCGTACCGTCATGGACGTCGTCTACAACCACACCGTCGCGAGCGGCCAGGCCGACAGGTCCGTGCTCGACAGGATCGTGCCCGGCTACTACCAGCGCCTCGAGGCCGACGGCACGGTCGCCACCTCCACGTGCTGCGCCAACACGGCGCCCGAGAACGCCATGATGGGCAAGCTCGTCGTCGACTCGGTCGTCACCTGGGCCAGGGAGTACAAGGTCGACGGCTTCCGCTTCGACCTGATGGGCCACCACCCCAAGGCGAACATCCTCGCCGTCCGCAAGGCCCTCGACGCGCTGAGCGTGGAGAAGGACGGCGTCGACGGGAAGGACATCGTCCTGTACGGGGAGGGATGGAACTTCGGCGAGGTCGCCGACGACGCCCGCTTCGTGCAGGCCACCCAGAAGAACATGGCGGGCACCGGCGTCGCGACGTTCTCCGACCGCTCCCGCGACGCGCTGCGCGGCGGCGGCCCCTTCGACGAGGACCCGGGTGTGCAGGGCTTCGCCAGCGGTCTGTACACCGACCCCAACTCCTCGAAGGCGAACGGCACTCCGGCCGAGCAGAAGGCCCGGCTGCTCCACTACCAGGACCTCATCAAGGTGGGCCTGTCCGGCAACCTCGCCGCCTTCACCTTCAGGGACTTTGCCGGTCGTACGGTCAAGGGCGCGGACGTCGACTACAACGGCGCCCCCGCCGGGTATGCGGTGGCTCCCGGCGACGCGCTCTCCTACGCGGACGCGCACGACAACGAAACGCTCTACGACGCGCTCGCCTTCAAGCTGCCCACGGACACCGCACCGGCCGACCGCGCCCGCATGCAGCTCCTCGCGATGGCCACGGCCTCCCTTTCCCAGGGGCCGGCGCTCTCCCAGGCGGGCACGGACCTGCTGCGATCCAAGTCGCTCGACCGCAACTCCTTCGACAGCGGCGACTGGTTCAACGCCGTCCACTGGGACTGCCGTGCGGGCAACGGCTTCGGCCGCGGTCTGCCTCGGGCCGCCGACAACCAGTCCAAGTGGCCCTACGCGAAGCCCCTGCTGTCGTCCTCACCGACACTGATCCCCGGCTGCGCGGAGATCAACGGCACGTCGGCCGCGTACCGGGACCTGCTGAAGATCCGTACCACCGAGCCCGCCTTCTCCCTCGCCACGGCCGACCGGGTCCAGTCGGCGCTCTCCTTCCCGCTCTCCGGCACCGCGGCCGAGACGCCCGGCGTCATCACCATGCAGCTGGCCGACCTCGTGGTGGTCTTCAACGCGAGCCCGCGCGCACAGCAGCAGCGCGTCGCGGCGCTCGAGGGCACCGCGTACGCCCTGCATCCTGTGCAGCGTTCGGGCGCCGACCGAGTGGTCAAGTTGGCCAGGTACAACCGGAGTTCGGGGACCTTCACCGTCCCGGCGCGGACGGTGGCGGTCTTCAGGCGGGGGTTCAAAGACAGGCTCTGAGCACCCGGCGGCGGCTACCTGAGCCGGTTGAAGTTGTCCCCGAAGGTCCAGCCCTTCGACCCGTCCCAGTTGATGGACCAGGTCATCAGGCCCTTCAGGGCGCCGTTGTAGTGGTTCCAGGCCTGGCCGACCAGGCTGGGGGACATGTAGCCGCCGCCTGCGCCGGGCTGGGCGGGGAGGCCGGGGACCTGCTTGTCGTAGGGGACCTTGATGGTGGTGCCCTGGATGACCAGGCCCTTGTTGAGGCAGTCCGTCTGGGCGATGAAGCCCTGGACGGTGCCCGCGGAGTAGGAGTCCCCGGCGCAGCCGTACATGCTGCCGTTGTAGTACTGCATGTTGAGCCACCACAGGCGGCCGTTGTCCGCGTACTTCTTGACGATGGGCAGGTACGCGCCCCAGATCGAGCCGTACACGACGCTGCCGCCGGTGACGTACGCCGTCTCGGGAGCCATCGTGAGGCCGAAGCCCGCGGGCATCCTGGCGAGCACGCCGTCGATGATGCGGATGAGGTTGGACTGCGAGGCGGAGAGCTGGTTGATGCTGCCACCGCCGACGAGGCCGGTCTCGATGTCGATGTCGATGCCGTCGAAGTTGTACTTCTTCAGGATCGGCACGATCGTCTCGACGAAGCGGTCGGCGACGTTCGTGGAGTTCAGGTCGATGCCGGCCGCCGCGCCGCCGATGGACATGAGGATCGTGGCGCCGTCGGCCTTGGCCTGGCACATCTCCGCGGGCGTCGCGACCTTCACCGTCGCGTCCATCCCGTCCTCCCACAGGACGGTGCCGTCCGAGCGGATCACGGGGAAGGCCGCGTTGATCACGTTGTAGCCGTGCTGTTTCATGCGGCTGTCGGTGATCGGGGTCCAGCCGAACGGCGGGTGCACGCCGTTGGAGGCGCCGTCCCAGTTCTCCCAGTACCCCTGGAGCACCTTGCCCGAGGGCCTCGGCTTGGTCGCGCAGGTGTCGCCCTGCGGCGCGGCCGGGCCCGGAGCCGCGGCGGCGGCCGGCAGCTGCGCGGCACAGACCAGTGCCAGGGCGGATCCCAGCAGGCGTAACGTCCGACCGATCACACTGTGCTCCCTGGGGGCGGAGGGGGATCTGGAGACGAGCCTCGTGCGGTGCGTCAACTTAGGCTGGTGCAGACCAGGCGTCAATAGGTCTGTACCAAAGTGGAGTTGGGTGCGGGGGTCGCCCGGGAGGTGAACGGTCGGCGGCCGGGTTGCGGTCCGGCGTCAGCCGTCCACCGGGAGCCCTTGCGGCTCCTTGATCCGCTTCATGATGATCTGCGAGTTGACCTCGGTGACCCCCGCCAGTGCCGTGAGCCGTTCGATCCAGAGCCTTTCGTACGCCGCGAGGTCCGCGACGGCGATGCGCAGCAGGCAGCCGGGGCTGCCGAACAGGCGGTGCGCCTCGATGACGTCCGGGATGTCCTGCAGCGCCGCCTCGAACGCCTCGACCGTCTCGCGGTCGCGCCGCACCTCGATGGAGACGAGCACCTCGAAGCCGCGGCCGACGGCCTCCGGGGCGACGACCGCGCGATAGCCCTGGATCACGCCGTCCAGTTCCAGCTGGCGCACCCGCCGCATGCAGGGCGACGGGCTGAGGCCGACCCGTGCGGCCAGCTCCTGGTTGGTCAGCCGGCCGTCCTTCTGCAGCTCGCGCAAGATACTGCGGTCAATATCATCCATGACGCAATTATCCACCACGCATATTGCACAGACGCCCGTGTTTGGCAAACACATTGCGCCGTGTTCGACCTATCCTTGCGCCGAGACTGCCCACCACTCCGGGGGCTGACGGTATTCAGGGCTCCTGGGAGGGACGCAGACGTGGAAGCACAGGCGCGACGGGTCGTGGTCATCAGCACCGGCGGGACGATCGCCAGCCGCTGGCAGGGGACCGGCTTCGCCGCCGACGCCCCCGGCCGCGAGGTGCTCGCTACGGCGTCGATACCCCACGGCATAGCCTCCGAGGTCATCGACCTCTTCAACGTCAACAGCCCGCGCCTCACCTCCGCCCAGCAGGTCACCCTGTTGCGCACCGTGCGCGAGGTGTTCGCGGACCCCGCAGTCGACGGCATCGTCGTCACCCACGGCACGGACACCCTCGAAGAGTCCGCCTTCCTGCTCGACCTGCACCACGACGACCCCCGCCCGGTCGTCTTCACCGGGGCCCAGAAGCCGCTCGGCGCCGAGGACGGCGACGGCCCCGGCAACCTCTACGACGCGCTCCTCACCGCCGCCACCGTGCGTGACCTCGGGGTCCTCGTCGTCTTCGACGGCAAGGTGCACGCCGCGCGCGGCACCGTGAAGAGCCAGACGCTGGCCGCCGACGCGTTCGCCGACCCGTCCGGGCCGCCCGTCGGCAAGGTCGGCTTCGGCAAGGTCTCGGTCCTGCACCGCCCGGTCCGCCCCGCGCCGCTGCCGCCGCCCCCGGCCGTCGCACCCGGGTCCCTGCCGCGGATCGACATGGTCATGCACCACGTCGACGCCGACCCGCTGTTCCTGGAGACGGCGGTCGAGGCAGGTGCCGAGGGCATCGTGCTCGTCGCCACCGGCGCGGGCAACGCGACCCCCGAGTTCGTCACCGCCGTCACCGCCGCCATCGAGCGCGGCGTCGTCGTCGCCCTCACCACCCGGGTCCCGGCCGGCCCCGTCACCGAGATCTACACGCACGGCGGAGCCGTCGACCTCTCGGCCGCCGGAGCGGTCCTCACCGGCACGCTGCGCGCCGGTCAGGTGCGCAGTGCGGTGCTCGCGGCGCTGCTCGCCGCGCCGGAGCCTGCGGAGCGTACGGCGATCCTGCGGCGCCTCGTCGGTGAGCCGGAGACATCGGACGAGGCCGCTGCCGCCTGACCGCCGCCCGAGTGTGTTCGTCTGCGCCGCCGGTCATGGCCGGCCGCGCAGTTCCTCGCGCCCCTGGTGGGGCGCTTGTGCCCCGGAAGAGATCAAGCATCATGAGCACCATCCCCGCCCCCGCCCCGCGCCGCGAGCACGACCTGCTCGGCGACCGGGACGTTCCCGCCGACGCCTACTGGGGCATCCACTCCCTGCGCGCCACGGAGAACTTCCCCATCACGGGCATCCCGATCTCCGTGTACCCGCAGCTCATCGACGCGCTCGCCGCCGTCAAGGAGGCCGCGGCCCGCGCCAACGAGGAGCTCGGGCTGCTCCCGAAGGCCAAGGCCGACGCGATCGCCGCCGCCTGCCGGGAGATCCGCGCGGGGCGCCTGCACGACCAGTTCGTCGTCGACGTCATCCAGGGCGGCGCGGGCACCTCGACCAACATGAACGCCAACGAGGTCGTCGCCAACCGGGCGCTGGAACTCCTCGGGCACCCCAAGGGCGCGTACGAGCACCTCCACCCCAACGAGGACGTCAACCTCAGCCAGTCCACCAACGACGTCTACCCGACGGCCGTGAAGATCGCGACCATCAGCGCCGTGCACGGGCTGCTGCGTGCGATGGCGGTCGTGCAGGACGCGTTCGCGGCCAAGGCCCTGGAGTTCCGCGACGTCCTGAAGATGGGGCGCACGCAGTTGCAGGACGCGGTGCCGATGACGCTCGGCCAGGAGTTCTCCGCGTACGCCGTGATGCTCGACGAGGACCGTATGCGCCTCGCCGAGGCCGTCGAGCTGATCCACGAGATCAACCTCGGCGCCACCGCCATCGGCACGGGCCTCAACGCCCCCGCCGGTTACGCCGAGACCGCCCGCCGCCGCCTCGCCGCAATCACCGGCATGCCACTGGTGACGGCCGCCAACCTGGTCGAGGCGACCCAGGACTGCGGCGCCTTCGTGCACCTTTCCGGCGTCCTGAAGCGGATCGCGGTCAAGCTCTCCAAGAGCTGCAACGACTTGCGGCTGCTGTCATCGGGTCCGCGCGCGGGCTTCAACGAGATCAACCTGCCGCCGGTGCAGGCCGGTTCGAGCATCATGCCCGGCAAGGTCAACCCGGTCATCCCCGAGGTCGTCAACCAGGTCGCCTTCGAGGTGATCGGCAACGACGTCACGATCACCATGGCCGCGGAGGCGGGCCAGCTCCAGCTCAACGCCTTCGAGCCGGTCATCCTGCACTCGCTGGCCAAGAGCATCACCTCGCTGCGCGCGGCCTGCACGACGCTCGCCGAGCGGTGCGTGGCGGGGATCACGGCCAACACGGAGGTGCTGCGGCACTCGGTGGAGACCTCCATCGGCCTGGTCACCGCGCTCAACCCGCACATCGGCTACACGGCTGCGACGGAGATCGCGCGCGAGGCACTGGCCACGGGGCGCGGCGTCGCCGAACTCGTCCTGGAGAAGGGCCTGTTGCCGCCGGAGCGGCTCGCGGAGCTGCTCACCCCCGAGCGGGTGGCCGGCGCCGTCTGAGCGGGAGAAGACCATCCCCGTCATGCGGGGTGACCGCACGCCGACCATGACCTCCAGCATGCCGGACGAGCTGGTCATCCCTGCCCGGCGGCCGACCTGCCGACCGACTCGACCAGCGGCAGCAGCCGGTGCGGAACCCGCTCCCGCAGCGCCATCTCCGTACGCGTGCGCACCACACCCGGCAGGTTGATCAGCTGCTGGATGACGTCTTCGAGGTGGCCGTTGTCCCGGGCCGCGACACGCGTCAGCAGATCGCCGCCGCCCGTGATCGAGTACGCCTCGATGATCTCGGGCACGGCGGCCAGCGCGTCCCCGACCTCGTCCAGGTACCCCTGCGTGACCTCGATGTGGACGAAGGCGAGCACGGGGTGGCCGAGCGCCGCGGGGGAGAGGAACGGACCCGTGCCGGTGATCACGCCCTCGCGCTCCATGCGGTCGAGCCGGGCCTGCAGGGTGCCGCGGGCGATACCGAGGACGCGCGCGTACTCGCGCAGACTGGTGCGCGGCTGCTCCAGGAGCAGCCGCAGGATGCGGGTGTCGAGTGCGTCGACGGCCATGGTCCGAGCTTCTCCCAGGTGAGCGAGGGTTCAAAGACAGGCTCTGATCGCTGGTGACTGTAGCCGCCGGCCGGCGCTCCCCGCGGCACCCGACCTCCGCGTACTACTCGGGCTACTCGGGTGATCAGCCGGTGGACCGCTGCGCCGTCGACCCGCGGACGACGAGCTCGGGTTCGAAGAGGAGTTCGCCGGGATGGGTCTGGTGGCCCTGGATCTGGGCGCACAGCAGGTCGACCGCCGCGCGCCCCATCGCCTCGATGGGCTGACGCACCGTGGAGAGCGGCGGCTCCGTGCAGGTCATGAAGGCCGAGTCGTCGTACCCGACGACCGACACGTCAAAGGGGACCGAGAGCCCGCGCCGACGGGCCGCCCTGATCGCGCCGAGCGCGAGCGGGTCGCTTCCGCAGACGATGCCGGTGACCCCGCGCCCGAGCAGCCGGGTGGCCGCGGCCTGGCCGCCCTCCAGGGAGAAGATCGACCGTTCGACGTATTCGTCGGCCAGCTGGGTGCCCGCTGCCTTCGCGATGCCCCGGGCCGCCTCCAGCTTGCGACGCGAGGGTATGTGGTCGGACGGGCCGAGCAGCAGGCCGATCCGCTCGTGTCCGAGTGAGGCGAGGTGGCGCCAGGCCTGTTCGACGGCGACGGCGTCGTCGCACGCGACACAGGGAAAGTCCAGGCCCTCGATCGACGCGTTGATGAGGACGACCGGGATCTTCCGCTCCGCCAGCTGGTGGTAGTGGTCGTGCGGGGCGTCGGTCTCCGCGAAGAAGCCCCCCGCGAACACGACACCGGAGACCTGCTGCTGGAGCAGGAGGTCCACGTAGTCCGCCTCGGAGACGCCGCCCCTGGTCTGCGTGCACAGCACGGGCGTGAGCCCCTGCTGGGCGAGCGCGCCGCCGATCACCTCGGCGAACGCGGGGAAGATGGGGTTCTGCAGCTCCGGGAGCACGAGACCGACGAGCCGGGCACGCTCTCCGCGCAGCTGCGTCGGCCGCTCGTACCCGAGGACGTCCAGCGCCGTCAGTACGGACTGTCGAGTCGCTGCGGAGACACCGGGCTTGCCGTTGAGGACACGGCTCACCGTGGCCTCGCTCACCCCCACCTTCTTCGCAACTTGAGCAAGTCGTCGCGTCATATGCGCAAGCGTATAGCAAGCAGCGCAAGCCAGTTACGGTCCTGTGCCGGATCTTGTTCGCTCGGCTGTTGTCGCGTTGCAGGCCGGGAGGCCCCGGCCGCCCGTCTCCGGTCGGCCGGGGCCGTGCTCCCCTCGGTGGCGGTCGTCGGTCAGGGCTGTACGCCCATCCTGAAGGTGGATGTGGTGTTCTTGACGTCCTGCGCGTTGTCGCTCAACTTCAGGTTGTGGAAGGTCGCTTCGCCGACCGCCGGGCCCTGCCCGTCCTCGGGCATCTCGTTGGCCCAGACACCGAACCCCGACTTGTGGTCGTAGGCGTCACCGCTCTTGTGGGCCCCCGTGACGGTGATGTCCCGCAGGACCGTGTCCTTGATCGGGAACTGCGGCCTGCCGCCCACGTAGTTCGTCTGGAACATGATGCCGTGGTACGTCGGGTCGGTGATGTCCACGTTGTTGATCCGGATCCCCTGGAAGACCTTGGACGCGGAGAACAGCCAGATTCCGGGGAAGGTCTGCCCGTTCCAGAAGTGACCGCCGGCCCGCTCGATGGAGATGTTCTCCAGGGTCGTCGGATCGGTGCCGAAGCCGTTCATCGGGTAGCCGAAGTCCAGGGAGCTGACCGTGATCCCGGAGTACACGAGGGTGTCGGCGATACGGATGTTGCGGAAGGTGTTGTTGTAGCCGCCGTAGACGGCGATGCCCGCCGCGCGCCAGGTCAGCAGGGAGGTCAGGTTCTCGTAGACGTTGTTCTTCATGTCCGCGCGACCGGCGTCGATGGCCGAGAAGAGGGCGAAGCTGTCGTCGCCCGTCGCCCGTGCCTCGTTGTTCGCGACGAGGTTGTCCGTGCTGCCGTTGGTCATGTTGATCCCGTCGGCGAACATGTCGCGGATCCGGGAGTTCTTGATGGTCATGCGGTCCGTGTTGGCGCCCCAGTACAGGCACACCATGTGTTCGTTCCAGATGTCGTCGATGGTGATGTCGGAGACGTTCTGGAAGTCGAACACCTTGCCGGGGCCGTCGATGCGTGACGTGTAGTTGCCGAAGTAGGCGAAGCCCGTGAAGGACGAGCCCTCGGCGTCGGCGTCGGCGCGGAACCCGACGTCGGTGTTCTGCTGGGACGCCGGTGCGTGGAAGCGCGTGAACCAGGGCCCCGCGCCCGCGACCCGCACGGCCTTGCCGTAGACCTGGAACTTGCCGGACGTCTCGTAGTCGCCGGGCGGCAGGTAGACGCCGGTCAGCTTGCCCGTGGTGTCCATGCGGACCTTGTCCAGGGCGTTCTGCACGTCCTGGTGCCCGAACCCGGCCGGCACGACGTACGCGGCCGGATCCGGGTTCGCCTTGGGCTCGGCCTTCTCCAGGTCGACGAAGTCGATGGCGTACCGGGAGGTGTTGGTGCCGTCCTTCTGCAGTTTGATTTTGCTGCCCGCCGCAACCGTCTCGCCGAGCAGGACGTGCGCCTCGTCGTAGATGTGCCGGGCCGGGCCGTCCCCGGGCGAGTTGCCCGGCCCGGCCTCCGCGCCGTACAGCCAGGCGTACTTGGAGGTGAGGTCGATCGCCTTGCGGAAGACCCCGTCGACGTACACGTTCAGCGTCGCCTCGGTGCCGCCGCCGCCCGGCGCGTCCGGGATGGAGAAGCGCGTGACAAGGGTGTTCGTGGGCCGGTCGGCGATGAACTCCACCGAGGCACCGGTCGATTCGAGGGTGACGGCCCGGCGGCCGGACGCCTCGCCCGCCAGGTCACCGATGGTGCGGTTGGGGCCGACCACCTTCGCACCGCCGGCGAGCACACCGGCCTCCGCCTCGTACGTGTCGTACGGCATGGCGGCGCCGCGACCGACGAACAGCGGCCGGGTGCTGGTGTTGTTCACGCGTTTGGCCGGGATCTCGTTGGCGTCGTCGTCGATGACGACCTTGACCGTGTAGCGGCCGTTGGCCGCCGTCCAGGTGCCGAGCTTGACCGGGGCGGTGGTGTCACCCGCGCCGATGGTCCCGTCGTACGTCGCGGTCAGGGTCTTCACCGTGTCGCCCTTGGCGTTCTGCACGGTCAGCGTGATCCGGTGGCCGCCGGACGCGGAGTCCTGCGTGCCCTGGTTCTTGAGCGCGACGCTGAACGCGGCCTCCTTGCCGTTCGCGGGGGCGCTCGGCGTCCAGCTCACCGGGGACGCGAGGAGGTCGGAGCTGCGCACCGGCTTGACGGTCAGCGGCGTCGGGCTGGTGAGGGTGTTGTTCCCCTCGTCCTGCTCGATGATCCCGTCCGCCTCGTCGACGGTCGCGGCGAAGGAGTACGAACCCGCCCCGCGTGCCGGGGCCTTGACGTCCACGGTCGCCGACTCGCCCGCCCCGAGGGCGCCCACCGGGGCCCTGCCTGCCTTGTCGCCGCCGAGCCGGAACGTCACGTCGGAGGCGGCGGACGCCTCCCTGCCGCCGTTGCGCACGGTCGCGGCCAGGGTCAGCTCGTCGGTCTCGTCCGGCGCGGCAGGGTCGTACGCCAGCCTGGTGATCTCCAGGTCGGGGTTGGGCGCGGGTGTGCCCATGACCTGGAGCTCGGCGACCTGCCCCGCCGTCGCCCCGCTGTTCGCGGTGAATTTGAGGCGGACGTCGGCGACCCGGGCCGAGACCGGAACGGTGACGGTGTTCTGGTTGCCGGACGGGCTGAAGGAGTACTCCTCGGCCTCCTTGAGCGTGGTGAAGTCCGTGGCCTTCTGCTCCCGGCCGAGGACCTCCACGGTCTGGGTGCGCGGGCTCCAGGCGGGGTCCGGGTTCAGCTTGACGACGACCGCGTCGACGTCCGCGTTGGCCCGGAGCTTCACGGTCAGGGTGTTGGGGTAGCTCCCGGCGGCGCCCTCCCAATAGGTGGACGTCAGGCCGTCGTTGGCGTTCTCCGCCGCGTAGGTCTGGGTCACCGAGGAGGCGGCGATGGGCTTGCCCTGAGCCAGGTTCGCGCCGTCGTCCGCTCCGGGGCGTGTCACGGTGTTGCTGAAGGCCGAGACGTTCCCCGCGGCGTCGCGGGCGCGCACCGCGTAGGAGACCGTCTTGCCGGCCGCCCGCTGATCGGTGTACGCCGTCGCGTCGCCGCCGACGGACTTGAGCGGCTTGCCGTCGGCGTACACGTCGTACGCCGTGACCTTCACGTTGTCCGTGGAGGCGCCCCAGGTCAGCTTGACCTCGCCGCGCGAGGGCTGGGTGAGCGCGAGGTGGGAAGGGGCCGTCGGCGCCTGGGTGTCGCCCGAATCGCCCTTGCGGGTCACGGTGTTGCTGTTCGGCGACGCGTTGCCCGCCGCGTCGCGGGCCCGGACGTGGTAGGTGACGGTGGAGCTCGTGGGCTGCGTGTCCGTGTACGTGTGCACGGCGCCTTCGACGCTGGTGCGCAGCTCCCCGTTCGCGTACACGTCGTAGGCGGTCACGCCCTTGTCGTCGGTGGCCGCGTCCCAGGTGAGCTTGGGACGGCCCGGCTCCGACTCGGTGAGGGTGAGGTTCTTGGGCGGGGTGGGCGCCTGGGTGTCCCCGCCCGTGGGGCCGTAGATCTCCAGCTCGGCCAGTTGCCCGGCGGGTCTGCCGGTGTTGGCGCTGATCAGTACGCGTACGTAACGGGTGGTGGCGGTGTCGAAGGAGAGCGTGGCGGAACGGCCCGTCGCGTCGCTGAAGACGTGGTCCTTGGCGGCGGACAGGTCGGTGAAGTCCGTGCCGTCGGTGCTGCCTTGGAGTTTCAGGGTCTGGGTGCGGGCCTCCCAACTGGTGGGCACGCGCAGGACCACCTGGTTGACGCGGAGGGAGGCGCCGAGGTCGGCCTGGATCCACTGCGGCAGCTTGCCGTTCTCGCTCTCCCAGTAGGTGTCGCGGTTGCCGTCGCCCGCGAGGGCGGCGAGGTGCGTCCCGGTGTCACTACTGGCCTTGAGGGTCTTGCCCCGCGCCAGATTCCCCGAGACGTCCTCCGCCGCGTGCACCTGCAACTCGGACAACTGGGCTGCGGGCCAACCGGTGTTGGCGGTGATGTGCACGCGGACGAAGCGGGCCTGCGCGGCGGGGAACGCGACCTTCACCGCGTTGGAGCCGCCGGGCTCGAAGGAGCGCGCGGCCGACGCGGACAGGGTGTTGAAGCCGGTGCCGTCGGGGCTGCCCTGGACCGAAAGGGTCTGCTTGCGGGCCTCCCAGGACGGCGGCAGTTCGAGGACCACCTCGTCCACGCGCACGGTGCGGCCGAGGTCCACCTGCACCCATTGCGGCAGATCGCTGCCCGAGCTCTCCCAGTACGTCGCCGGGTTGCCGTCGGTGATGTTCCCCGCCCCGTACTCGCTCTTGGCGCTGCTCGCCTTGGCCGGTCTGCCCGCGGCGAGGTCGGGGCCGCCCGCCGCGGTGGCGGACAGGGCGGGCAGCCCGAGGAGGAGGGCGGCGGTGAGGGCGGCGGCGAAGGTCCGCCACCTGCGGCCGGCCGGCCGGAGCCCATGAGGTCTTCGCGTCGGCGTCGGCCTCGTGCTCGGTGCGGGTCTGATGTGGCTCACGAGTCTCACAGCTCCCTCACATGGGATCGGTGCGCAACTTTTCGCACTGCGATGCTGGAGAGTTGCAGAGAACTGTCGATCTGACTACAGCGACGGCCGAAGTTGTGACGCTGCCTCTGCCCGGCACGCGTTATCGCTGGTTGGGCCATGTGGCACCGCATCGGGAAGGGGCGTGCGGAGGTTCCGGCCCGCCACAGCTGACCGGCTCAACGCCCCTGCCGACAACGGCTATCAGCATTTTGCAATGTCTGCGCAGAATATTGTGCCGCGCTGTCGCCGGTGGTTGAGTGTGCGCCGCACCCGACAGTCACAGCACCGCGGCGGACCGGCCGCGCCCCTCAAGGGCCGCCCTCGCGCCGCCGACCCGGCGCGTCCTCGCGCCGTGCAGCACGACCCGGAGGGGGTCTCCCGATGACATCCACGAGCAGCCGTACGCTCGCACTGGCCACCGTCACCGTTCTCGCACTGGTCGCGGCGTCCGCCTGCGGCACCAGCAGCGACACGTCCGACTCGGACTCGGGCGGCAGGGTGAAGCTCGACGTCAACGGGCAGCCGCCCAAGACCCAGGCCTTCGAACGCGAACTCTTCGACCGGCACGTGGCGCGGTTCGAGAAGGCCAACCCGGACATCGACATCGTGCCGCACGAGGGCTTCATGGACCCGAAGACCTTCAACGCCAAGCTGGCGGGCGGCAAGTTGGAGGACGTCTTCTACGTCTACTTCACCGACACCCGGCCCCTGATCGAGAAGAAGCAGGCCGCGGACATCACGGACGCCGTCAAGGACATGCCGCGCCGCGGCGACATCCAGGAACCGCTGATGAAGATCTTCCAGGACGAGCAGGGCCGCCAGTACGGCCTGCCGACGTCGAACTACTCGATGGGCCTCGTCTACAACCGCGCGCTGTTCGAGAAGGCGGGCCTCGACCCCGACCAGCCGCCGAAGACCTGGGCGGACGTCCGCAAGGCGGCCAGGAGGATCGCCGGACTCGGTGACAACAACGTCGGTTACGCCGACTTCTCCAAGAACAACCAGGGCGGCTGGCACTTCACCGCGGAGCTGTACTCGCGCGGCGGCCGGATCGCACAGGAGAGCGGCGGCAAGTGGAAGGCCGCGTTCAACACCGCGCAGGGCAGGGCCACCCTCCAGGACCTGTACGACATGCGCTGGAAGGACGACTCGATGGGCAGCAAGCAGCTGCTCCAGGTCGAGGACGTCCAGCGGATGATGGGCTCGGGCAAGCTCGGCATGTACGTCTCGGCCGCCGACAACATCACCGTCATCGCCAAGCAGTTCGGCGGGAAGTACAAGGACTACGCCCTCGCCCCGGTGCCGGACGCGAAGGCCACGCTCCTCGGCGGTGAGGGGTACATGTTCAACCCCAAGGCGTCCCCGGAGAAGATCAAGGCCGGCGTCAAGTGGATCCAGTGGCGCTACCTCAACCCCGACCTCATCGAGAAGAACGTCGCCGACTACGCCCAGGCCGAGCTCCCGGTCGGCATCCCGATGCCCACCGTCCCCGACGTCTTCGAGGGCCCGGTCCGCGACCGGATCGAGAAGGCCAAGCAGCGACACGCCAACATGCCGACCGGCAACTACCAGGCGTTCATGGACGCCGCGCCGAAGGTGCCCGGCGTCATCGAGCCCCCGAAGGCCCAAGAGGTCTACGCGGTCCTCGACTCCGTGATGCAGGCCGTCCTCACCAAGAAGAGCGCCGACATCGACGCGCTCCTCGACAGCGCCGAGGACAAGGTCGACGCGATCTACGACGCCTCCTGATGGCCATGTCCCTGAAGACCCCGCCCCGGGAGACGGCCGCGCCCCCGCCGCCGCCCGCTCCCCGGCGGCAGGCAGCGGCCCGGCGCCGCGCACTGCGCGAGAACCTGACGGCGTACGGGTTCCTCTGCGCCGCCGTGGTGATCTTCGCGCTCTTCTCGTGGTGGCCGATCGTCCGCAACGTCATCCTCGGCTTCCAGCACGTCAACTTCGCCACCGGGAACACCTGGGCGGGCCTCGCCAACTTCGAGAAGCTGTTCAACGACCCGCTCTTCCTCACCGCCTGGAAGAACACCGGCCTCTTCACCCTGTACGCGCTGCTGCTCGGCTTCGCCGTGCCGTTCCTGACAGCGGTCCTTCTGAACGAGTTCCGCCACGCGCGCGCGTACTTCCGGGTCCTGGTCTACCTCCCGGTCATGCTGCCTCCCGTAGTGGTGGCCCTGATGTGGAAGTGGTTCTACGACCCGGGCCCCGGACTCCTCAACGAAATCCTCCGCACGCTCCACCTGCCGACCTCGGCCTGGCTCGACTCCTCGTCCACCTCGCTGATCTCCCTGGTCATCGTCTCCACCTGGGCCAACATGGGCACCACGACACTGATCTACCTGGCCGCCCTGCAGACCATCCCCGGCGAGCTGTACGAAGCCGCGGAGCTCGACGGCGCCAACGTGTGGCAGCGCCTGCGCCACGTCACCGTCCCGCAGACCCGCTTCGTCCTCCTCGTCCTGCTGCTGTTGCAGATCGTCGCCACCATGCAGGTGTTCACCGAGCCGTACGTGATGACCGGCGGCGGCCCCGAGGACTCCACGGTGACCGTGATGTTCCTGGTCTACCGGTACGCCTTCGTCTACAACGACTTCGGCACCGCCAGCGCGCTCAGCCTGCTCCTCCTGCTCGTCCTGGGCGCCTTCTCCGCCCTCTACCTGCGGGTCACCCGCGCCGCCGAGGAGTGAGGGGATGTCCGCCTCCATGCGTACCCTCGTCCGCCCCGCCGTCCTGCGGACCCGTAAGGGACGACTGATCTACTGGTCGGCGCTCGCCCTGGCCCTCGCCCTGTTCACGCTGGCCTTCGTCGTGCCGCTGTACTGGGCGGCGACCGGCGCCATGAAGTCGTCCACGGAACTGGCGCAGAACCCGCCCACCTACGTACCGGAGTCCTGGCACCCCGAGAACTACGCCAAGGCGTGGCGGGAGATGGAGCTGACGGACTACTTCCTCAACACCGTCGTCCTGGCCGGCGGGGCCTGGCTGGTGCAGCTCGCGGTGCAGGTGCCCGCCGCGTACGCCCTGTCCAAGCTGCGCCCGCGGTTCGGCAACGCGGTGCTCGCGCTGATGCTGCTGACCCTGATGATGCCCACGACCGCGCTGCTCGTGCCGGTCTACCTCACCGTCGTGGACGTCCCCCTGTTCAACCGCAACCTGATCAACAGCCCGAGCGCGGTCTGGCTCCCGGCCGCCGCCAACGCCTTCAACATCTACATCCTCAAGAACTTCTTCGACCGGATCCCCGACGAGCTGCTCGACGCGGCGAAGATGGACGGCGCGGGGACGCTGACGACCCTGTGGCGCATCGTCCTCCCGCTGTCCCGGCCGATCCTCGCGGTGGTCTCCATCCTGTCCATCGTCACGGCCTGGAAGGACTTCCTCTGGCCGCTCCTCGTGCTGCCCGACCCGGCGGCGCAACCGCTGAGCGTCTTCCTCCAGCGGGTGGCGCAGGACACCCCGCTCAACTCCCTGGTGGCCGGGCTCGTGATGGCCTCGACTCCGCTGATCGCGCTCTTCCTGGTCTTCCAGCGCCAGATCGTCGCCGGGCTGGGCGCGGGCAGCCTCAAGGGCTGAGAGCCCTTCTTCGAAAGGACTTCCTCTTGTCCAGCACGGAGTGGTGGCGCAGCGCTGCCATCTATCAGGTGTACGTCCGCTCCTTCGCCGACGGGAACGGCGACGGCACCGGCGACCTGGCCGGCGTCCGCGCCCGGCTGCCCTACCTCGCCGAACTGGGCGTGGACGCCCTCTGGTTCACCCCGTGGTACCTCTCGCCCCTGGCGGACGGCGGCTACGACGTCGCCGACTACCGCGCCGTCGACCCGGCCTTCGGCACCCTCGGCGAGGCCGAGAAGCTGATGACGGAGGCCCAGGAGCTCGGCCTTCGCTGCATCGTGGACATCGTCCCGAACCACGTATCCGACCAGCACGAATGGTTCAAGGCGGCCCTCGCGGCGGGCCCCGGCTCGCCGGAGCGGGAGCTGTTCCACTTCCGGCCGTACTCCGAGGAACCGCCCAACGACTGGGTCGGCGAGTTCGGCGGGGTGCCGTGGTCCCGCACGGCGGACGGCGAGTGGTACCTCCACCTCTTCGCCCCCGAACAGCCGGACCTCAACTGGAGCCACCCGAAGGTCCGTGCGGAGCACGAGGAGGTGCTGCGCTTCTGGTTCGAGCGCGGCGCGGCCGGCGTCCGCATCGACTCCGCGGCGCTGCTCGCCAAAGCCGAAGGCCTGCCCCCGATGGAGGGCGGCGGCCCGCACCCCTTCCACGACCGGCCCGAGCTGCACGACATCTACCGCTCCTGGCGGCGGATCGCCGACGAGTACGGGGCCGCGCTGATCGGCGAGATCTGGCTGCCCGACGCGGAACGCTTCGCCCGCTACCTGCGCCCGGACGAGCTGCACACCGCGTTCAACTTCGACTTCCTCTCCCGCCCCTGGGACCCGGCGAAGCTGTGGGAGTCGATCGACCTGACCCTGACCACCCACGCCCCGGTCGGCGCTCCCGCCACCTGGGTCCTCGCCAACCACGACGTGACGCGGACGGTCACCCGGTACGGACGCGCCGATGACACTGGTTTCGCCTTCGCACGCAAGCGCTTCGGTGTCCCCACCGACCTGGCACTCGGCACCCGCCGGGCACGGGCCGCGGCCCTGCTCACCCTGGCGCTGCCCGGCTCCGTCTACCTCTACCAGGGCGAGGAGCTCGGCCTGCCCGAGGCGGAGATTCCCCGCGAACTCATCCAGGACCCGATGCATGCGCGCTCCGGCGGGCTCGATCCCGGCAGGGACGGCTGCCGGGTGCCGCTGCCCTGGGACGGCGCCCCGGCCCCCGGCTGGCTGCCGGCGCCGCCCGGCTGGGCCGGGTACGCGGCCGCACGGCAGGCGCGCGACCCGGACTCGATGCTCTCCCTGTACCGCACGGCGCTGCGGCTGCGACGCTGCGCGGGTGAGGCGGGGCCGCTGCGGCGGCTGCGCGAGGACGAGCCCGGGGTGCTCTGCTTCGCGCGCGCCTTTGAGCGGGCCGGCACCACCTGGATCACCCTGGTCAACTTCGGCCCGGACGCCGTGCCGCTGCCGCCCGGCACCGAACCCCTGCTGGCCAGCGGCCCGTTGACAGCTACGGGGCTGCTTCCGCAGGACACCGCGGTCTGGCTGTGGGCCTGAGAGCCCGCACCCTGAGTCCGCGCCCGGTCACCGCACGCGCTGGAGTGCCTCCCGGGTGAGGTCGGCGAGGGTCGGGTAGCCGTCGACGGCCATCAGTAGATCGGCCTCGGCGAGGAGCGACCGCAGGACGTGTATGACGCCGTCGGCCCCGCCGATGCCCAGGCCGTACGCGTACGGACGGCCGACGCCGACGGCGGTGGCGCCGAGCGCGACGGCCTTGACGATGTCCGCGCCGCTGCGTACCCCCGAGTCGAAGAGGACGGGCAGCCCGTCGGCGGCCTCGACGACCGCGGGGAGTACGTCGAGCGCGGGGAGCCCGCCGTTGGCCTGGCGGCCGCCGTGGTTGGAGCAGTAGATGCCGTCGACGCCGCCGTCCTTGGCCCGTCGTACGTCCTCGGGGTGGCACAGCCCCTTCACGATCAGCGGCAGGGACGTCAGGGAGCGCAGCCACGGCAGGTCGTCCCAGGTGAGCGGGTTGCCGAAGACCTGCGTCCACTTCAGGACCGCCGACTGCGGGTCCTGCTCGGGTCCGGTGGCCAGCTGGGCGCGGAAGACCGGGTCGCTCGTGTAGTTGGCCAGGCAGTGGCCGCGCAGCTGGGGAAAGTTGGAGGTGCTCAGGTCGCGCGGGCGCCACCCCGTGGTCCAGGTGTCCATGGTGACGACGATCGCCTTGAACCCGGACTTCTCCGCCCGGCGCACCAGGCTCTCGGCGAGCGCGCGGTCGGTCGGCGTGTACAGCTGGAAGAAGCCGGGCGTCTCGCCGAACTCGGCGGCGACCGCCTCCATCGGGTCCGAGGACAGGGTGGAGGCGATCATCGGGACGCCGGTCTCCGCGGCCGCCCGCGCGGTCGCCAGATCGCCGTGCCCGTCCTGCGCGCAGATACCGAGGACACCGATGGGCGCCATGAACAGGGGAGAGGGCAGCCGCAGGCCGAACAGGTCGACGGACAGATCGCGCCGGGCGGCCCCCACGAACATGCGCGGGATCAGTCCCCAGCCCTCGAACGCGCGGACATTGGCGCGCTGGGTGTGCTCGTCGCCCGCGCCCCCGGCGACGTACGAGACGACGGACGGCGCCATGGCGGCATGGGCGCGCGCCTCCAACTCGGCGAAGGCCATCGGGTACTTGGGGACGACTCCGCCAAGACCGCCGAGGTAGATCTCGTCCTGGTAGTCCTTGAAGGCGCGGGGCGCGGGGCTCATGGGAGTCACCTTTCCGGCGTGTTTCCGGCGTGGCGGATGCGGGCCCGGCGCCTCGGACACCGGTGCCGACGGACGATCAGCCAGTCTCGGTCGAAGTCGACGTCAGGGTCAACATGTGCCGAGGGAAGTGGCGGCGGGCGGATTGGGGATCAGTCTGCGAGGGCATCACCGTGAGGCAGGACCGGTCGCGCACCATATGCCGCGGCCCCGGTGGCGACATGGATCGCGGGTGGACGCCGGTCTGTCCCAGGGAGGGGAGTGAGTCGCCATGCGTGCGCACCAGCGCGCCCATCGGCCGACGGAACGGGTGGAGTACGCGCTGCCGCAGGAGCTCGCATCGGCGGGCCGGGCACGGGGGCTGGCCTCCGCGTTCCTCGCCGGTTCCCGACGCCGCAAGACGGAGGTGGCCGCCGAGCGCGTGGACGACGCCACCTTGATCGTCTCCGAGCTCGTGTCCAACGCCGTGCGGCACGCCGAGGGCGGCTGCCGCCTTCGCGTGGAGGTCTCCGGCAACCGGGTGACCGTCGAGGTCACCGACGCCAGCCCCGAACGCCCCCGTTTGAAGAAACCGAGTACTGACAGGGAGGGCGGACGGGGCCTCGCCATGGTGCGGGAGCTCGCGTACCGCCTGGAGGTCGTGGGCGCCCACCGCGGCGGAAAGACGGTGCGGGCGGTGCTGGCCTGAGAGCCTGTGTCATATCCCGGGTCGGATCAGTGGGCGTCGTCTGGTGCGTGCGATCGCAAGGCGCCGGGAAGTCCTTGTAGCGGAGCTACTAGGGCTTTTCGGTAACGCTGCGAGCGTGCGTGCCAGGCGGCGACCACCCGGCCGGGGATATGACACAGGCTCTGAGCGAAGGCGGCAGGAGGAGCCGGAGCGTGGCGGCTCTTGCTATCAGGTGCCGGGCTTGCGGCCGTAGACGAAGACGTCGTCGCCCTTGCGCAGCATGCTCCAGTACTTCGTGGCGTCCTTCTTCGTCATGTTGACGCAGCCGTGCGAGCCCGGCGGGGACCAGACGCTGATGCCGACCGAGTGGAAGGCCTGGCCGCCGTCGAAGAACTGGCTGTACGGCATCGGCACGTTGTACAGGCTCGACACGTGGTCGATGTCCCGCCAGTAGATCTTCTTCAGGCCCGTGCGGGTCTCGTGGCCGTTGCGGCCGGTGCGTACCGGCACGGGGCCGTACTTGAGGTTCTTGCCGTCCTGGATCCAGCTGAGCTGGAGCGTCAGGTCGACACAGGCGATGCGCCCCTTGTCCGTCGGGCACTTGCCCGCCTTGTTGGGGTTGTTGCCCACCGCCTTCTGCTTGTTCATGAGGTTCATGACCCCCCAGGTGACGCTGCCCGCGTACCCGGCGTTCGGGGTGATCTGGTGCTTGGTCTGGAAGGCCTTGATGGCCTTGCAGTCGGCCGCCGACTGCCTGCCGTCCACCGGGCGGCCGAGGAACTTCTCGACCTGCTTCTGGTACGGCCCGGTCTGCGTCGAGCACGACGCGGCCTGCGCGCTGCCGGTGCCGAGCGCCATGGTGAGCGGGGCCACCAGCATGGTGATGCCCAGCGCCACGGCTCCTCGTCTGCGTATGTCCCCCACTGCTGCCCTCTTCCGTCGTCGTCCGTCCGCGGGTGCGTCCCGGCGGATTCCTTGAATTCCACCTGCTAGACAGCCCGGACCCGAAGTCCGTTGCGGCATGAGATGACACAGGTGTGTAACAAGGGAGGGAATGTCGGGCTGAGGCCTCCCTCGTGCTCGGGGGAGGCCTCAAGGGCGGGGAAGGTTCCGGGGCGGGCGCGTGGCGGCTACTGCGGTACGTTCAGGACGAAGTCGAAGTCCGCCTCCTTCGCGTTGCCGACGCTCCGTACGTTCATCAGCAGCCGGGCGTCGAAGATCGAGTCCGTGTTGTTGCGCGGTTCACCGGGGAAGTACAGCTGCGTGGTGAGGATCCGCCGGCCCGGTGCCTGCACCTTCACGTGCAGGTGGCGGGTGCGCCCCGGGTAGAGGCCGGGCACGATCGTGGAGAGCTTGAACGCGCCGTTGGCGTCGGTGAACTGGTGGCCGCGGAAGCGGTAGCCCGCGTTGTCGTACGTCCCGTAGGTGTCGGCCTGCCAGAAGTCCAGCAGGGCCTGGGCTATCGGCTTGCAGGCGAGTCCGAAGACGTAACCGGTGACGGTGAGCCGCGTACCCGGTGTGCCGGACGTGACGAGCGAGGTGCGCAGCGGGGAGTTCGGCTTGAAGTACGGGCCCTCGGTCTGAGGGATCGTCGGGTCGTCACCGTCGTCGCAGGTGGGGGTCAGCTCCGGGGCCTCGCCGCGCTCGCCTGCGGTCCTGGCCAGCGCGGGGACGCCCATGAGGCTGACGGGCACGGCGATGCCCATCGCGGCGGCGGCCCTCAGGACGGTCTTGCGGCTGGGTCCCTTGCCACCGTTGACGGCGGGGGCGCCGGTGCCGCTCCCTGCGGGGGTGCCGTCGTCTCCTGGCGTGCCGATCTCGTTTTCCATCGCTCCTCCTGAGCCTCAAAGGGGTGGGCGGGTTCCGGATCGGCTATGAAGCTATGCGGGGGAGGAGGGCCCGGCGATGGACTCCAGCCGGTGGTCGTGGTGAATATCGCCGCCACCGCGCCGGAAGCTCCCGGGGCTCGCGCCGGTCTCGCGCCGGAAGAAGCGGCAGAAGTAGGCGGGGTCCACGAAGCCGACCCGCCCCGCCACCTGACGTACCGACAACTCGGTACGCAGCAGCAGCCGTTTGGCCTCGTGCACCCGGACCTGCCGGATGAGTTCGCCGGGGGTGCGGCCGGTCGCCGCCTTCACCACTTCACTGAGGTAGCTCACCGAGACGCCCAGCCGTTCCGCGCACGAGCGCACGGACTGCAACGGGCCTTCCGCCGAGCCGAGCAGTGTCACGAAGTCCTCGGCCACCGAGACGGGGCGCGAGTGCGGGGGAGCGAGGGTTGCGTCCTCGTCGGGCGGTGCGAGCGGTACCGCCGCCGCACGGGGCGCCGGGAGCCGGGCCGCGCGCACGACCAGGACGTGCAGCAGGGCCCGCAGGACACTCTCGAAACCCTGGGCCCCCGCCCGGTACTCGCCGTCGAGGTCGGCGACCAGGCGCGTGGTCCACCGCGCCGCGTCCTCCGGCAGATCGAGCCAGGAGCGCCGGGCGAGCGTCCGCAGGACGTACCGGTCGGCGGGGTGGTCCACGAGGAAGTCGTCGGTGAAGAGGATGACCTGCCCCTCAAGACCGGTGACGTTCTGCCACTGGTGGACCTGGCCGGGCGCGATGAAGCACAGGTTCGGCGGGCGGAGCGTGAAACGGCTCAGGTCGACGACGTGCCCGCCGGTGCCTCCGGTGACGTGGACGATCTCGTGGAAGGTGTGCCGGTGCGGGAACGGCGCGCGGGACATGGGCCCGATGGTGTCGAACGTGCCGATGGCGAAGGGCAGGGCGTTGGGCATCGGGACCTGCAGCCGGTGGGTCGGCATGCCGTCCTCGCCCGGTTCTCCGTTGTTGCCCTCACCCGGCAGGACCGTTGTGCCGCGCATGCGCATGCTCCTCATCGGCCGAAGGTTGGTCCGGACCAGTGGGCTCCCCACCATGGCATGCGGGACGCCGTCGGGCAGGACCGCGTTTGCGTCGAAAGTACGGCTTCCCCGGCCCTCAGTGCTGTCCCAGTGAGCCACATGTCCCACTGGGACAGTTCGGGAGTACAGTCGAAGCATGAGCAGCGAGCAGGGCCGACGGACCCGCAAGGTCCGCGAGAGCCGGGAAGCGATGGCGAACGCCGCCGTGGACCTGGTCCTCGCCCACGGCCTCGACCAGGTCACCGTCGAGACGATCAGCGAACGCGCCGACGTCTCCCGCCGCACCTTCTCCCGGTACTTCTCCGGCAAGGAGGACGCCGTCGTCGACGCCCTGCGCGCCGACTTCGCACGGATCAACGCGGCGCTCGCCGCCCGGCCCCCCGGCGAGAGCCCCCTCACGGCCTACTACCGGGCCCTGCGGAACTGGCTGGACGACGAACCGACCGCCTGGCACCGCCTGCCCCGCTCGGCCGACCTGCTGCGGCTGCTCCACGAGGAGCCGTCGCTGCTGCCCGCCTACCTGCGGGTGCAGGACGAGGCCGAGACCGCATCGGTGGCGATCGTCGCCCGCAGGCTCGGCCTCGACGCCGGACGCGATCTGCGCCCCGCGCTGGCCGTCTCGCTGGCGGTCGGCGCGTTCGGCACCGCCGTGCGGTTCTGGATCGCCCCCGGCGCGCGCACGCCGCTCCCGCAGCTCATCGACACGGCGTTCGCGGCCCTGGCCGACGAGCCCGCCCCCCGTACCACCACCACCTGAAACCAGGCACCACCATGAGCGTCAGCACCAGCACCCACACCGTCGCCCCCGCGGCGGCCGATTTCGCCGGAAAGACCGCCCTCGTCACCGGCGCCGCGTCCGGCATCGGCCTGGAGGTCGCCCGCCGCCTCGCCGCGGCCGGAGCGGCCGTGGTCGTCGCCGACCACAACGAAGAGGGCGCGCGCGACGTCGCCCGCCGGCTCACCGGGTCGGGCGGCCGGGCCGCCGCCGTACGCGTCGACGTCACCGACCCCGAGTCGGTGCGCCACGCGGTCGACTTCACCGTCGAGACCTTCGGCGGCCTCCAGCTGGCCGTGAACAACGCGGGGATCGCCGGGGCGACCGCCCCGACCGGCGAGTACACGGTCGAGGACTGGCAGCGCGTGATCGACACCAACCTCAACGGCGTCTTCTACTCCCTGCGGTACGAGCTGCCGCAGCTCCTCGCCGCGGGCGGTGGCGCGGTCGTCAACATGTCCTCGATCCTCGGCACCAACGGCTTCGCGGGCTCCGCCGCGTACTCCGCCGCCAAGCACGCGGTCGTCGGCCTGACCAAGACCGCCGCCGTGGAGTACGCGGCCCGGGGCGTCCGCGTGAACGCCGTCGCGCCCGGCTTCATCGACACCCCGCTGCTCAGGGGCGACGAGGAGCAGCTCGCCGGCCTCGTCGCGCTCCACCCGCAGGGCCGTCTCGGCACCGCCGCCGAGGTCGCCGACCTCACGCTGTTCCTGCTCTCCGACCACGCCTCCTTCATCAACGGCAGCTACCACCTGGTCGACGGAGGCTACGCGGCCCGCTGACCGGGACGACAAGCAAGAAGAGGCCGAAGCAAGAAGAGGCCCAAGCAAGAAGAGGCCCAAGCAAGAAGAGGAGGCACCCAGACATGTCAGGACAAGAAATCGCCGGCCTGCCCGCCGAGATGAAGGCCGTCCAGTACCGCAGCGTCGGCGCCGCGCCCGAGGTCGTCACCGTCCCACGCCCCGAGCCAGGCCCGGGTCAGGTGCTGCTCAAGGTCACCGCCGCCGGCGTCTGCCACTCCGACATCGCCGTGATGAGCAGCCCCGCCGAGTCCCTGGGCTTCCCGCTGCCGCTCACCCTCGGGCACGAGGGCGCCGGAACCGTCGCCGCGCTGGGCGAGGGCGTCACCGGGTTCGCGCTCGGCGACTCCGTGGCCGTGTACGGGCCGTGGGGCTGCGGCAGCTGCCTGATGTGCGCGCAGGGCAAGGAGAACTACTGCACGCGCGCCGCCGAGCTCGGCATCCGTCCGCCCGGACTCGGCGCGCCCGGCGCCATCGCCGAGTACATGATCGTGGACGACCCGCGCCACCTCGTCCCGCTGGGCGGCCTCGACCCGGTGACCGCCGTACCGCTCACCGACGCAGGACTGACCCCGTACCACGCGATCAGGACCTCGCTGCCCAAGCTGACCCCCGGCAGCACCGCCGTGGTCATCGGCACCGGCGGTCTCGGGCACGTCGCCATCCAGCTGCTGCGCGCGCTGACCCCGGCACGGGTGATCGCGCTCGACGTCACCGAGGAGAAGCTGCGGCTGGCCCGCGCGGTCGGCGCCCACGAGGCCGTCCTGTCGGACGCGGCGGCGGCAGGCACGGTCCGCGAGCTGACCGGCGGTCTCGGCGCCCAGGCGGTGTTCGACTTCGTCGGGGCGCCGCCCACCGCGGCGACGGCGATCGCGTGCGCCGCGGTGGAGGCGGACGTCAGCATCGTCGGCATCGGCGGCGGGGCCGTCGCCGTCGGCTTCGGCACGACCCCCTACGACACCGCGGTCCGCTCCCCGTACTGGGGCAGCAGGGCCGAGCTGATCGAGGTCCTGGACCTCGCCAGGTCCGGCGTGATCGACGTACATGTGGAGACGTACGCGCTGGACGACGCCCCCAAGGCGTACGAGGCGCTCCACGAGGGCCGCGTGAACGGCCGGGCCGTCATCCTGCCCAACGGCTGAACCAACGGCTGAACCACTGGCTGAACCACCGCGTGAACTACTGGGCCGGGGCCTGGTAGGGGGCGCCCCGCAGCAGACGGGCCAGGTGCACGGTGTTCGCGGCGAGGGTCCGCGTGGTGGAGGCGACGGCGTCGGGCGTCTCGTCGAGGTCCTGGTAGTCGGTGCCCTGCATGGCCTCGCCCACCCAGTACGTCACGGCGCCCGGAGCGAGGGAGAAGCCGACGTCGTTGAGCCCCTGGAAGACGTCGGCGCTCACCTTGTGGGCGCCGTCCTCGTTGCCCACCACGGCCACGGCCGCCGCCTTCCCGTAGTACAGCGGGCGCCCCTGGTCGTCGGTCTCGGACGAGTCGGCGTTCAGGCGCTCAAGGACGCGCTGGCAGATGCTCGCCGGGTGGCCGAGCCAGATGGGCGTGGCGAGGAGCAGGATGTCGGCCGCGATGACCTTCTCGCGCAGCGCGGGCCAGGCGTCGCCATGGCCCATGTCCGCCTCGACACCCGGCTTCACGTCGTGGTCGGCGACCCGCACGGACTCCACGGCCACCTCCCGCTTCTCCAGCTCGGCCAGGACCTGCCCGGCCAGCTTCTCGCTGCTGGACGCGGCGGGGGAGGGGGACAGGGTGCAGACGAGTGCCAAGGCGCGCACGATGACTCCTTTGTCGGTTCCACGGGGGTGAGCGGCGATGAGATCTCTCCAGTCCCCTTGATCGTCGGCCGTGAAACATGACCGCCGTCGCACGGAGCGTGACGGCGCGGTGGGGTGATCGTTTGCAGCGTATGAATTCCGTGAAGCGTGTTCTCGTCGTCCTCTCGCTCGCCGCCGCGCCCGTCGCGCTCGCCGCTCCCGCTCTCGCGACCGAGGCGAACCCTCCGCTGGGCAGCACCGTCAACCAGGGCCTTAGCCAGTCCAACTCCATCCTGATCGGAAAGAAGGACAGCGTGACCCAGCAGCTCGCGTCCTCCGCGGTCGAAGCGCTGCACGGCGCGCTGAACTGACCGCGGCCGGGCCGGACGCCGGGGCTGAGGGCTTCCCTCGCCCCGGCGTCGACCTGTATGGGGCGTGCCGCTAACGCCGCGTCACCGCCCTGGCGCGCGCGGCGGGAACGCCCCGGGAGCGGTAGACGACGTACGGGCGGACCAGGTAGCCGACGGGCGCGGTGAAGGCGTGGACGAGGCGGCTGAACGGCCATAGGGCGAACAGGGCCATGCCGAGGAGCGCGTGCACCTGGTAGGAGAGCGGGGCGTCGGACATGGCGGGCACGTCGGGGTCGAGGGCGAACAGGGAGCGGAACCACACCGAGACGCCGAGCCGGTAGTCGTAGGAGTGGGGTCGCAGGGTGGTGGCCGTGGCGGTGAGACCGGCCAGGATCACGCAGAGCAGGACGGGGTACACGGCGCGGTCGCTGCGGCTGGTCGCGGCGCGCACGGCGGGCACGCGCAGCCGCCGGTACAGCAGGATCAGCAGCCCGGCGAGGGTGGCGAGGCCCGCGGTGCCGCCGACGAGCAGGGCGTTGGCGTGGTAGAGCCACTCGTGGACGTGGGCCCGCTCGGTGAGCGACTCGGGCACGAGGAGGCCGATGGCGTGCCCGGCCACGACGAAGAGGAGCCCGTAGTGGAACAGCGGGCCGCCGACGCTGAGCAGCCGGTGTTCGTGGAGCTGGCTGGAGCGGGTGGTGAAACCGAAGCGGTCGTAGCGGTAGCGCCAGACCGTGCCCATGACCAGCACGACGAGGACGAGGTAGGGCAGGACGCCCCACAGGGCGATGTGCAGGTGTTTCACCGGGAAGTCTCCTCCGCGTGCGGAGCGTCGGGAACCGGTCGGAGCCGGGGGAAGGGCAGGGGAGTGCGACCGACCGACTCGGCGGGCGGGCCGGTGCGAGCAAGCCGGAGGGCCGCCTCACGGGTGGCGGGGCCGGCCCCTGGCAGGGTCCGGCAGACCGCCTGGACGACGTCGGCGTAGGGGCTGCGGTGTGCCGTGAGGCCGAAGCGGAGGAGCTCGAGGGCGGCCCGGTGGTCGCTCAGCAGCCGCGTGCCCGCCTCCGGGACCCGGGCGGCGAACTCCAGGACCAGCGGCAGGAAATCGGGCAGTTCGTCCTCGGGCGGCTGCCAGCCGTGCTCGCGGTAGAGCGCCTTGAGCCCGGCCAGGGCGGGCCCGCGCCTGCGGGTGTCGCCGTCGGTGTAGTACGTCAGGTACAGGCAGCGCCGACGGCTGCGGTCGAACGTGGCGACGTACCGGGCGGCGAGCGTCAGCGGTTCCGTTCGCGCGACCTGGTCGCAGAAGTGCCGCAGGAGACGGATGTCGCTGCCCGGCACGGGCTCGAGGGCGGTGCGCACGGTGTGCAGCCGCTCGGGCCAGCCCGCGTCGGGGTAGCCGAGCAGCAGTGCGGCGGCCTGGTGGACGACGGCGCGGTTCACCGGGCCCCGCCCCCCTCGGTCTTCGGGAAGAGGCCGTCGGGACGCCCGCGCCCGTTCCAGTTCAGGAGGTTGACCCGGTCGCGCAGCGACGTCCCGGCGTGTTCGGGCTCCCTGCCGGGGGCCGGGGCGGTGTGGAAGGCGTCCGCCTCGTACATGCCGGGCCCGCCGTGGCCGTCCAGGCTGCACCCGGCGTCGAGGTCGTCGGCGGGGGTGCCCGCGGTGTAGCTGGTCGGGACGACGTAGCGCTCGTCGTACTTGGCGAGGGCGAGCAGCCGGTACATCCCCTCGATCCCCTCGGCGTCCATGCCGACGGCGCCGGCGATGGCGGGGTCCTGCTCCTCGCCGAGGTTGACGCGCCGCATGTGCGAGCGCATCGCGGCGAGGCGGCACAGCGCCGCCTCCACCGGGGCCGGATCGCCCGCGGTGAACAGCTCCGCGAGGTAGGCGACGGGGATGCGCAGCGAGTCGATGGCGGCGAAGAGCTTGGCCGGGTCCTCGCCGTCGTGCCCACTGGCGGTGAGCGAGTCGACGACGGGCGACAGCGGCGGGACGTACCAGACCATGGGCATGGTGCGGTACTCCGGGTGCAACGGGAGCGCCACCTTGTACGTGCTGATCAGGGCGTGCACGGGGGAGCGCCGGGCGGCGGTGACCCAGTCGTGCGGGATGCCGGACGCCTCGGCGGCCCGCGCCACCTCGGGGTCGTCAGGGTCGAGGAAGCACCCCAACTGCGCCTCGTAGAGGTCCTGTTCGTTCTCGGTGGCGGCGGCCTCGCCGACCTTGTCGGCGTCGTAGAGGATCACGCCGAGGTAGCGCAGCCGGCCCACACAGGTCTCGGAGCAGACGGTCGGCTGGCCCGCTTCGATGCGCGGGTAGCAGAACGTGCACTTCTCGGCCTTGCCGGACTCGTGGTTGAAGTAGACCTTCTTGTACGGGCAGCCGCTCACGCACATCCGCCAGCCGCGGCAGCGGTCCTGGTCCACGAGCACGATGCCGTCCTCGACGCGCTTGTACATCGCGCCCGACGGGCACACCGCCACGCACGACGGGTTGAGGCAGTGCTCGCAGATCCGCGGCAGGTAGAACATGAACGCCTGCTCGTACTCCAGGCGCACCTGCTCGTTCATCTTCTTCAGCATCGGGTCGCCCGCGATGTGCGCGGGCCCGCCGCCGAGGTCGTCGTCCCAGTTCGGGCCCCAGGTGACCGCGGTGGGCTCGCCGTCGACCAGGGAGCGGGGCCGCGCGGTCGGCACGTCGTCGCCGAGCGGCGCGGAGATGAGCGTCTCGTAGTCGTACGTCCACGGCTCGTAGTAGTCGCTGAGCGAGGGCAGTTCGGGGTTGGCGAAGAGCCGGGCGAGGCGCCGGGCGCGGCCCCCGCTGCGGGGCACCAGGCGGCCGTGTTTGAGCTCCCAGCCGCCCCGCCACTTGTCCTGGTCCTCGTAGCCGCGGGGGTAGCCCTGGCCGGGGCGGGTCTCGACGTTGTTGAACCAGACGTACTCGGTGCCCGAGCGGTTGGTCCAGGTCTGTTTGCAGGTGACCGAGCAGGTGTGGCAGCCGATGCACTTGTCGAGGTTCATCACCATCGCCACTTGTGCCATGACCCGTCCGATGGTGGCTCCGTCACGGGGCATCAGTACTGAACCTCCTGGGCGCGGCGGCGGATCACCGTGACCGCGTCGCGCTGGTTGCCGGTGGGGCCGTAGTAGTTGGGGGCGAAGCTGAGCTGGGCGTGGCCGCCGATCAGATGGGTCGGCTTGATCAGGAGCTTGGTGAGGGCGTTGTGGACGCCGCCGCGCTTCCCTGTCGCCTCGGACTTCGGCACGTTCACCAGGCGTTCCTGGACGTGGTACATGAACACCGTGCCGGGCGGCATGCGGTGGGACACGACGGCGCGGGCCACGACCACGCCGTTGTTGTTCCGCGCCTCGATCCAGTCGTTGTCCGCCACGCCGATCGCCTCGGCGTCGGCCACACCGAGCCAGATGACGGGGCCGCCCCTGGCGAGGGTCTGCATCAGCAGGTTCTCCTGGTACTCGGAGTGGATCGACCACTTCGAGTGCGGCGTCAGGTAGCGCACGGTCACCGATCGCCCTTCGCCGTCCGCCCTGGGCTGCTCACCGAGCTCCGCGAGGTTCAACGGGGGGCGGTAGACGGGCAGTTGCTCCCCGTACTCGGCGATCCACGGGTGGTCGAGGTAGAAGTGCTGGCGGCCGGTGAGGGTGTGCCAGGGCTTGAAGTGCTCGGTGTTGATCGTGAACGGCGCGTAGCGGCGCTCGGGGCCCTCCTTGCCCGACCACTCGAAACTCGCCCCGACCTGCACGGGGCGCGCCTGCGTGTCGGAGAAGGTGATGCGCCGCTCGGCCACCGACGCGCCCAGTTCGCCGAGTCCCGTGTCGGCGCCGCAGCGCTCGGCGAGACGCTCGAAGCCCTCGGCGGCGAGGCGGCCGTTGGTGGTGCCCGAGAGCGCGAGGATCGCCTCGCACATCTTGACGTCCGTGTCGAGCAGGGGCAGCCCGCGCGCGGGACCGCGGCCCACCGTGCCGCAGCGTCCCGCCAGCCAGTCGATCTCCGGCCGCGGGCGCACGGTCACCCCCTTGACCGTCATGCCCTGCTGCCCGGTGAGCGGGCCGAGCGCGGCCATCTTGTCGCCGATGGCGGTGTAGTCCCGCTCGACGAGGGTGAACCGCGGTCCGGTGGGCCCGTCGGGCGGTGCCTCGCCGGGTGTGTCGTGCAGCAGCGGCGCGGCGACCAGGTCGTGGGCCACGTCGAGACGGCCCGCGGCGAGACGGCTGACCTCGGCGGCCAGGCCGTGGAAGATCTCGAAGTCGGTGCGGGCCTGCCAGGGCGGGTTGATCGCGGGGGAGAAGGCGTGGACGTAGGGGTGCATGTCCGTGCTGGACAGGTCGTGCTTCTCGTACCAGGTCGCCGCGGGCAGCACGAGGTCGGCGAAGAGGCCGGTGGACGTCATGCGGAAGTCCAGGGAGAGCAGCAGGTCGATCTTGCCGCGCGGCGCGTCGTCCCGCCACGTCACCTCGCGCGGCCGCTGGTCGGGCGCGGCCTCGTCGGCGCTCGCGTTGTCGGACGCGCCGAGCAGATGCCGCAGGAAGAACTCGTTGCCCTTGGCGGACGAGCCGATCAGGTTGGCGCGCCACACGGTGAGCACGCGGGGCCAGTTGGCGGGATCGTCGGGGTCCTCGCAGGCGTACGAGAGGTTCCCGGCGTCGCGTTCGGCGGCCACCCAGTCCGCGGGGTCCGCGCCGCTCTCGTGCGCGCGCCGCCCCAGGTCCAGCGGGTTGGCGCCGAACGTCGGGTACGAGGGCATCCAGCCCTGGCGCACCGAACGGGAGACGAGGTCCGCGGTGTGCAGGCCCGCGAGGCCGCCGGGCGCGGTGGGCGCGGTGAGGGTGTCGGCGGTGAACTTCTCGTAGCGCCACTGGTCGGTGTGCAGGTACCAGTACGGCGTCCCGGCCATCTGCCGCGACGGGCGGACCCAGTCCGCCGCCGAGGCGAGCTGCTGCCAGCCCGCGTACGGACGCACCTTCTCCTGCCCCACGTAGTGTGCCCAGCCGCCGCCGTTGACACCCTGGCAGCCGGTGAGCAGCAGCAGCGAGAGGAACGAACGGTAGATCGTGTCCGAGTGGAACCAGTGGTTGGTGCCCGCCCCCATCACGATCATGCAGCGGCCCCGGGTCTGCTCCGCGGTACGGGCGAACTCCCGCGCCGCGCGCACCACCGCCTGCGCGGGAACCGACGTGACCGCCTCCTGCCAGGCCGGGGTGCAGGGCGTGGCCGCGTCGTCGTACGAGACGGTCTCCTGCTCGTCCAACCCGGCCCGCGCGACGCTGTACTGAGCCAGCATCAGGTCGAAGACCGTGGTCACCAGGCGCCCCTCGACGCGCAGCGCGGGGACCGTGCGCCGCACCGTGGCGCCTTCCTCGTCGAAGCGGGGCAGCACCACATCGGCCGTCTCGGCGCGGGGGTGGCCGTACAGGGTCAGGAGCGGGTCGATGTCGCCGAGGTCCAGATTCCAGCGGCCTTCGCCGGCCTTGCCCCAGCGGTCGCCCAGGGTGCCGTTCGGGACGGCGGGGCGGTCGGTCGCCGCGTCGTGGAGGACGGGCATCCAGCGCCGCGCGTCGGCCGTCGCCTCCTTGGCCAGGTCGAGGTCCCTGGCGGTGACGAACGCGCCGGGCGCGCGCGTGCCCGTGCCGCGCTCGTCGAGCGCCACGAGGAAGGGCAGGTCGGTGAAGCGCTTGACGTAGTCCGTGAAGTACGGCACCTGCCGCTCCACGAAGCACTCCCGAAGGATCACGTGCCCCATCGCCATGGCGAGCGCGCCGTCGGTGCCCGGATGCGGATGCAGCCACTCGTCGGCGAACTTCGTCGCGTCCGCGTAGTCCGGCGAGACCACGACGACCTTCTGGCCCCGGTAGCGCGCCTCCGCCATCCAGTGGGCGTCGGGGGTGCGTGTGACGGGGACGTTCGAGCCCCACAGCATCAGATACGCCGCGTCCCACCAGTCACCCGACTCCGGTACGTCGGTCTGGTCGCCGAACACCTGCGGAGAGGCGATCGGGAGGTCCGCGTACCAGTCGTAGAAGGACAGCATCGGGGCGCCGATGAGCGAGTGGAAGCGGGCGCCGACGGCGTGCGAGGCCATCGACATCGCCGGGATCGGCGAGAAGCCGGCGATGCGGTCGGGGCCGTACTCCCTGAGCGTGTGCACGTGCGCGGCGGCCGCGATCTCCAGTGCCTCCTCCCAGCCGACGCGCACCAGGCCGCCCTTGCCGCGCGCCGACTGGTAGCGGCGCCGCTTGTCCGGGTCGCCGGTGATCTCCGCCCAGGCCGCCACCGGGTCACCGCCCAGGCGCCGCTTGGCATCCCGGAACATCTCGACCAGGACGCCGCGCGCGTGCGGGTAGCGGACCCGGGTCGGTGAGTACGTGTACCAGGAGAACGAGGCCCCGCGCGGGCAGCCCCGAGGCTCGTAGTCGGGCCGGTCGGCGCCCGCCGAGGGGTAGTCGGTGGCCTGCGTCTCCCAGGTGATCAGGCCGTCCTTGACGTACACCTGCCAGGAACACGAGCCGGTGCAGTTCACCCCGTGGGTCGACCTGACCACCTTGTCGTGCGCCCAGCGCTCGCGGTACGGCTGGTCGTTGACCCGCTGGTCCTGGCGGAAGACCGCCCTTCCCTCGGGCGTGGTCGGCGCCCGCTGTGTCAACTGCCCGACGGCGAGAAGGCGTTCGGCGGCATCCGCCGCGATCCGTGCCGCCTTCGCCCTGCCACGTCCCATGCCACGGACTCCCCTCGGGGACCGGCCTGCCGGAGCGGTCACCTCCGGCACGCGTCTGTCGATGAACGGAAATCAGACTCCTCTCGCGCGACACGTGATGTGGATCTCATTCGAGCCAGTTGGTTGTAGCTAGAAGTTATTTTTCTTGCTCTTGACATGGGCCGATGCGATACGAGGCCGGACTAGCACGGTTCCTTTACCGGAGGTACGGGAGGGAACGGCATCCCGGGACGTGACGCTCGTGACGCGCCGCGGCCCGAAGCGCCGATCCGCGGAGGTACGCACCCCTTGAACACCGGCAGCTACTTCGAGCCCATCGACACCCACCGCTACAAGCCCACCGCGCACGCGAGCGGCGCATGGAGCACCGACGAACAGCACTTCAGCCCGCTCGGCGGTCTCCTCGTCCACGCCATGGAGCGGCATCTCGCCGCGCGGCCGGAAACCGGCCTCCTCATGTCCAGGATCAGCTTCGACATCCTCGGCCGGCTCGCCCTCGACGAGTGCGAGATCTGGGTGGAGACCGTACGGCCCGGCCGCACCATCGAACTGATCGAGGCCGTCGCCCTCATCGCCGGCCGCGCCGTCGTACGGGCCCGGGCCTGGCTCCTCGCCTCCGGCGACACCACGGCCGTCGCCGGAGGCGGCCCCGACCGGCTCCCCGCACCCGGGACGCTCGCCCCCTGGGCCATGGGTTCCGTCTGGCCCGGTGGCTACGTCGCCTCCGTCGACGTCCGCCCGACGGCGCCCCCGCGACCGGGCCGCGCCACGGCGTGGCTCTCCACCCCTCTCGACCTGGTCGCCGGGGAGAGCGCGGGCCCACTCGCGTCCTTCGTCGCGCTCGTCGACACCGCCAACGGCATCGCCGCCCGCGAGTCGCCCACCGCCTGGATCTTCCCCAACGTCGACCTCACCATCCACCTCCACCGTCAGCCCGAGGGCCGCTGGACGGGCCTGGACACCACGGTCACCTTCGGCCCCACGGGCCAGGGCATCACCAGCACGGTCCTGCACGACATCAACGGCCCGGTCGGGTACGCCCAGCAGATCCTCACGGTCCGTCCGGTCGGCTAGGGCCTGTCTTTCGGATCTGTCCGGGGCCGCGCGAACTCGGTGGCCGGCTCGGTGGCGTAGTGGCTCATCGTCCGGATGCCGGCCTGCGGGGCCAGGGGCCGGCCACCGGCCAACGCGTCCCGCATGTCCCGGAAGTACTGCACGTACAGATCCGGTGTGAACGTGCTGAGCATGACGGCCGGCTGGTCCGTCACGTTGGCGAACGTGTGCGGGGCGCCGGCCGGAACCATCACGAGCGTGCCGGGCGCGGCGTCGTGGTCTGCCTCCCCGACCGTGAACCGCACGGTGCCCGCGACGACGTAGAAGCCCTCGTCGTGCTGGGCGTGGCGGTGCTGGGGCGGGCCTGGCGTGTGCGGCGCGAGGACGGACTCGGCCATGCCGAGGCGGTGCCCGGTGTTGCTGCCGTCCTCGAGGATGCGCATGCGGGTGGTGCCGAGGACGATGGTCTCGCCCTGGCCGGGCCGCACCACGGACACGGCGGGGTGGGCAGGTGTCTTGCCAGTCATGCTCTCGTCGGTCATGACCCCATCCCACCGCCGAGGGCCTGGAGGCGTCCAAGACCCGTTCCGGAACCTCGATACCGCATGGGTATCGTTGCGGCATGGAGCTGCGCGCACTGCACTACTTCGTGGCAGTCGCCGAGGAACTCCACTTCGGGCGGGCCGCGACCCGGCTGCACATGAGCCAGCCGCCGCTGAGCCGGGCGATCAAACAGCTGGAGACGGAACTCGGCGCCGCGCTGTTCGACCGCTCCTCCGCCGGTGTCGCGCTCACCCCCGTGGGCGCGGTCCTCCTCGACGAGGCGCGCGCCTTGCTCGCCCGTGCCGACCGGGCACGCGAACGCGTCGCCACGGCGGCCGGCGCTGCGAGCATCACCGTCGGCATCCTGAGCGGCGGCACCGACTCCGACGCGGCCCGGCTGGCCGACGCGTACCGCCGGCAGCACCCGCGAGTCGAAGTCCGCGTCCGCGAGACCGACCTGACCGACCCCACCTGCGGCCTGCACGCCGGAGCCGTCGACGTCGCCCTGACCCGCGGACCGTTCGACGGCACCGGACTGACCGTACGCGAGCTGCGCGCCGACCCGGTGGGAGCGCTGCTGCGCGCCGACGACCCGCTGGCCCACCGCTCCGCCCTGGCCCTGGCCGACCTGGCCGACCGCCGGTGGTTCGTGTTCCCCAAAGGCACCGACCCCGCCTGGCAGACGTACTGGAACGGCGGACGCCCCCGCAAGGGACCGGTGGTGAGAGCCGTCCAGGAATGCCGCCAGGCCGTCCTCTGGAACGGCACGGTAGGCATCACCCTCCTGGCCGACGAACCACCCGAAGGCCTCACGGTGGTACCCCTGCTCGACATGGAACCGAGCCGCGCGGTGGTGGCGTGGACGGGAAGAACCCCGAACCCGTTGATCCGGTCATTCGTCAGGACGGCGATCGCTGTTCATCGGGGTTGAGAGCGCCGGCCCCGTACGAGAGCGTGCCGGCCAGAACCGTGGCGGGAGGGGCATCTTGCCTCGCCCAACATCACACGGAATGGAGCTGGCACCATCAGGGGCCATGAAGGATCAAGACGGCCCCGCCGCTCCGGAGCGAGAAGACCTCGCCGCGCAAGCTCTTCGCCTCGTCAACACCCGCTACCCCCAGGCGCTCGGCGCCCTGCTGGGAGGGTCCGCCGCTCACGGGCGTGCCGCACCGACGAGTGATCTCGACATCGCCGTCCTGCTGCCGGACCCGGACACCAGTCGTCGTGAAGTGATGCGCCACGAAGGCCGGTTGGCCGAGCTGTTCCTGAACACCCTCCAGGACGTTCCTCAGTTCTTCGCGTGGGACCGGGCCCGGCGCCGGGGAACGGTCCTGTTCCTCTACGACCAAGGTGTAACTCTCCTCGACCCCCACGGCCATCTTGCCCGCGCGCGCGAGCAGGCCCGGGCGGTACTCGCCGCAGGCCCGCCCCCGCTGCTCCCGGCGGAACGGGAACGGAGCCGCTACGGCCTCACCTGCTATCTGGACGACCTGGTCGACGCCCCGCCGGACAACCGGTACGAACAGCTGGCCCTCGCCGACTTCACGCTGCGGGAGGCGGCCCACCTCCTCACCACACATCACCGGGCCTGGACCGGCATCGGCAAATGGCTCCCCCGCAGGCTCCTGAGAGCCTGTCTTTGAACCCCCGTCTGCGCCCCGGCGCCCGGCACGCGCCCTCGGCGCACGGAGTCCCAGGACAGGTGGCTCCGCCACATGACCTGGGACTCCGCACACCGATCGCACGCACCGAACACCGCTGCGCCCGCGCTTCGCGCGGACGACGGGGGTTCAAAGACAGGCTCTGAGCGCGGACCCGGTACGTGGCCGGGCCCTGCTGGACGGTCACCTGGCTGTGGCAGAGCATGCCGACCCCGCGCCGCTGGCAGCCGCCGCTGAGCAGGTGCTCGACCTGTTCGGCGGGCCGCTGCGGGAGGGCTACGCGCAGCGTCGGCACGCCTGAGCCGCAGGGAGCACTCCCGGCGGCCTCGGCCGCATGGTGCCCACGAGGCAGAACACCCCCCGTGTGACTCGCCCCCCGCTGGGTACCCGCTGCGTCGACTCGCCGGTTCACCCATCGGGTCCGTCCAGTGTGTGGCGCGCCGTGGACTGCGTGAACCTGTGAGAGGGACTCATACGAAGGAGCGCCACGCGCCATGACCGTCTACGGATACTTCCTGTCGTGCGAGGAGTTCGCGCCCGCTGAGCTCCTTTCGCAGGCCAGGGCGGCCGAGGAGGCCGGATTCGAGGTGCTCGCCATCTCGGACCACTACCACCCATGGAACGACGAACAGGGGCAGAGCTCCTTCGTGTGGTCGATGATCGGGGCGCTGTCCCAGGTCTGCTCGCTGCCGGTGACGACGCTGGTCACCTGCCCCACGGTCCGTATGCACCCCGCGGTCAACGCGCAGGCGGCGGCCACGTCCGCCGTGCTGACGGAGGGCCGGTTCCGGTTCGGGGTGGGGACCGGGGAGGCGCTCAACGAGCATGTCGTCGGTGAGCGGTGGCCCGACGCCGAGCAGCGGATGGACATGCTGGAAGAGGCCGTCCAGGTCATCCGGCAGCTCTTCACGGGCGAGCAGGTCACCCACCGGGGACGCCACTACACCGTGGAGAACGCCCGCCTCTACACCCGACCGGAGCAGCCGCCGCCCATCTATGTCTCCGGGTTCGGCCCACGGGCGGCCGCGCTGGCGGGACGTATCGGGGACGGCTTCGTCACGATGACGCCCGACGCCGACCTCGTGGGGCGGTTCCGGTCGGCGGGCGGCGGCCGCAAGCCGGTCGTCGGCGGGCTGAAGGTCTGCTGGGGCCCCGACCGCGACCGGTCGGTGAAGACGGCGCACCGCCTCTGGCCGACCGACCACCTGCCGGGCGAGCTGGGCCAGCTCCTGCCGACACCGAAACACTTCGAGCAGGCCGCCCAGCTGGTCACCGAGGACATGATCCGCTCGGCGGTCACCTGCGGCGACGACGTGGAGGAGCATGTGAGCGCGGTGCGAGCCTTCGTGGAGGCAGACTTCGACGAGGTGTACGTGGCCCAGATGGGGCCCGATCAGCAGGGCTTCTTCGACTTCTACGGTGCCAGTGTCCTGCCGCGGCTCCGGAGCGGCTCATGAGCGGGGGACGCGCCGGGCGCGCGGCGCTGTTCGACGTCGACGGAACCCTCGTGGACACCAACCACCTGCATGTGACGACCTGGTGGGAGGCCTTCCGCCAGGCAGGCCACCGCGTGTCCACGCACGCCATCCACCGGTCGATCGGCCTCGGCTCCGACGACCTCATCGAGCACCTGCTCGGCGAGGACCGCGACAAGGACCAGGACGGGCAGATCAGCTCGGCCCACAAGGCGCTGTACGGCGCCTACTCCGACCGGCTGGCGCCCCTCGACGGCGCGCACGACCTCCTGCACGCCCTCGCGGACCGGGGCTGGCGCAACGTCCTCGCCACGTCCGCCGGGGGCCGCGAGCTCGAAGCCCTGCGCCGGGCCATCGACGCGGACGACGTGATCGCGGGGACGGCGAGCGCGGACGACGTGGCCGCGGGCAAACCGGCCCCGGACCCGGTGCACCAGGCGCTCGATCTGGCCGGAGCGAGCGCCGACAGCGCGGTCTTCATCGGCGACACGGTGTGGGACATGCAGGCCGCGGTACGGGCCGGCGTGCGTCCCGTGGCCCTGCTGTCGGGCGGCATCCCGCGGGCAGATCTGGAGGAGGCCGGTGCGGTGGCGGTCTACCAGGACCCCGCGGATCTGCTCGCGCGGCTCGACGACAGCGTCTTCGGCCAGTTGGAACGCGGCTGATCCGAGGATCCGAAGAGTCTCAAGGGGTCTGAAGGCAGGAGTTACGTCGAGGAGGGGGCCGTCATGCCGACCGAGCGGGTCGTGCCGGGCATATCGATCATCACCGTCGCCGGGGGCCGCGCGCACTGATGGGACCTCTTCTCGCACTCGCGTCGGCCGCCTGCTACGGCGTCGTGGACTTCGCGGGCGGCCTGCTGTCCCGCCGCGTCCACTTCGCCGTCGTCACCTTCGTCGGCCAGGTGGGCGGACTGCTTCTCGCGCTCGTCGCCGCCCTGGTGATGTCCGCGGACGCCGTACGCCCGGTGGACCTGCTCTGGGGCACACTGTCCGGTGCCGGAAGCGCGACGGCCATGCTCTTCCTCAACCGTGGCATGAGCCGCGGAGCGATGAGTGTGGTGGTGCCGGTGAGCGCCGTCACCGGGGTGGCGTTGTCCGTCCTGTGCGGCGTGTGCTTCCTCGGGGACCGGCCCACCGCCCTGGCCTGGCTGGGCATCTGCGTCACCGTGCCCGCCCTGTGGCTCGTCGCCGGAGGAGGCCCGCACCGTGGAAGCCTGCGTGCCGGAGGGCCGGCGCCCGTCGACGGCCTGCTCGCGAGCATGGGCGTGGCCGTGCAGTACATCGGGCTCGCCCAGGCCGATGCCGTCAGCGGCCTCTGGCCGGTGGCCGCGGGCCGGCTGGCCGCCGTCCTCGTCCTGATCCCGAGTGCGTGGCGGCACGCGCCCCGGTTCCGGGAGCCGTGGCCGCGCCAGGTCCAGGCCGCCGGGATCGGGGCGGGAGCCGCACTGGGCCTCATCCTCTACCTCCTGGCGGCCCAGCAGCAGATGCTGGCCATCGCCGTCGTCCTGGCCTCCCTGTACCCGGCCATCCCCACGCTGCTCGGCCTCGCGGTGCTCCACGAGAAGGTCACGAAACCCCAGGCGGCCGGTCTGCTCGGCGCGGGCGCCGCCATCGTCCTGCTGACCCTGGGATGAGTGTCCGCCCCCTCGGCCCGGAGTGCGGTGGCCCCGTCACTGAGGAGATCATGAACACCATCGGTACGAAGGAGGCGGTGACATGAGCCCCACTCCCACCCTTGAGCTGCGGGTCGGCCGACGCACGGTCGAAGTGAAGCGGCCCGAGAAGACGCTCTTCCCCGAGGACGGCATCACCAAGGCCGATCTCGTGGAGCACTACCGCCGCGTCGCCCCGCGCATGCTCCCCGAACTGCGCGGCAGGCCCCTGATGCTCGAACGGATGCCGGACGGAATCGACGGCGACCGCTTCTACCAGAAGGAGGTCTCCGACTACTTCCCCGACTGGATCCATCGCGCCGCGGTGCCCAAGGAGAACGGCGAGGTCACCCATGTGCTGTGCGAGGACACGGCGACCCTGGCCTACCTCGCGGGCCAGGCGTGCATCACTCCGCACCGCTGGCTGAGCCGCGCCGACCGGCCGCGCCACCCCGACCGCCTGGTGTTCGACCTGGACCCGTCCGCCGACGGATTCGAGCCCGTACGCCGCGCGGCCCACCGCCTTCGCGCTCTCCTTGAGGAGCTGGAGCTGCCCTCGGGCCTGATGACTTCGGGCTCCCTCGGCCTGCACGTCGTCGTACCGCTGAACCGGCGCGACGAGGTCGACGACGTACTCGCGTTCGCCCGCGCCACCGCGGACACCCTCGCCGCGCGGTACCCGAAGGAGCTGACGACCGAGGCGCGCAAGGACGCCCGCAAGGGGCGGCTCTACCTTGACGTCGCGCGGAACGGGTACGCCCAGACCGCGGTCGCGCCCTTCGCCGTCAGGTCGTTGCCGGGCGCCCCCGTCGCCGTACCGCTCGGCTGGCACGAGCTGGCCGAACCGGAACTGAGCGCCCGCCGCTGGACCGTCACCGACCTCGGCGACAGGCTGGAGCAGGATCCCTGGGCGGAGCCGACGCGCCGAGGCCGTGGGGTGGCCCCGGCGGCCCGGCGGCTGCGGCGCCTCGTGGACGAAACGGAGTGAGCACAGAAGCATGAGCAAGCGGGTAGTCATCGTCATCGACATGATCAACACGTACGAGCACCGGGACGCGGACGTACTCCTGTCCGGGGTCCGCAAGGCCCTGCCCGCCATGGTCCGGCTACTGGAGCGGGCGCGCGCCGCGGGGGTGCCCGTCATCTACGCCAACGACAACTTCGGCGAATGGCGCTCGCACCACGGCGAACTCGTCGAGACCGCCCTCGCCGGGCCGCACGCCGACGTGATCGAACCGATCAGGCCCGACGAGGACTCCCTCTTCGTGATCAAGGCCCGGCACTCGATCTTCTTCGAGACACCCCTGACGTACCTCCTCTCCCAGCTGGGTGTGGAGGAGGTGATCCTCTGCGGCCAGGTCACCGAGCAGTGCGTGCTCTACTCGGCGCTCGACGCCCACATCAGGCATCTGGACGTGGTCGTCGCCGAGGACGCCGTGGCGGCCATCGACCCGGACCTGGCGGACGCGGCGCTGCGCATGATGCGGCGCAACATGGCCGCGGAGGTCACGGCCGTGGAACGCATCGAGTTGTGAGGACGGTCGGTCCTTCCGCGGCGACCACCGGGCCGGGGACATGACACAGCCTCTCAGGAAGTCGCCTTGTGCCTGCGCGCGTCGCGCAGGGCATCGACGAGTTCCTCACGGTTCATGGAGGAGCGGCCGGGGATCTCGGCGTCGGTGGCCCGTTCGTAGAGCTCGGCCTTGGTGAGGGAGTCGAGCGAGCGGCCTTTCGCGGTGCCTTTCCGCGCCTTGGACGCGGCGGACTTCCTCGCCCGGGGCTCCGCCGGTTTACGGCTCCCGGCCCTCGCGGACCGGCGTTCGGCGGCGTCGCGGATGTGGGTCGGCGGCCGGACGCCGTCGGAGCCGGACTTCGCCTCGCCGCTTTCCGAGGGCTGCTCCGCGGACTTCTGTGCGGACTTCTTCGCGGACGTCTTGGCGGGCTTGTCCGCGGGCCTCTTCGCCCGGTCGACGCTGGCCCGCAGCGCGTCCATGAGGTCGACGACGTTCGTGGACTCGGCGGGCGGTTCCGCCTTCTCGACGCTCTCACCGGTGCGTTTGGCCTCGATGAGAGCGGCCACCTGCTCCTGGTAGGTGTCGTGGAAGTCCTCGGGCTTCCACTCGATACGCAGGGTGTCCACGAGCTGCCGCGCCATCTTCAGCTCCCGGTCGGTGACCTCGGTCTTCTCCGGCAGGCTGTCGATCTCGTCGCGCGGGTCACGGATCTCGTCGGCCCAGTGGAGTGTGTGCAGTGTCAGAAGACCGTCCTCGGCCTTCACCGCGACCAGGTACTGGCGGTTGCGCATCACGAACGTGGCGATGCCGACGCGGCCCGCCTCGGCGAGCGCCTTCTCCAGCAAGGCGTAGATCTTGGCGTACTCCTTGCCCTTCGGGCCGAGGTAGTACGTCTTGTCGAAGAAGACCGGCTCGACGTCCTCCAGATCGACGAAGCCGGTGATCTCCAGCGCCTTGGAGCGGCCGGGGGCGATGTCCTCCAGCTCGCCGGGCTCGACCACCACGTACTCGTCACCGGCGTCGTAGGCCTTGACGATCTCGTCGAGAGGCACTTCCTCGCCCGTGCGCTCATTCACCCGTTTGTTGCGAACCCGATCGGACGTACCTCGCTGGAGCTGGTGGAAGCGGACGGTGTGGCTGTCCGTGGCGGTGTACATCTGGACGGGCAGGGACACGAGGCCGAAGGTCACGGTTCCGCTCCACACTGGACGCGCCATAGCGACGTCACCCCTTCCTCTCTCCTGCCACGTTCCTGTCTCCTGCCATGGCACCCCGGGGCGCGGGCAGGCGCATCCGGAGGAAGGGGCGGGGGCGGATTCGCCCCACCGCGGCTGCTACCGCGCGTTCACCACGAAACGCGCACCGTCCGGATCCCTCAGGACCGCCTCCGCCGACCCCTCGTCGCGGAGCAGGACGCTGCCCCCGTGGGTGCGCGCGGCCCGGACGCAGGCCTCCACGTCGTCGACGGTGAAGTGGATCTGCCAGCGGGGCCGGATCGCGGGGTCGGGCGCCGAGTCCACCGCGCCCGAATGGATGCGGGCCACCACGTCTCCCTGGCTGCGCAGGACGACCTCTTCGTCCTCGTAGTCGACGTCGCAGGCGCCGGGCTCCGCGGACGCCCAGCCGAGCACCTCGCCGTAAAAGATGGCCGCGTCGAAGGCGTTGCGGGTGTGCAGCTCGGCGAAGGTCGGCGCCGCGCCGCGCCACTTCTCCCAGCCGACCACCAGGTCACCCTCCCAGATGCCGAAGACGGCCCCGTCGCGGTCGGCGAGCAGAGCCGCGCGGCCGGGCGGGAACGAGATCGGCCCCACGGCGGTGGTCCCGCCGCGCTCCTGGCTGCGGGCGACCGTCTCGTCGGCGTTCGACACGGCGAAGTAGGGCGTCCACGCGACCGCCATCTGCCCCAGGCTGTCCATGGCGGAGACACCCGCCACCGGCACGCCGTTCACACTCGCGAACCGGTACTGGTCGCCCAGTTTGCCGCCGCGCCACTCCCATCCCAGTACCGCCTGGTAGAAGCGCTCCGCCGTCCCCAGATCGCGTGCGGTCAGGCTGACCCAGCAGGGTGCGCCGTAGACCTGGTCGCTGACCGCTACCTCGCTGGTGAGTGCTTTGTGGCTGTTCATCTGCGTACCGTCCTGAGGTGTCCGTGCCGTGCCGGCGTCATGAACGCCCGAAAATCAATGGTCGCCGCTGTTCAGAGGGGCGGCGAAGGGGGAGTGGGCGCGGGTGCCGGATCCGGCACGGGGTCCGGCCCCGGGGTCGGCACGGGACCCGGTCCAGGGTGGGGGCCCGGGGCGGGGCCGCCGGGGCGGGGGCCGGGGTCCGGCTGCGGGGTGGGCCGGGTGTCGGGGTCGGGCGGTACGGGCACGCTCATGGCGCTCTTCCTCTCAGCGACGTCACCCGGGCAGGACGCGTTCCGCGACAGAAGCGCCGGGGTCTTCTCATCGTCTCCGTGAACGCTCCCACTCGCGAACGCGCACGGCGGATCCGCAGGAACCAGGAGGCCGGATCCGTGTCGACCTGGAATCCATATCAGCCGGGAATCCAGATGGGTGAGTCCATTGCGGACCATTTTAGGGGTTTTTGACGCTTATGTTTCGGGTAGTCGACGCCTGCGGAGGCATGACGGCGCGCTCACGGGAGACACGTAACCAGCCGAGCGCAACTGCGACTGGAGGAGACCCGATGCGCGCACTCACCTGGCACGGCAAGAGGGACGTCCGTGTCGAGAACGTCCCCGACCCCGAGCTCAAGGACGCGACCGACGTCATCGTGCGGGTGACATCCACCGGGGTCTGCGGTTCCGACCTGCACCTGTACGAGGTCCTCGGGCCCTACCTCGACCCCGGCGACATCCTGGGCCACGAACCGATGGGCATCGTCGAGGAGGTCGGCAGGGACGTCACCGAGCTCTCGGTCGGCGACCGCGTGGTGGTGCCGTTCAACGTCTCCTGCGGCAGCTGCTTCATGTGCGACAGGGGCTTGCACTCCCAGTGCGAGACCACCCAGGTCAAGGAGCGCGGCTCGGGCGCCGCGCTCTTCGGGTACACCAAGCTCTACGGCCAGGTGCCCGGCGGACAGGCGGAACTCCTGCGGGTGCCGTTCGGCAACACCCTGCCCATCAAGGTGCCCTCGGGGCCCCCGGACGACCGGTTCGTCTTCCTCTCCGACGTGCTCCCCACCGCCTGGCAGGCCGTCGAGTACGCCGACATCCCGGCGGGCGGCACGGTGACCGTCCTCGGGCTCGGCCCGATCGGCGCCATGGCCGCGCGCATCGCGCTCCACCGGGGCGCGAGCCTCGTGGTCGGGGTCGACCTGGTGCCCGAACGGCTGAGCCGCGCGCACGCGGACGGCGTCAAATGCCTCGACCTGCGCCGCTACGGCAAGGACCTCGGTGACGCCATCCGCGATCTCACCGACGGACGCGGCACGGACGCCGTCATCGACGCCGTCGGCATGGAGGCGCACGGCGCGCCCTTGGCCAAGGCGGCCCAGTGGGGCGTGGGCCTCCTGCCCGACGCCCTGGCGGAGAAGCTCATGGACCGCGCAGGCATCGACCGGCTCAACGCGCTCTACACGGCCATCGACATCGTGCGGCGCGGCGGCACGGTCTCCATCTCCGGTGTCTACGGCGGTGCGGTCGACCCCATGCCGCTGCTGACCATGTTCGACAAGCAGATCCAGCTGCGCATGGGGCAGGCGAACGTGCGGCACTGGGTGGACGACATCCTGCCGCTCCTCACCGACGATGACCCGCTCGGCGTCGACAGCTTCGCCACGCACCACATGCCGCTGGAGGACGGGCCCAAGGTCTACCAGATGTTCCAGGACAAGGAAGACGGCATGATCAAGACGCTGCTCAAGCCCTGAGCGCGCAGAGGGGCAGCAGCGGGAGCACAGAGGGCAGCAGGGGGAGTGGACAGGGAAGGGACGTCAGGACGCTCATGTCGCACTTCACGGAGTCGTTGTCGGGAACGACGGCGCTCGTCACCGGCGGCTCCCGCGGCCTCGGTCTGCTCATGGCCGACCGCCTCGCCGCACGCGGCGCCACGGTGGTCGTCGCCGCACGGGACGCCGACGAACTCGCCGCAGCCCAGCGGAAGTTGCGCCACCGGCACCCCGGCGCAGCCGTCCACACCGCCGTCTGCGACGTGCGCGACCAGGAGTCCGTCCACCAGATGTTCCGCACGGCCCACGACGACTGCGGCGGCCCCGACATCGTCATCGCAAACGCCGGGATCATCCAGGTGGCACCGGTGGAGGCCATCGGTGCCGCCGAGTTCAGGGACGCCATGGACACCTTGTTCATGGGCGCTGTGCACACCTCGCTCGAAGCGCTCCCGTACCTCAGGGAGAGCGGGCGGGGCGGCCGCCTGGGGCTGATCTCGTCGGTCGGCGGTCTGCTGGGCGTGCCGCACATGCTCCCCTACGCGAGCGCCAAGGCGGCGACCGGCATCCTGGCCGAGGGGCTGAACGCGGAAGCGGGCCCCAGCGGCGTGAGCGTCACCGCGGTCTACCCCGGCCTGATGCGCACCGGATCACATCTGCACGCGCAGTTCGGCGGGGACCGCAGCGGCGAGTACGGCTGGTTCTCGGCGCTGGCCGGTGCCCCCGTCGTATCGATGAACGCGCAGCGCGCCGCCGAACGCATCGTCAAGGCGGTCGTCCGGCGCCGCACCCGCCTGGTCCTGACGCCCGCGGCCCGCGCCGCCGACCTGGCCCACGGTCTGGCGCCGGCCACGACGACGCGGCTCAACGGCGTCCTGGCGCGGCTGCTGCCGGGGGCGCCCGGGGGCCGAAGGGCCATGCGGCGCGGCGCGGACGTCGATCCGCCCGACGGCGCTGTGAGCAGCACGTTCCAGGCGTGGGGCAGCGCCATGAACGAGAGGGCGGCCGATGCCTACAACGCGCGGCGGAAGTAGGCCGGTCCGAGGTCCCGGGGTGGTCCGGCGAGCGGGCCGGGCGCGTGAAGGTTCTCACGCCGGGCCGTGACGTGAAGGTTCTCACGGAGGCCGTGGGACAAGGCCGTGCCGGAGCCGGGGCCGGGCCGTGATCAGGGTCGTGGTGAGGGGCGTGGTGAAGCCAATGAGGCCTTAGCCCTTCCATTGAGAGGTCGACGGGCCATACTGGTCGGGCCCTGATCACTCACAGAACGACTCCATGACCAAGAACAGCACCCCATCGGCCACTGTCCCCGACACCGCGTGGCTCGCGCGCGGCAGACATCTCGGGCCGGAGCCCGAGCAGGACGTCCGGCGTAACCTGATCGCCCTCAAGGCGGCCGGGGTGCTCGACGACTTCCTGGACCTCGACCCCGTCGAGGCGGCGCGCTCCACCGTCCTGTACCCGCGGGACGAGAGCGCCGACCCGGGCCCGTCGGCCCGCCGCGTCTTCGAGGCGCGCTGGCGCGTGGCCGACGACGTCACCGTACGCGCACAGCTGACCACGTACGACCCCGAGGCCCGCCGCAAGGAGGGCGAGGGAGTCACCTGGATCCTGGCCGCCGAGGCGGCACTGACGTGGGACGCGCACTGGCCCTCGCCCGCCACCATGTTCTGGCCGGACAGCGACCGCATCGCCTGGGACCACGACACGGTCCCGGGCCTGCGTCTGCGGTCGACGAACCACCTGCCCAAGGACGACGACGAGCTGCGCCACCGGCTGCGGGACGCCGCACGGCAGAGCTGGTTCATCCACGTCGTGGTGCATGAGGCGATGACGCCGGACGCGAAGGGACAGCGGCCGGTCTCGGTGTTCCTGCCGCCGAGCCTGCGGCACCTGGTGGTCGAGCACCGCGGCACGCCGGAGCAGGCGCAGATCGTCGACTTCGCGGTCAAGCGCGAGCTGGGCGTACGGGTGCCGCGCGGCGGAGGCGTCGTCCTGCCCTCCGATCCGAAGGACCCGGACTACGACGCGGAGCGCTTCACGGTGCGCAGTGTCTTCCTCGACGGTTCGGAGCCGACCGAACTCCTGGACAGGATCAAGGAGTTCGCCGCGCGTCCGCGACCGCTGGAGGGCGAGGCGGAGCGGGCCCTGACGCGGCTGCGCCAGGGCTGGCACCTGCTCACCCCCGAAGAGGAGCTGGCCCACGCCCAGGCCATGGTCACCAAGTACGCGGAGGCGCTGGAGGCGATGACCAACTCCTGCGACCTGTACCGGGAGGCGGCCGAGGCGGCGCAGGCGGCCCTGGCGGAGGCGACGGGTGGCGACGGGGCGGTGTCCGGGCCGCTCAAGCCGGGGGCGGCCAAGCCGGACGGTTCGCTGCTGAGCGCCCTCACGAAACCGTTCGGGCGCTTCCGGGACCCGCACCACAAGTAGGCGTACGCAGGGTGAGGAGCCCCGCACGTGGAGGCGGGCCCCGCACGTGGAGACGGGCATGTCCACGTGCGGGGCCGCGCCCGGTGCCGGGGCGGACCGGGATTCGGGTCCTTCCGGGTCCACGAGGTCCGGTTCCGGGCGCGCGGCCTAGGCGTGCGGCGGCTGGTCCTGATCCCGGCCGAACTGGTTCTTCAGCTTGTCCTGGGCGGTGTCGACCTGGCCGCTGTACTTGCCCTGGGTCCTGTCGTCGACGAAGTCACCCGCCTTGTCGACTCCCTTACCGGCCTGGGACTCGTGGCCCTTGAGCATCTGCTTGAGCTTGTCCATGACTGACATGGAGTGCCTGCCTCTCTGCATTGCCGCCCCCACGTCCAGGCTTGCGCAGTGCGCCCCGGTTCGCATCCGGTGGCTCGTCACCACGGCATCGCACTCGAACGTGCGATCGAGCATCGTGGTGGGTGGTCCCGTGCCCTGCGCACCGCGTGTGACCAGGGCGTCTGCTCCCGTAACTGCGTGCCTGGAGTGCGCAGTTGATGTGGGAAGCTGTCGACTGCCGCCCGCGGGCAGGGGCGGGAGTGGTGGTCGAGAGGAGCGCGGCGTGCGGCAGGACGGTTTTCCCACCGGGACGATAGACACCAGCAGGCCGCACCCCGCGCGGATCTACGACTACCTGCTCGGCGGCAAGGACAACTACGAGGTGGACCAGAACGCCGCCGACGAGCTCGCCGCCGTGGCGCCCGAGGTGCGGATCGGGGTGCAGGCCAACCGGGCCTTCCTGCAGCGCGCAGTCCGGTTCGCCGTCCGCGGCGGCGTGCGCCAGATCCTCGACATCGGCACCGGGCTGCCGACCTCGCCCAATGTGCACGAGACCGCCCAGGAGATCGCCCCGGACGTACGCGTCGCGTACGTCGACAACGACCCGATCGTGAAGTCGCACGCCGACGCGCTGCTCAGCCGCTCCGGCGCGACCAGCATCGTCCTCGGTGACCTGCGCGATCCGCGTGCCGTGGTGGAGCACCCCGACGTCCGCCGCGTCATCGACTTCGACGAGCCGGTCGCCCTGCTCCTCGTCGCCGTCCTGCACTTCCTCACCGAGGCGGAGCGGCCCGGCGAGGTCGTCGCCACGCTGCGGGACGCGCTGCCGGCCGGCAGCTTCCTGGTCCTCTCGCACGCCACGGGTGACTTCGCCGACCGCAGCGGGGCCCAGGCCGTCTACCGCAACGCCACCGCGTCACTGAACCTGCGCACCCGCGCGGAGGTCGAGCGGCTCTTCGACGGCTTCGAACTCGTCGAACCGGGCCTCGCCCAGGTCCCGTTCTGGCGCCCGGACGCGCCGCCGCCGGAGCGGTCGGCCGAGATCGGCTTCTACGGAGGCGTGGCGCGCAAGCGCTGAGAGCCCGCCTTCGCGCCACTGCGCTCCGCCGCGCCGGTCGCTCACGGGTCGAGGCGGCGCCGGTCCTCCTCGTCCCACGCGCGGGTGTCGCGGGGCTCTACGTACGGCTCCTGATCGGGCGGGAGACCGCCCGCGACGGCGCGCTGACGGGCCATTTCCGCGTCGAATTCGAGGCCGAGCAGGATCGCGAGGTTCGTGATCCAGAGCCACACCAGGAACACGATGACACCGGCGAAGGTGCCGTACGTCTTGTTGTACGAGGCGAAGTTGGCCACGTACAGCGCGAACCCGGCGGAGGAGATCATCCAGATCACCAGCGCGAGGAAGCTGCCCGGTGTGATCCAGCGGAACCCGCGGACCTTGGCGTTCGGCGTCGCCCAGTACAGGAGGGCGATCATGATCGTGACGAGGACGAGCAGCACGGGCCACTTCGCGATCGACCACACCGTCAGCGCCGTGCCACCGACCCCGAGCAGGCTGCCGGCCTCCTCGGCCAGACCACCGGTGAACACGACGATCAGCGCGCTCACCACCGCGAGCACCATCAGCACCACGGTGACGCCGAGCCGGAGCGGCAGCACCTTCCACACGGGCCGGCCTTCCGGCATGTCGTAGACGGCGTTGGCGCTCCGGATGAAGGCGGCGACGTAACCCGACGCCGACCACACCGCCACCAGCAGACCCACGATCGCCATGACCGAGCCGGTCCCGGCATTGCCCTGCAACTGCTTCACGGCGCTGCTGAGAACGTCCCGCACGGCGCCCGGCGCGAGGTCCTGGATGCTGTCCAGCACCTCCTGGGACGCCGACCTTCCGACGATCCCGAGCAGTGAGACCAGGGTGAGCAGCGCCGGGAAGAGCGACAGGATCCCGTAGTACGTCAGTGTCGCCGCCCTGTCGGACAGCTCGTCGTCCTTGAACTCTTTGACGGTGCCCTTCAGCACCGCCATCCAGGAGCGTTTGGGCAACTCGGTCGGCGTGTCCGGCGCCTGCCGCTCCACCTGCTCATCGAGTCCGGCGCTCGCCCCCGGCCTGTCGGCCCCGTCATGACCGACCGGGGCGGGCTCGCCGTGCTTTCCTTGCCGTTTCGGTGTCCAGACCATTCCCCACGAGTATCCGGACGAGCGCCGTCCATCCCTGGGAATCGGGTGAGGATCCTCCTCGGGCCTGCCCCGGTCGCCGCGAAATGCGGCTGCGTCCGCGGCCGGGGCACGCTAGAACCGACTCATGGATGATGCGGAGCGGCGCCTGCCCGGTGGCAGGACGGGGGGAGCGGTGCGGCGCGGGGGCGCGGTTCATCGGCCTGTGCGGCCGTGGACGCCCGCGGTGCATGCGGTGCTGCGTCATCTGGAGGCGGTCGGGGTGGAGGGGGCGCCCCGGGTCCTGGGGATGGACGAGCAAGGGCGCGAGGTGCTGACCCATCTCGACGGCGAGACGGCGGGGGAGGAGCTGCCGTGGCCCGGCTGGGTGTACTCCGACAACGCGCTGGCGGACGTCGGCCGCTGGGCGCGGAGGCTGCACGACGCGACCCGGTCCTTCGTCCCCGCGCCGGACGCCCGCTGGCTCGCCGGGCAGACGTGGCGGCCCGGCCTGGTCATCGGCCACCACGACGCCGCCCCGTGGAACGCTGTCTGGCGCGACGGGCGCCTCGCGGGCTTCTTCGACTGGGACACGGCAGGCCCCTCGACCCGCGAGTTCGATCTGGCCTTCATGGCGTTGACCTGGGTCCCCCTGCACGCGCGCGAGTTCGCGGAGCGCACCGGCTTCACCGCGTTCGAGGACCGCTCCCGGCGGCTGCACCTGCTGCTCGATGCCTACGCGTACGACGGCGACCGCGCGGCGTTCGCGTCCGTGGTGGCCGAGCGCGCCCGGACCAACGCCGACGTCATCCGCCGGATGGCCGCCGACGGCGATCCGGTCTACACGGCACTGGAGCCGGTCGCGGCCGAGCTTGATCTGGCCGCCCGCGAAGTCGACCTGCTGCCCGCCTCCTTCTGGCGATAGTTGCACATGTTGCAACCAACCATAGTTTGAGCGGCAGTTCGGACAGTTTTCTCATTGGAGCTATTGCGTCGCCCCTGTCCCGCTGGGCTAGTGTCGTGATCGATCATCGTTCAATGCGTTTTCAACTTCCTTTGCGTGCAGACCCGTTGGAGGCATGTGCCCATGCGAAAGACAAACAAGGCCATCGAGGCAATCGAGGCAAGTGGGGGCAGAGGCCTCGGGCGAAGATCCCTCCTCACCGGCGCCGCCGCCGTCGCCGGGGGAGCGGCCCTCAGCACCGCACTGCCCGCGACCGCCGAGGCCGCCCCGCACCCCGGCGCCGCCGCCGCGACCACCGCCGCCACCGGCTCGCAGACCACCGTCGGCACGGCCGACTACATCACCGTCGCCCCGGGCGACTCACGCTTCCCCGACCTGGTGCGCGGCATCAACCAGCGCTGGGTCGCGAAGCCCGACTACGTCCGCCTGGTCACGACCACCTCCCAGGCCGTACGGGCCGTGCAGGAGGCCGTCTCCGCGGGCAAGCGGCTCACCGTGCGCAGCGGCGGCCACTGCTACGAGGACTTCGTCTTCAACAAGGACGTCCAGGTCGTCATCGACATGTCCGGGATGACCCAGGTCTACTACGACAGCGGCAGGAACGCCTTCGCGGTCGAGGGCGGGGCCTCCAACCTCCAGGTCTACGAGACGCTCTACAAGCTGTACGGCGTCACGCTCCCCGCCGGATCCTGCGCCTCCGTCGGCGTCGGCGGCCACATATCGGGTGGTGGCTACGGTCTGCTCTCCCGCCTCCAGGGCCTGACCGTCGACCACCTCTACGGCGTCGAGGTCGTCACGGTCGACAAGAACGGCACCGCCAAGGCGGTCGTCGCCACCCGCGACTCCGACTCCGCCGCCCTGAAGGACCTGTGGTGGGCGCACACCGGCGGCGGTGGCGGCAACTTCGGCCTGATCACCCGCTACTGGCTGCGCTCGCCCGGCGCGACCGGCACCGACCCGTCCAAGCTGCTGCCCAAGCCGCCGTCCGAGGTGTTCGTGCACGCCACGGCCTTCCCCTGGAAGGACATGACCGAGGCGTCCTTCACCCGGCTCCTGCAGAACTGGGGCGCCTGGCACGAGAAGAACAGCGCGCCGGACTCCAAGTACAACTCGCTGTTCGGACTGCTGAAGCTGAACCACATCTCCAACGGCTCCATCGTCCTGCTGACCCAGATGGACGCCACCGTCCCCGGCGCCCAGGGCCTCCTCGACGACTACCTGGCCGCGGTCACCGAGGGCGTCGGCGTCACGCGCCGGGCCATGACGCAGCGGGCGGGCGAGCACGCGGCCATGCCGCAGTTCGCCGCCCCGCGCACGCTCCCCTGGTACATCGCCACCGACTACCTCAGCGGCGGCAACCCGACGCTGTACGGCAAGTACAAGTCGGCGTACGCACGCAAGGGCTTCACCGCCGTGCAGATCAAGGCCATGTACAAGCACCTGTCCCGGACCGACTACAACAACCCCGACGCCCTGGTCCAGGTCGACTCCTACGGCGGCCGCATCAACGCGGTGAAGCCCGGCGACACCGCCGTGCCGCAGCGCGACTCGGTGCTCAAGCTCCAGTACCAGACGTACTGGACCGACCCGGCCACCGAGGCCAGGCACCTGGAGTGGATCCGCGACTTCTACCGGGACGTGTACGCCGAGACCGGCGGCGTCCCCGTACCGAACGAGACCAACGACGGCTGCTACGTCAACTACCCCGACAAGGACCTCGGCGACACCGCCTGGAACACCTCGTCGACGGCCTGGAACAGCCTCTACTACAAGGACAACTACGCCCGCCTCCAGAAGGCGAAGGCGGCCTGGGACCCGAAGGACATCTTCCGGCACGCGCAGTCCATCCGCCTGCCGTAACCCCCGTCGTACGCCTGTAGGCGCCCTGCGGCCGCCGTCCCACCTCCGTGAGGGCGGTGGCCGCGGGGCGTCGGCCACCCCTGCCATTACGGGCCGATAACCCGCGGCCGTGTGAGGTTCGCGACCGGCCGGGGAACACGTGCTGTTCCGGGGCCCGCGGGCCCGAAGCACGCTGCGGACGGAGACAACATGGCCACCACCACCGGCGCGGACCGGGCGGGCGCAGCGGCCAGGAGCATCCAGCTGCCGGGCATCATCCTCGGGGTGGGACTCGGCGGCTTCGTCGACGGCATCCTCCTGCACCAGCTCCTGCAGTGGCACCACATGCTCACCAGCACCAACCACGACCGCATCGGTGTGAAGTACTACAACCCCCACACGGTCTCCGGCCTGGAGATGAACACCGTCTGGGACGGCGTCTTCCACACCGTCTGCTGGCTCGCCGTACTCCTGGGCCTGGCCATCCTGTACTCCCGCGTCACCCGCGACCGGCGCCGCGTGTGGACCTCCCGGGTGCTGTGGGGGTGGGTGCTCGCCGGATGGGGCGTGTTCAACCTCGTCGAAGGACTCCTCGACCACCAGATCCTCGGCATCCACCACGTCCACGGCGGACCCCACCAGGCCTGGTGGGACACCGGCTTCCTCGTGCTCGGCGCCCTCCTCCTCGTCGGTGGCCACCTGATCCAGCGCGGCGGCAAGCTGTTCGACCCCGATGCCCCGGCCGACGGCCGTGAGGCCCGGAGCCACTGATGGACCACGGCCCGCACATGGAAGGCCACACCGCCCCCGGCAACCCGCTGGAGACGCTGTGGCCCGCCGTCGCGCTGCTGACCGTCGCCGCGGCCCACCTGCTCCTCGTCCACCGGGCCCGCCGCCGCAACCCCGCCCAGGGCTGGTCCCGGTGGCGGTCGCTGAGCTTCCTGACCGGTCTCGCCCTGCTGGCCGTGGCCCTGCTGCCGCCGCTCGCGCCGTTCGCGCACGACGATTTCCGCGGCCACATGACCCAGCACATGCTCATCGGCATGTACGCGCCGCTCGCCCTCGTCCTCGGCGCGCCCGTCACCCTGCTCCTGCGCACCCTGCCCGCCCGGCGCGGCCGGCAGCTGACCGCGCTGCTGCACAGCGGGCCCGCCCGGGTGCTCGCCCGCCCGGCCGTCGCGCTGCTGCTGTCCACGGGAAGCCTCGCGCTCCTCTACTTCACACCCCTGTACAACGCGACCATGAGCCACCCGGCGGGGCACTGGCTGCTGCACGCCCACTTCGTGCTCTCCGGGTGCCTGTTCGCCCACGTCATCGCGGGCCCCGACCCGGCGCCCACCCGGCCCGGGGTGCGGGCCCGCCTGATCTGCCTCGGCGTCGCCATCGCCGGGCACGCGGTGATCTCCCAGCTGATGTACGGCGGCTTCTGGACGGACATCCACGCCCCCGTGGACCAGGTGCGGGGCGGCGCGGAGATCATGTACTACGGCGGAGACATCGCCGAACTACTCCTCGCCGCCGCCCTGGTGGCCACCTGGCGCCCCGCCCCCCGGCGGACGGGGCCTCACTCGCGTGCGGCCGGCGCGAGCGCGATGTTCCAGAAGTCGGCGTAGCGGCCGTTCCGGCGCAGCAGCTCGTCGTGGCTCCCGTCCTCCACGATCCGGCCGCCGTCGAGGAAGACGACGCGATCGGCCCGCCGGACGGTGCGCATCCGGTGCGCGACCATCACCACCGTCCGGCCCGCCATCAGACGCTCGATCCCCTCGTGCACGGCCGCCTCGTTGACCGGGTCCAGTGCGGAGGTCACCTCGTCGAGCAGGACGACGGGAGCGTTCTTCAGGAGTGCCCGGGCGATCGACACCCGCTGACGTTCGCCGCCCGAGAGGCGCGCGCCGCCCTCGCCGACGTTGGTCGCCCAGCCCTCGGGCAGTCGCTCGATCACCTCGTCGAGCCTCGCCGCGGCGGCTGCCGCCCGTACCTCGGCCTCGTCGGCGGCGGGGCGGCCGAGCCGTACGTTCTCCTCGATCGTGCCGTCGAAGAGGTAGACGTCCTGGAAGACGAAGGCGATCTGCGCCATCAGCACCTCCGTGTCGATCGCGCGCACGTCCACCCCTCCCATGCGTACCGCGCCCGCGTCCACGTCGTAGAACCGTGCGAGAAGTTGCAGCAGGGTGCTCTTGCCCGCACCCGACGGTCCCACCACGGCGAGCCGCTGCCCCTGGGGCACGGACAGCGACGCGTCGTCGATCACCGTGCGCTCCCCGTGCCGGAAGGTCACGGACTCGAACTCCAGGCCGTGGTGGCGGGGCCGGACAGGATCGGCGGGTTCGGGCAGGGGAGCGGTGCGCAGTACCGCGTCGAGGCGGGCCAGCACCGAGCGGGCGCCGCGGAGTTGACCGCCGAGCTCCGCCAGCGACAACAGCGGGTCGGCGCAGCGCGCGGCCAGTACCAGGACCGTCAGGAGTTCCGCCGCGCCGATGTCGCCGCCGAGGGCGAGGTAGGTGCCGAGAACGAGCAGTCCCGTGAACACCGCCTGCACCACGAGCGCGAGGCCCACGACGCCGGGCAGCGCCGAGAGCGTGGCACGGCGCGACGCGCGTTCGACACCGCGCAACGCGTCGTCGAGCGCCCGGAAGCGTTCGGCCCCGCGCCCGCCGGCCCGCAGCACCGGCTGGACCTGGAGGAACTCGATGACGCGGCCGGTGGCCTCGTCGTCGCGTGCGGAGCGCTCCGCGTCGCCCGCGGCCGTCGAGCGCGCCGTCCACCGCTGGATCACCACCACCAGCGGTACGGCTGCCAGCGCGGCAAGGCCCAGCTGCCAGTTGACGGTGAGCATCACGACGACGATCGTCGCGGGGGTCACGGCCGCGGAGATCAACGGCACCAGCAGATGGGCGATCACGGCCATGGCGTCCAGGACGCCGCGACCGGCCAGGACGGACACCTCCCCGACACGGCCCGCGCCGTACCAGCCGATGGGCAGCCGGGCCAGGTGGTCCCCGAGACGGTCGTACATGCCGCGCAGCAGCGCGGTCCCGACGCGGAACCCCGAGAGGTCGCCGAGGTACCGCAGCACGGCGTACGCCGCCGTCGCGGCCCCGAACGCGGTCAGCCAGGGCCAGGCGTCCTCGGGGGTGCTCCCGAACAGGGCGCGCAGTACGGGGACCAGCAGGGCGTAGGACAGGCCCTCGGCCACGGCGGCCGTCGTCATCAGCACCAGGGCGCGACGCAACGGCCGGGCGTACTCGCGCCCCAGCACACGCAGCAGCAGCGGAATCATCGGGGCTCGTCTCCTTGCGGTAGGGGTGCGTCGTGCCGGTCCCGGGGCGTCTCGGCGGTCGCCGACGGCGGCTGGGGAGGCCGCCAGAACGTGGCGAATTCCCCTCCCTTCGCCAGGAGTTCACTGGGCCGACCGCGCTCGACGACCCTTCCGTCGTCCAGCATCACCACCATGTCGGCGTCCGCGACGGTCTCCGGGCGATGGGCGATGACCACGACCGTCCGCCGGCCCGCCGACGTGGCCAGGGCCCGGCGCACCGCTTGCTCGGTCTTCGGGTCGGCGAAGGCGGTCGCCTCGTCGAGCACGAGAACGGGCGTGTCGGCGAGCAGCGCGCGGGCGAGGGCGATCCGTTGCGCCTCGCCGCCCGACAGTCCGGCGTCCTCGCCGATCACCGTCTCGTAGCCGCGCGGGAGTTCGAGGATCCTGTCGTGGATGTCGGCCAGCCGGGCGGCCCGCGTCACGGCGTCGGGGCCGGCGTGCGGGACCGCCAGCGCGATGTTCTCCGCCACGGAGGCGCGCAGCAGGCGTACGTCCTGGAAGACGAAGGAGATGGTGCGGTAGAGGTCACGGCCGCTCAGCTCGCGCAGGTCCACACCGCCGAGGAGGATCGAGCCGTGGGTGGGGTCGAAGAATCGCGGCAGCAGCTGGACCAGCGTCGACTTGCCGCTGCCGGAGGGCCCGGTGATCGCCGTGAGCGTGCCGGGTTCCAGCACGAGGTCGATGCCGCGCAGCACCTCGCGACCGGCCTCGTAGCCGAACCGGACGTCTCGCAGTTCCACCCGGTGGCCCTGGGGTGCGAGGGGATGCTCGGGCTCCGGCAGCGGCCGTACGGTGAGGACGTCGCGGATGCGGCCGACCGCGCGCCTCGCGGCCTGCAGGTCGTCGAAACCGTGGCCGAGTGCCTCCACCGGTGCGGTCAGGCCGAGTCCAAGGAGCAGGAAGGGGAGCAGGTCGGCCGGGGCGAGAGCGCCGTCGGTGAGCAGAGCGGCGCCGCCGACGAGGACGACGAGCAGGACGAACGGCGGTGAGAGGACGAGCTGCATCCCCGCGGCGATCCTGGAGAGGCCGCGCACCCACCGGTGGAAGGTGTCCGTGAAGTCGTCCACGGCGGCACGGAACTCGCGGTGCGCACGCCCGGATCCGCCGAACGCCTTGACCACCGCGATGCCCTGCACGAACTCGACGACGGAGCTGGAGATCCGCCCCATGGCCGCGTCGAACGCCTCCTGCTCGCGCAGCCGGGCCGGCGTCATCATCAGCGGAACCAGCGCCACCGCCAGCAGCACGGGGACGAGCGTGATGAGGGTGAGCCGCCAGTCGACGGTGCACAGGTAGACCAGCGACACCAACGGGACCACGAACGCCGAGACGAGCTGACCGGGGGCGTGGGCGATGAACGGGTGTACGGCGCTGACGTCTTCCCCCACCACCTTGGCCAGCTCACCGGTGCGGCGCCGGGAGAACCAGCCGATCGGCGCCCGCCCCAGCCGGGAGGCCAGCTGCCGACGGAACGAGAGCTGCACCCGGCCGTCGAGGACGTGCCCGATCCCGGACGACGCGCCTGTGCACAGCAACCGGACGAACAGCCCGGCCGCACCCACGGTCACGGCCGACCAGACGTGCCCGCGGTCGACCGGCCCCGGCGACAGCAGGGCACGCCCCACCTCGACGACCGCGAGCAGCGGCGCGAGACCCGCGACGGCACCGACGACCTGCAGGATGACGACGGCGGCGAAACTCCGGGCGTACGGGCGCAGCAGCGCTGCCAGGCTCTGCCCCGGCGCCGGACTTGCCTCCCTCACCGGGCGGAGACGGCGCGCGCGTCGGCGAGCGGCGGGTGGGTGGCGGTGAACGGCGGGATGGCTGTGGCGAGTTCAGGGTCCATGACCGTCATCCTCACCGGCTGCCGCCGCGGAATCGTCCGCCGAGTGTCGGCTCTCTCGCCCGATTCACGCACCGACCGGCGCGTACGCCGGTAGCACTCAGGTGCTACCGACGCACGAAAGGCTTGTCACCTTTTGAACTCGCCCTTTGCATCGGCGAGTTCTGGAGTCCTTTCCATTCGGCGACGCCGGCCCGCTTTTAGTAGGGGCCGTTCACGTTGTCGATCGAACCGTAGCGGTCGGCCGCGTAGTTGCAGGCGGCCGTGATGTTGGCGACCGGGTCGAAGCTGTCCAGCGAAGTGCCGGGCACGTGGTAGGCGGTGAAGGTGGGGGCGATAACTTGCAGGAGCCCCTTGGAGGGGGTTCCCGCAATGGCGTTGACGTCCCAGTTGTTGATGGCCAGCGGATTTCCGGAGGACTCGCGCATGACGTTGCGGTGAATGCCCTCATAGGTGCCCGGGATGCCGTGCTGGGCCATGATGTCGAGCGATTCCCTGATCCAGCCGTCGAGGTCGTTCGGGTAGGACTTCACGGCCGGGGCGGTGGGGGCATCGGCGGCGAGCGCGTCGGTGTTGCCGGAGCGGTCCGCCCGCTCGGCGGACGTCCTGGAGGCGGTCCCGGCCGCGTCGTCCTTGCCGAGGGTGAGCTTGAGGCCGGGGTGTATCAGCCCCGGGTTGTCGCCGAGAATGCCGCGGTTCTGCTGGTAGAGGGCCTTCCAGCCGCCGCTCAGGGAGTGCTCCTTGGCGATCTTGGAGAGGGAGTCGCCGGCGAGGACGACGTAGGTCTTCGGGGCCGCGGTGGGCTTGGCGGCCCCGTCGGCCGGTGCCGCGGCGGCGGTGGTGGCGCCGAGCACCGGCAGGACGAGCACGGCGCCGCCCGTGCCCGCGGCGGCGATGCCCCGGGTGAGCGGGCTCGACTTGGGGCGGCGGTGCTTTCCCTTTGCGGGCATGACGCATTCCTCTCCGTCGCCTGCGAGGTGAGCTGTCGGGTTCGGACGGGAGATGTCCGGACGCACGGTGAATGCGCCTTCACCCCGAGCCGTCCCGGAATCCGGGTCGGCGGCTTACCTGGGTCCCCCGCTCCTGCCGGGCGTAAGTGAGTGGTGGAAGGGATTCCGGACAGCGGCAGGATTCGGCGTTCCATCCGGATTGGCGGTGACGTTAGACGAGAAAGACAGGACGGAACAAGACACGAATTTGCATCGGCAATGCGTGAGGCCTACCGCTGAAGATCGGAAACTCCTCGCCGCCTTTGATCCAAAAGTCCAACTCTCCTGGAGTGGCGCGGGAATGCGCGCGGAGATTCCCGGAGCGGGGTACGGCGGACGGTGTGACTCAATTCACCGAATGGGATACGGCCCGGAATGCGAATCGACGGGCCGTCAGAATGTGAGCCATTTCGCTCGGGCACATCGCGAAAGCAGGCAGTTGCCTACACGGGGTGCCAAAGGGGGGAAAGATATAATTATGGTTCAAACCTGGACATAGTCCTACTGCTGTCCGCGCCGGACGGTGAGGCGATGCCCCCGCCCGGTCCGCACATGGCGCTGCCCCCGCCGAAAAGGCGGGGGCAGACGTCAAGCCGTCAGGCGGCGACCCACCCCGTCTTGAGGTAGGGGGAGTTGGGGAAGTCGAGGTAGAAGTAGACGCCGTCGTTGAAGTCCTTGCCGAGGACGGTCCACTTGGCTGCCTTCGCCGTGACCCAGCCCTTGCAGACCTTGTTGTCGGGGTTCCGGTTCTTCAGGTAGCAGAGCTTCATCTTCGTGTCCCGGTCCGGCTTGACCTGGATGTCGTCGCACCGGTTGGTGGTCACGTAGTAGCCGTCGCCCTGGGGCGCGTACTTGTACCCGTCGTACGACCAGTCCCCGCCGAGGCAGGAGGCGGCCGACGCGTGCCCCACCGACGGGGTGGCCGAATGCTCGGACGATGCGGCGGTCGCGGAGGCGCCGCCGATGATCCCGGCCGTGAGGACGCTTGCCGCCAGCGCGGTGGTGAGCTTCGTGCGAGTAAGCACAGTTCTCCTTCTGGTGCTCGATGGCGGATACCGGTCCGGCATCCGTGAACGATCTCACCGGCTCACGGATTGTTCGTCAGGCCTGGTCCGAGCCACCGAACAATCCCGTTCAGCCCTGTTCACCGCTGGGCGGACGCCCTAGGCTGAGCGCCCTTCGCGGCCTTGGGAGGTCCTGTGCACGGTCTCCGCGTGGTCATCGTCTGCCTCGTCATCGCGTGTGTCACCGCGGTGTCGCCGGCCTCGGCCGTGACGCCGGGCTGGTCGGCGGTGCCGGTTCCGGCGGCGGTCGCGCCGGTGACCGTGCTCGATCTGGCCGCCCGCGGTTCCGGCGAGGCGTGGGCGACCGGGTACGAGCAGGCCGCCGACGGGATGCGGCCGATGCTGTACGGGTGGGACGGCGCGAAGTGGAGCCGGGACACCAACTTCCCCGGTGTCGGCGAATCCGGCTGGCTCGGCAAGGTGCAGTTCGTCGGCGAGGAAGTGTGGATCTTTCACAACCGCGCGGGGGAGGGGGAGATCCTGCGCCGGTCGGCCACCGGCTGGAGCACCGTTCCGCTGCCGCGGACCCTCTGGACGTACCAGGACTTCACCGCGGTACCGGGAGCGGCCTGGGTCGTCGGTGAGGACGACACCGGCCTGAAGGTGTTGCACTACGACGGCGCCCGCTGGACCGCCCAGCCCACCCCGGACGGTGTGCTGTTCCTCATGGGCGTCACCGCGCGTACCGCGACCGACGCCTGGGCCTGGGCGGACACCGACACCGGGACCGCCGTTCTGCGGTGGGACGGCACGGCGTGGCGGGACGCGAAGGTGCCGCTGCCGTCGAACAGCAACGTGCACACGATCCTCCTCGAACCGTCAGGACGTGCCACGATCGGCGGCAGCCAGTACACCGACGGCGTGACCCGCACCTACCTGACGGCCTGGAACGGGCGGGCCTGGCGCACCACTTACCCGGCGCTGGGCGACACCTACACCGAGGCCATGGTGCGCGGCCCCGACGGCGCGCTGTGGCTGCCGGTGCGCAGCGACCGCGCGTTCCGGTCGAAGTACGCGCGGGTGGACGGCGCTCGTACCGCCTTCTCCTACGGCCCGGAACGCACGAACGCCATCGACGTCCAACCGCGTGCGCTGACGAGCACCGGCCGCTCCCTGCTGTCCTTCGGCACCGTCGAGATCTACGGCTCCAAACCGAATCTGATGAGCGAGCGGCTGGGAGGCTGACCATGGTGCGTCGACTGCTCGTCGCGGCCCTCGCCGTCGCCCTGGCCCTGGTGACCGTCATGACGACGGCCGCGGCAGAGACCCGGTCCTGGCAGCACGTCCCGGTCCCGGCGCAGGTACGCCCACAGGCCGGGCTGAACGAGGCCGTGGCGTTCGGCCCCGACCGGGCGTGGGCGGTCGGGGCCGACGCCGTCGGCCGTGCGGCGCCGGGTTTCCCGCTGATGCTGCGCTGGGACGGGACCGCGTGGCAGCGCGAGAGTCTGCCGGGGGTCCGCTGGCAGGGCGAGCTGCTGTCCGTCGCCGCGACCTCACCGGCCGCGGTCTGGGCGGTCGGCCGGGACTCGGCGGGCGGCTCCCACCTGCTCCGCCACGACGGCAAGGCCTGGTCCGAGAGCCCGCCGCCACGCGGTGTCGTGCTGGGCGAGGTCGTCGCCGGTGGCGGCGAGACCTGGCTGACCGGCTCGCGGAACGGCGCGCAGGCGCTGCTGCGCAGGGACGGGCGCGGCTGGCGGGATCTGCCGGTGCCGCCGGGATACGTGAACGGGCTGCACGTCCTGGCCGCCGACGACGCCTGGGCCGCGGGCGCCACCGGATCGGGGGCGGCCGTGTCGCATTGGGACGGGCAGGCGTGGCAGCAGACGATCGTCGACGGGTTCCCACGCTCGGCCGTGGGCAGCGTGCTTGCGGTCTCGAAGACGGAGGTGTGGGCGGGCGGCACGGCCGGATTCGTCGGCGGTCCTGTGGGCAAACCGATCCCACCCCTGCTCGTCCGCTGGGACGGGCAGGCGTGGAACCGGGTGACCGTGCCCACCGACTTCGGCTCGGTCAGCTCGCTGACGCCCGGTACGTCCGGCGAACTGGCCTGGGTATCGGTGACCCGCTCGCAGAAGCTGGGCCCGCCCGGCAGCTATCCGCCGCTCGTCCCTGGGCCGGACTTCCTGGCCTGGAACGGGCAGTCGTTCACCGAGTACGCCGAACCGGCGGTGGCCGGGGAGGGCGACTCCCGGACGCTGCGCCTCGCCCCGGTGCCGGGGTCGGCGACGGTGTGGTCGGTCGGCCGCGCCGACGGTCCCGAGGGCGCGTTCGCGCCGCGCGTCCTGCGGTTCGGGTGACGGGCCTTCCGCGAGCACGGCGACCTTCCTCACGAACTGCCCGGCTGCCGCTCCTCGGCTGGCGGGCTCCCGGCCGGCAGGTGAGCATGTGTGGTGCGTGCCGGGTTCCGGGCGCCGTCGACCGAACGTAACGCCGGGAGCCGTCATGTCTCAGCCTCGTCAGCAGCAGACCCCGCCGGGTGCCACCTCCGGGATGACCCCGCGGCCCGACCACGGCGAGGAGAGCTACCGCGGATCGGGGCGGCTGGCCGGCAAGGCAGCCGTCATCACCGGCGGGGACAGCGGCATCGGCCGCGCCGTGGCCATCGCGTACGCCAGAGAGGGCGCGGACGTCCTCCTCTCCTACCTCGACGAGCACGAGGACGCGGCCGAGACCCAGAGATGGGTGCGGGAAGCGGGCCGCAGCTGTGTGCTCGTCCCCGGCGACGTGGCGGACCCGGCGCACTGCCGGTCCATCATCGACAAGGCGGTCAAGGAGTTCGGCCGGGTGGACGTGCTCGTCAACAACGCCGCGTTCCAGATGACGCGCGACTGCGTCGTCGATGTCCCCGACGAGGAGTGGGACCGCACACTCGCGATCAACATCAGCGCCTTCTTCCATCTGACCAAGGCCGCAGTGCCGCACATGCGGCCGGGCTCGTCGATCATCGGCAGCACCTCGGTGAACTCCGACATGCCGCCGCCGCAACTCCTCCCGTACAACGTCACCAAGGCGGGCATCGCCAACATGGTCGGTTCGCTGTCGCAGCTGCTCGGCCCCAAAGGCATCCGTGCCAACAGCGTGGCGCCGGGCCCCATCTGGACGCCGCTCATCCCCTCGACCATGCCCGCGGAGGACGTGGAGAACTTCGGGACACAGGTGCCGCTCGGGCGTCCCGGCCAGCCCGCGGAGCTGGCGCCGGTGTACGTCATGCTCGCCTCGGACGAGGCGAGCTACGTCTCCGGGGCGCGGATCGCCGTCACCGGTGGACAGCCGATCCTGTGAGCGAGGACGGGACCGGTCTGTATCCGCTGCGGCTGTCGGTGACGGCCAAGCCGCTGGTGTTCGGAGGCAAGGCCATCGCCCGTCGGCTGGGCAAGAGCGGTATCCCCGACTGGAGCATCGCGGAGACGTGGGAATGCAGCGACGTCACCGGCGCGGGCTCCGTCGTGACCGCCGGGCCACTGGCGGGGCGGTCTCTGCGGCAGGTGGTCCTCGACCGTCCGCGGGAACTGATGGGCGTGGGATGGTCCGGCGAGTACTTCCCGGTGCTGACCAAGTTCATCGACGCCACCGGCACCCTGCCGGTGCACCTGCACGCGGGCGACGAGACCGCCCGGCGCCTGGAGAACGCGCGCAACGGCAAGACCGAGGCATGGCACATCCTCGACGCCGCCCCCGGAGCGAGCGCCCTGTGCGGCGTCAAGCGCGGCGTCACCCCTGAGCGGCTGCGCGCCGCACTGCGGGCCCAGGACTTCGACGCAGTCCTGCGCCGCCTCCCGGTATGCGCGGGCCAGACCATCTACGTGCCCGGCGGCACCTTGCACAGCTTCGGGCCCGAGACCCTCGTCTACGAGATCGAGCAGACGTCCGACATCCAGCAGCACGCGATGCGCTGGCACATGGAGGACGGCTCGCCCGTCGACGACGAGGAGTTCGACGCCAACCTCGACATGCTGATGCGGCAGGTGGAGCCGGCGAGCAGGCCGTACTTCCAGCCGGGTCTGCGCATCGGCGCCGGTGACGGCGTCGAGCGGGTCTTCCTCTGCGCGAGCCCCTATTTCGCCCTCGAACGGTGGCGTGCCGGGACGGCCGAACCGCTGCGCCACTCCTTCGCCACCGCGCAGATCCTCTCCAACGTCGGCGCGCCGGTCCGCGTGCGGTCGGGCACCTGGGACGAAGAGCTCGGCCGGGCCGAGACGCTGCTGCTCCCCGCGGTCTGCCAGGACGTCGAGATCACCGGGCCCGCCGACGTCCTCTTCGGATACCTGCCCGACCTGGACCGGGACGTCCGCGCTCCGCTGCGCGCGGCCGGCTACCCGCCCCACCTCATCGACACCCTCGGAGCGGTGGAATCGGCCGCGACTTGACGGGACATGACTGATCTCGTTGTCCTTGGGCAGGGTGGTGAAGATGCCCTTGGGGGGATGATGGGACATGACGGGCGGCTCGCGGTGCTGCCCCGCGCGCCGCGTGCGTGGCTCGGACTGATCGCGGGCCTCGCCGCGCTCGTGGTCGTCGTCCTCGGGGTCCTGTACGCCGGGCACAGCGAGCCCGGCAGGGTGGACGGGTGGGTCGTCCGGCCGACGGCGGACAGCGTGGGGCCCCCGTGGCGGCACGTCGCTCTGGCCGTGGACTTCCTGGGAGAGCCCGCCGGAGCCGCGATGCTGGTCGTGGCCGCCGTGGCGGGCTGCCTGCTGCTTCGCAGCCCCCGTGCGGCGGTGCTCATCGTGGTCGGCCTCGCCGTGACCGTGGTGACGGCGACACTGCTCAAGTACCTGGTGGGACGCACCATCCACGGGGACGACAACCTCTCCTACCCGAGCGGGCACACCGCCTTCCTCACCGCGCTCGCCCTCATGGCGGCGCTCCTCGCGACCGGCAGGCTCGGCCTCGGCAGGGCGGCGGGCACCTTACTCGTGCTCGCCGCGGCGCTGGTCGCGGGCGCCGCCATGGGCTGGGCGCAGGTCGCCCTGGGCGCGCACTACCCGACCGACGTCCTCGGCGGCTGGTGCACCGCGCTTGCGGTGATCCCGGCGACGGCCTGGCTGGTCGACCGGACGGCGGACGGGATCTCCGGCCGGAGGGCCGATCGGAAGGTCCCTGAGGAGGCCGACGCCGGTCGGTGCGAGCGGCGCTGACGCCTCGTCACGCCAAGCGGCGGAACACCGGCTTCACCGGCCGTCCGGCCAGCCAGGGGCCGGGATCGGCGGCGTCCAGCGCCTTCCGGTACACCGCGCACGCCCCGGCCACCACGTCGACGGTGTGATCGATGTCGGCGTCGTCGAGCGCGCTGCTCACCACGAACGACGGGGCGAGGACCCCGCCCGCGAGGAGGTGGCGCAGGAACAGGGTGCGGTACTGCTGCGACGGCCGCCGGTTCTCGTCGAGGGTGGCGAAGACCAGGTTGCTGGCCCGGCCCCGCACCACGACGTGGTCGCCGACGCCCATGCTCGCCGCGGCCTCGCGGACCCCCGCGGCCAGCCGCTCGCCGAGCGTGTGCAGCCGCGCCGTGATGCCCTCCTCGACATAGGTGGCCTGCACCGCCATCGCGGCGGCCAGGGAGTGCGTCTCCGCACCGTGCGTGGTGGAAAGGAGGAACACCCGGTCGTCACGGTGGCGCAGTCCGCCCCGCTCCATCAGCTCGCGGCGCCCGGCGAGCGCGGAGACGGCGAACCCGTTGCCCAGCGCCTTGCCGAACGTGGACAGGTCGGGGACGACGCCGTACAGGCCCTGGGCGCCCGCCTCCGACCAGCGCAGCCCGGTGATCATCTCGTCGAAGACGAGTACGCAGCCGTGCCGGTCGGCCAGTTCGCGCAGCCCCTCCAGGTACCCGGGCGGCGGCTCGCTGTGCCCGGCGGGTTCGAGGATCAGGCAGGCGACCTCGTCCGGGTAGCGCGTGAGCACCTCCTCCGTGGCGGCCAGGTCCCCGTACGGGAAGGCCACGGTGAGCTCGGTCGTCGCCGCCGGAATGCCGGCGGACATCGGCGTGGTGCCGATGAACCAGTCGTCGACGGAGAAGAACGGATGGTCGCCGCAGATGGCCACCCGGGGGCGCCCCGTGACGGCGCGGGCCAGGCGCACCGCGGCCGTGGTGACGTCGGAGCCGTTCTTCGCGAACTTCACCATCTCGGCGGTCGGCACCGTGGCCAGGAAGCGTTCGGCGGCCTCGACCTCCAGGATGGACGGCCTGACGAAGTTGCTGCCGCGGTCGAGTTCCCGCCGCACCGCCTCGATCACGCGGGGGTGGGCGTGCCCGAGGCTGACCGACCGCAGACCGGAGCCGTACTCGACATAGCGGTTGCCGTCGATGTCCCACACATGGGCGCCGCGGCCGTGGCTGATGACCGGGGCCAGGTCCTCGGGGTACTGGTCGTCGCCCTTGGCGTAGGTGTGCGCGCCCCCCGGGACCAGGGCGTGCAACCGCTCGTTGGCCCGCCGCGACCGGGGCAGTCGGAATTCTTCGGTGTCCACGACGACCTCAGCTCTCTCCGTGCTTCGACTTCTGCTTCAGGACTTCTGCTTCAGAGCCTGTCTTTGAACCCCCGTCTGCGCCCCGACGCCCGGCACGCACGCTCGGCGCACGGAGCCCCAGGACAGGTGGCTCCGCCACATGACCTGGAACTCCGCACTCCGATCGCACGCTTCCCCAAGCTCTCGGCTCCGCTCGAGCAGGGGAGGCCCCAATCCACCGCTGCGCCCGCGCTTCGCGCGGACGACGGGGGTTCAAAGACAGGCTCTCAGGGCGTCGGCGAGGCTCGGTGCCTCCCGGTCCCGCCGGGACATCGACGTGACCGGCAGCGGCCACGGAATGGCGAGCTCCGGATCGTCGAAGGCGATCGTCACGTCCTCGGCCGGGTCGTGCGGGCGGTCGATCCGGTAGGAGGTGTCGGCGGTGTCGGTCAGCACCTGGAAGCCGTGCGCGCACCCCGCGGGGATGTACAGGGTCGTCTGGGTCTCGCCGGACAGCTCGAAGAAGGCCCGGTTGCGGTACGTCGGCGAGTCCGGCCGCAGGTCCACGACCACGTCGAAGATCTTCCCGTACGAGCACCGCACGAGCTTGGCCTCCCCGTCGCCGGAGCGCAGGTGCAGCCCGCGCAGCACGCCACCCACGGAGCGCGACAGGCTGTCCTGGACGAAGGCGTGCGGGTCGAGGCCCACCGAGCGGACCACGTCGGCGTCGAAGGTGCGGCAGAAGAAGCCGCGTTCGTCGGCGTACGGCGTCGGCTCGAAGAGGAACGCGCCGGTGATCTCCGGCACTTCGGTCGCTTTCATCGGATCTCCCGCTGGGCATGGGCTCGGGTGTGGTCGCTCGACGGGAACAACGCCGCGCTCAGGGCGGTGAACTGGTGTTCAAGGCGCTGGGTGGCGGCGAGGTTTCGCTCGGTGAGGATCCGGCGCAGCCGCGCCGAGTGCTGCTCCAGTTCCCGGAACTGGGTGAGGAGCCGGTCGGCGTCGACCTCGCGGGCCGGATGGCAGTACGCGCCGAGGCCCATCAGGGCCATGAGCGCGTCGCTCTTCGCCGCGTAGCTGAGCGCGAGCGTCGGTGTGCCGGCCTTCAGCGCGCAGACGAGGTTGTGGTACCGGGTCGCCACCACGGCGTCGGCGGCCGCCGTCTCCTCCATCAGGTCGGCCAGCGAGGCCGTTTCGGCGGCGGTGACCAGCGGTGAGCCGACCGCGTCGAGGATCGCGGCGACCACCGGCGCGTCACACGCGTCACCGGTGAGCAGCCGGACCTGCCGGCCGTCCGCCACCAGCGCGCGGACGAACCGGGTCGTCCCTTCGAGGTAGCGCCGGTGGATCTCTTCGGCCCTGGCCCGGTCGTCGTTGCTGCCGTGGAAGGCCATGACGCCGACGCAGACCGGGCCGGGCGCGCCCGCCGGGGGAGCGCTCGCCCGCGGCGCAGGCAGCGCGAACGCGAGGTCCGGGTAGACCTCGTCGCCTCCGGTGTCCACGCCCATCTCCCGCAGCGCGTCACGCGACAGCGTGTCCCGGTACGAGCGGTAGGCGGCGAGCCGGGCCGACCAGCGCACCAGGGCCCGGGTCGGCCGGTCGGCGATCGCGGCGGCACCGACGCCGACCAGCGCGACCCGGGTGCCGAACAGCCGGCCGCTCGCGCAGAGCAGGAACAGCGAGTACGGGAAGCCCCACGGCCGCAACGGCAGCGTGGCCTCCAGGACGCCCATGCCCGGCACGATCACCACGTCGTGCCTGTGCACCCAGGCGGCGGTGCGGAAGACGTCGACGAGTTTGCCGAGCCCCTTCCCCACGACGGCACCCGCGCGCGACGCGGTCCGGTACTCCCCTCGGTACCAGTGCAGCCGCGTAGCGGGGATGCCGTACCGGGCCGTGACCGTCCCGGGTCCGCCGCACAGCGCGTCCACGGCCGCCTCAGGATGCGCCGCGCCGAGGTGGCCGAGCACGGCCTCCAGCGACCCGTCGTTGCCGAGGTTGCCGGAGCCGAGCAGGCCGAACACCCCGACGCGCACCCGGGGTTGGCCCGTGGATGTCATGCCCGTCCGCCTTCGCGGCCCTCACGGCCGGCGACGAGGGCGTCGACGGAGACGGTGAGCAGGGCCGGGTCGACCGGGGCGCGGTCCTCGACCCGCTCACCGGCGCCGGGACGGGCCCGGCCGGCCAGCCATGCGGCCAGGTGGCCGTAGCAGGCGCGCCGGTCGGCCGGGGACAACGGCGCCCGCCGGATCGCCGAGACGAAGCCCCAGACGTACTCGGCGAGCAGCCGGGGCGTCGGGTGCAGCGGGCCCGCCCTGCGCGGGTCCAGGTTGACGCACCGGGCGCGCTTGCCGGGGTTCGCCCGCTCGGCGCGGGTGGGGTGGTCGCGGCGGAAATACAGCAGTTCGGGCACCTGGTGGAAGGCCCCGTGCAGGGTGATCTCGGCGACGAACGTGCGGTCCGCGTGGTGGTAGCTGTCGTGCGGCTTCACCCGGCGCAGCACGTCGGCCCGCATCACCCCGTAGAAGTCGTCGCCGCCGGGCTCGAACAGCAGGCTGCGGAAGCGCTCCGGCGCGTCGGGGGAGTCGGTGGCGAGCCCGTACTCGTAGGGGACCTTCACCTGCCCCTCGGCGTCGATGACCGCCTGCCCGGAGTGGGCGAGGACGATCTCGGGGCGCTCGTCCAGCGCCTCGACGCAAGCCCGCAGCAGGTCCCGGGCGTACAGGTCGTCGTGCGACGCCCACTTGAACAGCTCGCCGCGGCACTGGGTGAAGACGTAGTTGTGGTTGGGGGCGGCGCCGATGTTCCGCAGCAGCCGGACATAGCGGATGCGCGAGTCGTTCGCCGCGTACTTGCGGCAGATGTCCTGCGTTCCGTCGGTCGAGGCGTTGTCGGTGATGACCAGCTCGAAGTCCTTGTACGTCTGGCCGAGCAGCGCGTCGAGCGACTCGGCCAGGTACTCCTCGCCGTTGTACACGGGCAGGCCGATGCTCAGCCTGGGTTGGGCGGTCATGAAGTCCTCACTTCGGGGATGGGGTTCTTGGAGCGCTCGCGCAGGGCGGACCGCAGCTGCAGCCACCACACGGCCGAGCCGCAGACGGTCGCGGCGGCGACGCCCCAGGCCGAGCCGACGGTGCCGGCCACGGCCGCCCCGCCGAGTCCGCCGCCGACATAGAAGGCGGAGGCGATCAGCTGGCTGCGCAGGCTGCGGCGGGCCGCGGCGAGCGCGCGCAGTCCGGCCGCCGCGCCGGTGCCCAGACCGGCGCCCGCGACACCGAGTGTGACCGGCACGATGAGCTCGGACGCGGAGTTCCAGACGTCGCCGAGCACGAGCTCGCCGAGCCGGTCGGGCATCAGCAGCAGCGCCGCGCCCCAGATCAGCGCGGCGACGGCCTGCACGCCGCCGAGCAGGAGGCAGAACACGCCGAGCCGGTGCGGGGCCTGCCGCAGCACCCGCGCCGCCTCCGCGACGGTGACCAGCGAGAGGCCCATCAGCACGGCCATGAACGGGCCGAGCAGCAGCTCGGCGCCGCGGATCACACCGACCGCGCCGACCCCGACGATCGCGCCGAGCCCGTACGCGCGCAGCTGGCTCGCGCCGCTGACGCCGACGTTCTCGGCCAGGTACCGGTAGCTGAGGTCGCGGTGGTCGCGGAGCCACTCGCGCGCGCCGCCGGGCCGGGGCCGGATGCCGGACTGGAAACAGCCGTACACCGCCGCCACCGCGGCGGACGTGCCCCAGGCGAGCACGAAGGCGGCCACGCTGCCCACGCGCGCCGCCACCACCATGGCGGGGACGAGTGCCACGCCCCACACGAGGTCGTTGACGAATGCCTTGCGCCCGGTGCCCGCGGCGAAGAACGAGTACCGCCAGGCGTCCTGGAGCAGAAGGCCGGGCAGCATGGCGCCGAGGCAGGCGAACGCGGGTCCCACCCGGCCGCCGACCGCGAGGCCGACCACCAGGCTCACCGCGCCGAGGGCGACACCGACGCCGAGCGCGGTACCCGAAGAGCGGGCCACCGCCCCGCGCCAGGACGCCTCCGGCACGCCGCTGAAGCGCACCACCAGCGGGTCGGTGGCGAGGCCGCGGGAGACGCTGAGCACCACGCCGTAGGTCACCCAGGCGAGGCTGAACACGCCGAAGGCGACGAGCCCGAGCGAGCGTGCCACGTAGACGCCCACCACGAAGTTGCTGATGCTGGAGGCCGCCTGGTCGGCAAGACCCCAGGACAGCCGGCCGACGACGGCCCGCTTGGCGGCGGACCGGGCGCCGGAGCCCTGGTCCGCCGGGGCCGTCGTCTTCTCCCCGCCGGTGGTCATCGGCGTCATGCCTTGAGCAGCCCGGCGCCGTGCAGGGCGTCGGCCGCGGCGGCCACGGTGTCGAACGGCAGCCCGGCCCGCTCGGCGATGTCCAGCAGAGCGTGCTCGCCGTCGGAGAGGCTGAGCACCCAGAGCATGGCCATCTGCGCCTGCTTGGTGTCGCTGCGGCCACCGAGCGCGTCGTACAGCCCCCGCCGCCCCAACTGCGGTTCCCCGTAAGGACTGAGGTTGATGTAGCGCCGGTTGCGGTCGAGCAGCGCGAACGCCTCGCGGCAGACCGCGAGGGTGTCCGCCATCGCCTCCGGGGAGACGAGGTCCAGGTTGTCCGCCGAGGTGTGGTACTCGGGGTAGCCGGCGTACGGCGTCCGGCTGAGCGAGCCCACGCCGAGGTCGAAACCGGGCGAGCAGAACTGCCGCTCGTCGTAGCCGTACGGCGTGAACTCGTTGACCTGGTGCGGTCGTCCGGAGGCGGCAAGGACGTACCGCAGCACCCGGTCGATCTCCGCGTCGCCGCGCCTGCTCTGCTTGTACGTCAGGTCGCCCGGGTCACCCGCGCAGGCCAGCACCAGCCCGTGCCTGACCTGCTCGATCCGCTCCGCGTTGCGGGCGAGCCAGGTGATCGCCCCGATGGTGCCGGGCGCGAAGATGAACCGGTAGGTGTAGTACGGCGTCCGCTCGGCGAGGGCCCTGGCCAGGTACGTCGCCACCGCGATGCCCGCCAGGTTGTCGTTGGCCAGCGACGGGTGGCAGACGTGGCAGGAGACGATCACCTCGTCGGGGACCTGCCCGGGGATCACGTGCTCGGCGTAGGTGAGGTGGCCGTCGGCGAGTGTGGCGTCGACGCACACCTCGTACTCGCCGTCGGGCAGCGCGTCCAGCGTCTCCTGGGCGAGGCAGAACCCCCACTCCGGCTTGTAGTAGCTGGTGCGGTACGGCACCCAACTCGGGTGCTCCGGCAGGGTGTACAGGTGCTCGCGCAGCTCGGCCAGCGGCATGGTCGCCGACACCGGCACGCTGTAGCCGAGGACGTGCAGGCTGGACGCGGCGAAGTCGACGACCCGGTTCCCGGCGGCGTCGGCCATGTACGCGTCCCGGATGTTCCACTCCTGCGGCACCGTCCAGTCGAGCACCTGCGTCCCGGTCGGCACCTCGTGCATCCGCAGCGGCAGGTACTCGTCGACGATGCTCAGGGTGGCGCGCACCCCGTCGCCGGTGATGCTCCGGCAGAGCGGGTACAGCCGCTCCACCAGCTCGTACATCTGCTCGCCCGTGCTCTTCTCCACCCGGTCGGTCATCGGCGCCACCGCAGGGTGTCGTCGACGGTGCCGGCCTCGGACGCCGCGCGCAGCACGGCGAGGCGGGTGAAGCGCTGCTCGAAGTCCTCCCGGGTCAGCCCGAACTCCCGGTAGGCATCGGCGAGTTCGAGCGCGCCCCGCTGCACCGTCCACTCGCAGTCGAAGCCGCCCATCGCGGCGCGGAACCGGGAGAAGTCCACCCGGTAGGAGCGCGGGTCGGCGCCGTTCTCCCCGGTGATCCGCACCTTCGATCCTGACACCGCCTCGGCGACCTGCTCGGCGATCTCGGCGACGGTGACGTTGTTGACCTCGCTGCCGATGTTGAACGCCCGGTCGTGCACCGCCTCCTTGGGCGCGGCCAGCGCGGCCGCGAAGGCCCGCGCGATGTCCGCGGCGTGCACCAGCGGGCGCCAGGGGGTGCCGTCGGAGAGCACGAGCACCTCGCCGGAGAGGAGGGCGTGGCCCACCAGGTTGTTCAGCACGATGTCGGCGCGCAGCCGGGGCGAGTAGCCGAAGGCGGTGGCGTTGCGCATGAACACCGGGCTGAAGTCGCCGTCGGCCAGCGCGTGCAGGTCGTCCTCCACCCGCACCTTGGATTCCGCGTACGGCGTCACCGGGCGCAGCGGGGCGTCCTCGGCGACCAGGTCGCCACCGCCCGCCGCGCCGTACACCGAGCAGGTCGACGCGTACAGGAAGCGCCGCACCCCGGCCTCGCGGGCCAGCCGGGCGAGGCGGACGGACGCGTGGTGGTTGATGTCGTAGGTGAGGTCCGGCGCGAGGGACCCCAGCGGGTCGTTGGAGAGCGCGGCCAGGTGGATCACGGCGTCCACCCCGGCCACGTGGTCGGCCGTGACGTCGCGCAGGTCCACCCGCACGCCCGGCGGATCCGCGGGCGCCGGGCCGAGGACGCAGTCGGCGAACAGGCCGGCGTCGAGGCCGACGACCTCGTGTCCGGCGGCCGTGAGGACCGGGGCCATCACGGTGCCCAGGTAGCCCTGATGTCCGGTCAGCAGTACGCGCAAGGTTCATTCCCCCAGGTCGAGAGTGAGTTTGGTGACGGCGAACGCCTCGGCGTAGCGCGCGTGGCATTCGATGCCGCGGATCCGCGCGAGCCCGAGGAACGCCTCCCGGTCGTACCAGGGCCGGTGCCGCTGCGAGGGGTAGTGCTCCTGCAGCAGCCGCACCTTCCGCTCGGCGGTCTCCGGCGACAGCGGCTGGTACGCCACCGGGCGGCCGAGATCGCCGTCCCACTTGACGATCTCGTAGCCGAGCACGAGGTGGTCGCGGAACGCGGTGGTCATCAGCTGCGCCAGGCCGCGGTGGTCCTGGTGCGCGTCGTCGGTACGCGGGGCGAGCACCAGATCCGGATCGCTCTGCCCGCGCAGCTCCTCGACGGCGGCCTTGGCCTCGTCCCACTGCGCGGGAAGCCGGCCGTCGGTCAGCTTCAGCACGGTGAGCCGCAGGTCGGCGCCGGGGCAGAAGGCGGTGAGCGCGGCCCGCTCCTCCTGCTCCCGCTCGCCGCCGCCCCCGGTGAGCACCAGCGCGTCGACGCGGATGCCCGGCCGCGCGAGGCACAGCGCGAGGAGCGTGCCGCCGGCGCCGATGGCGATGTCGTCGCAGTGCGCGCCCACCGCGACGATCCGGTCCAGAGCGCCGGTCCCGAGCCGGATCACGCGGTCGCCGCCGTGGCGCCGCGCCCGGCCCCGGCCGGGCCGACCCGCACGCCGTCCCGCTCCCACACGGCCCACGGGCGCTCGCCCCTGGCGTACGCCTCGTCGAGCGCGGCCCGCTCCTTGACGGTGTCGGTCGGCTTCCAGAAGCCGCGGTGCTGGTACGCCACCGCCCGCCCCTGCTTGGCCAGTCGGGCGCAGCCGTCGCCGATGAGGTCCCCGTTCTCCGGGATGTGGTCGAAGACCTCCTGGCGGAGCACGAAGTAGCCGCCGTTCTCCCACAGCGGCAGATCGCTCACCGCGGTGATGCCGCCCACCAGGCCGTCCTCGCCCAGGTCCACGCAGTGGAACGACGACTGCGGCGGGACCACCATCATCGAGGCGCCCGCGTCGCGGCGGGCGAAGGAGTCGATCATGTCCGGCAGCGGGGCGTCGGTGAGCACGTCGGCGTAGTTGGCGAGGAACATCTCGTCGCCGTCCAGGTGGTGGCGCACCCGGCGAAGGCGTTCCCCGATGGGCGACTCGATGCCGGTCTGCGCGAACGTGATCGTCCAGTCGGCTATGTCGGTGGAGAGCAGCTCGGTCCGCCCGCCGCGCAGCACGAAGTCGTTGGACGTCGTCTCCTCGTAGTTGAGGAAGAAGTTCTTGATGTGGTGCGCGCCGTAGCCGAGGCACAGGATGAACTCCGTGTGCCCGAAGTGCGCGTAGTAGCGCATGACGTGCCAGATCAGCGGTCGCGGGCCGACCATGGCCATCGGCTTGGGTACGTCGTCGGAGGCTCCGGCGCGCATGCGCAGCCCGTAGCCGCCGCAGAACAGTACGACCTTCATGATGTGGCCTCGACAATGCTCAGTTCCGGGATGGGAAAGACCAGGCGTCCGCCCCAGTCGTGCACGAAGGACAGCTGCTCGACCAGCTCGGCCCGCAGGTTCCAGGGCAGGACGAGCACGTAGTCTGGCCGGTCGGCGGCTATCTGCTCGGGCGACAGGATCGGGATGCGGGTGCCGGGGGTGAATCTGCCGTGCTTGTAGGGGTTGCGGTCCACCGTGTAGGCGAGCAGGTCGGGCCGGATGCCGCAGTGGTTGAGCAGGGTGTTGCCCTTGCCGGGGGCGCCGTAGCCGACGACCGTCTCGCCGCGCTCGGCCGCCGTGATGAGGAACTTCAGGAGGTCCCTGCGGACCTTGGCGACCCGGGCGGAGAACTCGGTGTACCCGGACAGCTCCTGGAGACCGGCCGCCTTCTCCCTGGCCAGCACGTCGGCCACCCGCTGACCGGGTTCGCCCGCCACCTCCTGCGGGCGCGTCCAGAGCCGGATGGAGCCGCCGTGCGTGGGCAGCAGCTCGACGTCCACGAGCGCAAGGCCACCGCTGGCCAGGGCCCGGATCGCGGACGCCACCGTGTAGTACTGGAAGTGCTCGTGGTAGATCGTGTCGTACTGGTTCTCCTCGATCAATGTCAGCAGGTGCTGCACCTCGATGGAGACCCATCCGTCGTCGGCGACCAGGGCGCGCAGGCCCTGGGTGAATCCGACCACGTCGGGGATGTGCGCGTAGACGTTGTTGGCCACGACCAGGTCGGCCGGGCCGTGCTCGGCGCGGACGGCCGATCCGGTGTCGGGGCTCAGGAACTCCGTGAGCGTGGGCACACCGGCGTCGCGCGCCGCGGCGCCGACGTTCACCGACGGCTCGATGCCGAGGCAGCGGATCCCCCGGTCCACCACGTGCTTGAGCAGGTACCCGTCGTTGCTGGCGACCTCGACCACGAAGGCGTCGGGGCCGAGCCCCACCCGCTCCACGGAGTCGGCGACGAATGTGTGCGCGTGCGCCACCCAGGACGTCGAGTACGACGAGAAGTACGCGTACTCCTTGAACGTCTCCTCCGGCGTGATCAGCACAGGCAGCTGCGCGAGCCAGCACTCGGTGCAGACCCGCAGGTGCAGCGGGTACGCCGGTTCCGGCTCGTCCAGTTGGTCCGCGGCGAGGAAGCTCTCGCACGGCGGCGTCGCCCCGAGGTCGACGACGCTCGCCGTCGCTTCCGAGCCGCAGAGTCGGCATCGTGTCATGTACTTTTCCCATCCCCCCTGCTCGCGCGGGTCTTCCCGTCACGAGTCAGTGCTGACCGCCCCGCGATCGCGGTGCGGTACTCCTCCACCAGGCGCTCCAGGCCGACGGCCGGGCTGAAGCCCCGCTCGTAACGGCGTCGGGCCGCCCGGCCCATCTCCTGGCCCAGGGCCGGATCGGCCGCGACCCGGCGCAGGCAGGCCGCGAGCGAGGCGCTCTCGCCCGGCCGGTGCAGCAGCCCGGATACCCCGTCCTCGACGAGTTCGACGAAGGCGCCGTGACCGGCGGCGACGGCCGGTACCCCCGCCGCCATCGCCTCCACGACGACCAGGCCGAACGCCTCGAGCCAGGTCGAGGGAGCCACCACGGCGACCGAGCGAGCGATCGCCTGCCGGCACTGCGCCGGGTCGTACAGGCCGACGTAGCGCACGTCGTCCCGGCCCGCCGCCCACGCGCTCACCTCCCGCTCCAGCGGCCCCGTACCGGCGATGACGAGCGGCACGCCCACACCGCCGCCCGCCGCGAGCTCGTCCCACGCGGCCATGAGCAGCCGTACGCCCTTGGCCTCCGCGAGCCGGCCGAGGTAGAGCAGATGCTCGCCGGGGCCCGAGCGGCGGGCGTCCGGCTCCGGCACGAAGTTGTGCTTCACGGCCAGCCGTTCGGCGGGCATGCCCGAGCGCACCAGGACGTCGCGCTGCGCCGCGGAGATGCAGAAGAACCGCTCCACGCCGGACCACCACCGCCGCCGGTTGACGACGAGGCTGACCGCGAGCGGCACCGTCGCGAGCCGGGAGTTCCGGTAGCAGCCGTGCCGGACGGCGGGCAGCGGCGTGGAGCCGACGCACTCGGTGCACGGCAGGCCGTCCCGCTGCAGCGTGCCCGGCGGGCAGACCTGGGTGTAGTTGTGCAGTGTGGCGACGGCGGGTACACCGGCGTCCGCGCAGGCGGCGAGGACCGCGGGCGACAGGAGCGGGAAGACGTTGTGGACGTGGACCACGTCGGGTCGCTCGGCGCGGAGCCGGGCGGCCAGCTCCTTGCGCACCGCCGGGTTCCACGGCACGAGCAGCGGCAGCGCGGCCTTGCCCGGCAGGGACCGGGCGGCGATGTCGTCGCTGCGCCGCTCGAACACCCCGACCCGGTGGCCGGCCCCGCGGAGCAGCTCCACCTCCTGGTCGACGACCTTGTTCTCTCCGCTCGGCTGCGCCGAGTTGTAGCGGTTGTGCACCACGAGAACGTGCATGTGCGAGGTCACCTCCGATCCTGGGCCCAGCGCGGGACGCGTCGTTTCGGGGCTTCGGGCACCGGAAGGGCCGGAGCAGTGGCAGTGGCAGTGGCAGTGGCAGTGGTAGCGGCGGGCGCCGCGAGGAGCGAGGCGGCGACGGCCAGATGCAGCAGATACGGCGAGGCGTCGCCGAGGCCCGCCTCGGTGTATGAGGCGATCGCGCAGTAGCTGATGAGGAAGATCGCGCAGGCCCTCGCCAGCGACGGGGGCCGCAGCAGCGCGACGCCGCCGAGGACGGCGATGATCGTCGCCACGATGGCGGCGCCGGTCAGACCCTGCTCGTGATAGACGGCCAGCCAGCTGTTGTCGATCGGCAGCCCGCCGAACGACTTGTCGCCGAGGCCCACGCCGAACAGCTTCTCCGCGGTCGTCCGGGGCGCCGCGAGCAGGGCGTCCCAGACCTTGGCCCGCCCGGTGAGGCTGGTCAGGTACTCCTCGCTCTGGCCGCGCAGGAACCACGCCCGCAGCGCCGAGGCGAACCCCACCGCCGCCACCGTCGTGATGAGCACCGCCCAGGTGAAGAAGCGGCGGGCGGCGGCGCTGGTCAGCAGGAGTGAGCCGATCGCGAGTGCGAGGCCGATGAGCAGCCCGAGCGTGGCCGTGCGGGTGTGCGTCAGGGCGAGCAGGACGAGCGAGGGCACGATGACCACCACCGCGCTCGCCCTGTCGGTCCTGCGGTCGAGGAGGAGCAGTACGGTGAGCCCGATGATCACCGCGGCGTACTGTCCGATCTGCGGCGGGGTGAGCGGCCACAACGCGCCGACCAGGCGCCCGCCGTAGAGATCGGGCATGGCCGCGCCCGGTGAGGCGAGCGCCCCCGCGGCGACCGAGCCGAGCACCGCGAAGTACATCCGGATGTGATGCCGTACGAACGTCAGGCCGCCGTCCCACCAGCGGCTGAGCAGCCACAGTGTGCCGACGAAGAGCGCGAGGCGGACGCAGCGGAACAGCGCGCCGAACCCGGACTCCAGGTGCACGCTGGAGATCACGCTCGGCACGAGGAGCAGCGTGAGCAGGAAGACGTAGGCGCTGGGCCGGATGCGCAGCCGGAGGTTGACCGCGAGCGCCAAGGCGAACGCGGCGACCAACGCGCCCATGGTGACCATCTGGATGAGGGAGCGGGGGAGCGGGATGATGGTCTTCGCCCCGGCGGAGCCGAGCGTGTTGAGGACGAGCAGCCCCCAGACCGTCGCGACGATCTTCGACGTGTGGCCCTCTGCCATCTCAGCCACCCTCCGGCGAGCGGAAGGTGCTGCCCGCGTCCTGCAGGTACGGCGCGCCCTGCCACTGGCCGAAGTCGAGCACCCGGCTCGGGTCGTGGGTGACGAACTTCCACGGTCCGATGTAGGTGTTGTCGTGCCAGCGGTTGTGCTGCTTGCCGGTGATCGCCTCGGCCACCCGCTCGCCCTGGTACGGCGACCAGTCCGGGTAGGTGCCGTAGTTGGCGAGGACCGCCATGCGGTCGCACTTCACCGTGCACTCGACGACGGACTTGTCCAGGACGAAGCGGTTGCCGTGGATGTCGACCCGCTGGGTCTTCCACCGGCAGTCGGCGTAGAGCGGCGCCCTGGAAATCGCCGGGTCGGCGCAGCGCCCGGTGTCCTTCACCAGCAGCGTGCAGTCACCGGACGAGGTGTTGGCCGGGCTGTTGCAGAACCGGTCGGCGTTCTCCCACAGGGTGATCCCGGACCAGTTGTTCTCCAGCACGTTCCGGTAGATCTCGATCTTGTCCGTGCGGGCCTTGATACGGGGTTCGCCGCCGGATTCGGAGAAGTAGAGGGTCGCGAACGGGAAGCTGTCGCCGCGGTCGGCGTACCTGCTGCCCTCGATCCAGTTGTTCCGCCGGAACGTGTTCTTCCGGATGACCGCGTTGTAGCTGGTCTCATAGATCAGCGCGGCCCCGTCGTTGTCATCGAGCACGTTCTCCTCGATGCGGAAGTCGTTGTTGTTGGTGTCCGCCCACAGACCGGTTCCGCGGTTGTCGTGCACCCAGTTGCCGCGGATGTCGGCGCGGTTGACGGCCCAGAACTTCACGCCCCCGGTGCAGCCGCAGCCCTTGCGCCGCCGCTCCCAGTCACCGGTGTTGTTGCCCACGATCTCGTTGCCCTCAAGGACCAGATCGCTGAGCCGGCCCTTGGCCTTGTACGCGTTCATGCCGTACTGGCCGTTGGCGCGCAGGCAGCTGCCCCGGACCCGCTGGCCGGAGCCGGCCATCAGCCCGGCGGCGGAGTTGTGCTGGATCGTCGCGTGCTCGATCAGCCACCCGTCGGCCGAGTCGTGGTTGACCACGCCCTCGTCGTGCGGCGCGACGAAACGCTGCACGGTCAGATAGCGGATGGTGACGTCGCGGGCGCTGCCGCCGAACGCGTACTGGTTCTTCTTCCTGCCGTCGAGCACCGCGCCGGGCGCGCCGAGGTAGCGGTCCCCCTTCTTGGGGATGACCTGGGCGTAACGGTCCGGATCGAGCCTGTGCTTGCCGGGCCGCAGCCAGAACGTGGTGTTCGGGGGGCTCTTCTTGGTCTTGGCCGCCAGATCGCCGACCACCGCGGGATCGACCCTCACGGCGCCCGCCGGCGCCTTGGCGGGACCGGCCGCCGGTTTGGCGCACACCCGGGCCACGGACCGGGCCGCGGACGTGGTGGGAGCGGCGGTCGGCTCCGCCGCGGGCGCGCCCGAGGTGCTGTCGCAGCCGGACGCCAGCAGGGCCAGCGCCAGCGGTGCCACCGGTAACGCCCACTTCCGCCACTTCATCCCCACGCGTCCTCCCTAGCCACGGAACCTGAGTACGGTGGTGAACCCCTGCGTGCCGTCGGCGAATCCGGTGCCGATCAGCGTGGTGGCGGGTTCCTTGCGCCCGAAACCGGCCGAGTACCAGCCCAGCGGCGGGTCGCTCTCGCCGCGATGCGCCCGCCAGTCCAGCTCTTCGGGCAGTTCGAGCACCGCGGAGCGGTCCTCGCCGTCGCGGGTCCAGGTGAGCACCGCCCTGCTCCCCACCAGGTCCGCGGCAACCGCCGGGCCGAGGTGGAACGCCAGCCGGGCGCCGCGACGCGGGCCGCGCACCTCGTCGATCACCCTCAGCTCCCGGGACGCGGCCACCAGCTCCACCCGGCGCCGGTGCACGGAGGGCTCGTACCCGTCGTGTTCGGCGCACCAGCGGGCCGTCCCGCCCCCGGAGACGTCGCGGGTAACGGAGGCGTCCGGCACGGCCTCGGTCAGGACGCGGGTGCGGGCGTGCCGGGTCCACAGGAACGGGCCGCCGGAGACCGACTGGTCGGCGCCGTCCAGCTGCAGGGTGTTGTGGCCGAGGGTGGAGCGGAAGTACTGCCGCCACTCGGGCTGCCCGTGGTAGCAGTACGTCCCGGGGTCGGCCAGCACGTCGACGCCGTCGTGCCGGACCTCCACGGACAGCGCGTCCGCGTGCGCGTGCGCGGCGATGGACAGGAAGCCGTGCGGGCCGCCGTCGCAGCGGCACCAGATCTCCCCGGGGCCCCGCAGGATGGTCATGCCCGGACCGGTGAAACGGTCCGGCCGCCGCGCCGGGCGGGACACGGCGGGCGCGCTCCCGCTCTTCGCGTACGGCGTGACGAGTGCGGCGAGGAACGGGGTGCGCACATCGGTGCCGGTCACCGCGGGCCACCAGGCGAGCCGGCCGAACACGGCGTCGCCGGTGGCGAGCAGCGAGGCCCAGCGGTCGGTGCCCGCGCCGTCGACGACGAGGCCGTGCCCGTCGTCCGCGTCGCCCTGGCGCGGCGGCCGCAACCGGTTGTCCACGACGGCCGCGAGCGCGTCGGTCATCCGCAGCAGCACAAGCCGGATCGACGGAGGAACCGGCACACCTGCGGCGTCCGCCTCGGCCACCGCCGCCAGGCCGAGTTCGAGCACCAGGCCGTGGTACTCGGTGGCCAGCTCGCGGTTGAGGCCGGACGGATAGGTGTTGCTCCGCAGCCGCCGCTCAAGGGAGCGCAGCGCGCCGGTGCGCCAGCGCGCCGATGCGGGGAACCAGCCGAACGCGCAGGCCGCGGCGGCCTGCCCGGCGGCCTCCGCGATGACGTGGTTGTTCGCCGATGAGCCCCTGCTGGGGAAGGCGGCCAGCCAGCGCTGGTGGTGCCAGATCTGGTTCAGCGCCACCGGGTTGCCTTCGAAGAGCCCGGCCGCCCCCGGCCAGGCGTCGAGCAGCCGCCGTATCCACACCCAGGAGAGCAGCCGGATGCCCAGCTCGATGCCGCTGATCCAGTGCACGCCGCGCAGCGGTGGGTTGGCCGCCCACCACGACCGCAGGTGCCCGGCCACGCGCTCCGCGTACCGCTCGTCGCCGGTGACCGCGTAGGCGGCGGCGAGCACGGTGAGGTACTGGTGCCGGGACAGCTCCCAGATCTGCTTGATGTCGCCGACCGCGTCCTCGTCCCGGTACGGCAGGCCGAAGGCGTAGCCCGACGGGGCCCGGCGCCCGGTCTTCGGGTCGTGGCACCAGTCCGGGTCGGCCAGGTCGTCGCGGCCCACGCCGAAGAACTCGGCGTGCCCGGCCATCAGCCGGTCCGCCTCGGCGACGAGACGCTTCGCGGCGTCCGGCGGCACCGCGGCGACCGCCCCGGCGGGCAGCACCGCGGTGAACCGGGCGCCGGTCACCCGCGGGCAGCCGGGCGGCTCCGAGCGCCACCGCCGTCTGCGCACCGCGTCGCCCACCCGGCCGCCGACCTCAAGCGGCCCCATCCGGGACAGCCGCCGCAGGTACCAGCCCGGGCTTCCCGAGCCCACCGTCATCGCGCCGCCCCCGCCAGCGTCACCGGCGCGCCGCAGGCCAGGCCGCTGTGCACGGCGAGGGTGGCCGCCGTGGTGGCGACGAGCGACTCCAGCGGCACCGGCATCGGCCCGCCGGTCCGCACGGCCTTGAAGAACGCGGCGAGTTCGGCGTTCTGGCCCTTGTCCCTGGCCTTCGGCAGCCGCGAGCTGACCCACCGCTTGCGGCCGTCGTACACGGCGGCACGGACGAAGTCGTCGAGCCGCAGCGCACGGCCGTCCGCGACCAGGTCCAGCGTCTCCTTGGGGAAGCCCGCCGGCCCCGTGGTGACGTAGCTGATGGTGGCCGTGGAACCGTCCGGGTAGGCCAGGACGACCTGGAGGTCCTCGTTGCCGGACGTGGCGAGCGCGTACACCGAGACCGGGTCGGCCCCGAGCAGCCAGCTCGCCGTGTCGATGAAGTGCCCGCCCTCACCGGCGAACCGCGAGCCCTCGGAGCCCTGTTGGAGGTACCAGCTGCCGTGCGCCAGCCGGCCCGCGTTGACCAGATAGCGCAGGCTCGCCGGTCCTGTCCGCTCGCCGAACCGCTGCCTGGCGTCCTTCAGGAGCGGCGCGAACCGGCGGTTGAAGCCCACCTGCAGCCGGTCGTTGCCGGACTCCTCCACCGCCGCGACCACACCGGCCAGCTCGTCCTCGTCGAGGGCCAGGGGCTTCTCCACGAACACCGCCTTGCCCGCGAGGAGCGCCCTGCGGGTCAGTTCGGCGTGCGAGCTGTGCCGGGTGACGACGAACACCGCGTCGATGGACTTGTCACCGAGCACGGCGTCCAGATCGGTGGTCGCCTCATCGAAGCCGAACTTCCGCTTGGCGTTGGCCGCGGACAGCGCCGTCGTGGTGACGACGGTCGACAGGGCGATGCCGTCGCGCCCCGCCAGGTGCGGCAGCAGCATCGACGTCGCGTAGTTCCCGGCGCCGACGAACGCACAGCGCACCGGCGCCCCGGCGGCGCGGGCCGGACCGCGCGTGACACTCACCGAGGGCACGTTCACCGCGGGCACGGTCGCCGCCGGGGCCCCGGCCTCGGCGGTGACCTCCTGGCCGGGGTAGCGGAACAGCACGGCCACGGCCTTCAGTTCGCCGTCCTTGAGGCCCCGGTACGTCTCGACGGCGTCATCGAAGTCGGCGATGTGGGAGACCAGGGGCTCCACGTCGACGCGGCCGCGGGCCACGAGGTCGAGGAAGCACGCGAGGTTGCGGCGCTCGGTCCAGCGCACGTAGCCGATCGGGTAGTCGCGCCCCTCCAGCTCGTACGCCGGGTCGTAGCGCCCGGGGCCGTAGCTGCGGGAGAAGCGGACGTCGAGCTCCTTCTCGTAGTACGCGTTCCACGGCAGGTCCAGACGGCACTTGCCGATGTCGACGACCCGGCCGCGGTCCCGGCAGAGCCGGGCGGCCAGCTCGACGGGCTGATTGCTGGAGCCGCCCGCGGCCAGGTACACCTGGTCCACGCCGTGGCCATCGGTCAGTTCGGCGACGGTGGCCTCCACGGCCGCGGATTCGGGATCGCCGCAGGCCGCGGCGCCCAGGCGTTCGGCGAGATCGCAGCGCACCGGGTCCGGGTCGACACCGACGACGCGGACCCCGGAGGCGGCGAGGAGCTGCACCACCAGCTGCCCGATCAGGCCGAGGCCGATGACCAGCGCCGTTTCGCCGAGCCGCGACTCTCCCTGGCGGACGCCCTGCATCGCGATGGAGCCGACGGTGCCGAAGGCCGCGTGCCGCGCCGCGAGGCCGTCCGGCACCGGGGCGTACAGGTTCTTCGGCACCCAGTTCAGCTCGGCGTGCAGCGCGTGCTCATTGCCCGCGCAGGCCACCAGGTCACCCACCCGCACATCGTCGATCCCGGCGCCGACCTGCTCGACCACCCCGCACAGCGAGTAGCCGAGCGGCGTGTAGGAGTCGAGCTTGCCCATCACCTTGCGGTACGTGGCGGGCACCCCGTTGGTGGCCACGCTCTGCATGACCTTGGCCACCTGGTCGGGACGGGAGCGGGCCTTGCCCACCATCGACATGCCGGCTTCGGACACCTTCATGAGCTCGGTACCGGTGGAGATCAGCGAGTAGGCGCTGCGCACCAGCACGCCGTCGGGCTTGCACCCCGGCACCGGCACGTCGAGCAGCGCCAGTTCGCCGCTCTTGTAGTTCTGCACAACCTGTTTCACCCGAGCTCCTCATTGTTTCTACGCTGTCAAGCCGTGTTTCCGGGCCGTCAGGCCGCTCGGCCCCGGTCGGAGCCGGAGGTCGCGCCGCGATACCAGTACTCGAGCGTCAGCACGTGCCACAGATGTTTGGAGAAGTCCCGCTGCCCCGCGGCGTCCTCTGCGACCATCCGCGCCAGCGCGTCGCGGCGCAGGAACCCGGAGTTGACGAGCACACCGTCGTTGACGACCTCACGCACCAGCGGCGCCAGGTCCCGGCTCATCCAGGCCCGCAGCGGGGCGCTGAACAGGCCCTTGGGCCGGTACACGATCTCCTTGGGCAGGATCGAGGTGGCCGCCTCCTTGAGGACGGCCTTGCCCTGCCGGCCGACGATCTTCTGGTCACCGGGCACGGCGAACGCCGCCTTGACCACCTCGACATCGACGTACGGCACCCGCACCTCGGTCGACGCGGCCATGCTGGAGCGGTCGGTGTAGGCGAGGTTCAGACCCGGCAGGAACATCCGGGCGTCGCCCAGGCACATGCGGTTGACGAAGTCGTCGAGGTCGTTGTCCTCGTAGACGTCCGCGTGCTCCGTCAGCACGTCCCCGACCGCCCCCGCCAGGTCGGGATTGACCAGGGCGAGCAACTCTTCCCGGTCGTACATGGTGTAGCTGCGCCGGAACGCGGTCTCCTCCGGCAGATCGGCGAAGGAGAGGAACCGCTTGGCGAAGCGCACCGAGCGGTAGCCCCGGCGGGCCGAGGCGACCGGCAGCCGGTCGACGACCCCGGACAGGCCGCGCCGCAGCGGCCCCGGGACGCGCTGGTAGCGCAGCGCGAGCAGATTGGCCAGGTGCTTGCGGTACCCGGCGAACAGCTCGTCGGCGCCCATCCCCGAGAGCATCACCTTGACCCCGGCCTCCCGGGCGGCCCGGCAGATCAGATACGTGTTGATCGCCGCCGGGTCACCGATCGGCTCGTCCAGGCTGTACGTCATCCGGGGCAGCAGGTCGAGCACGTCCGGGGCGATCTCGATCTCGTGCAGGTCGACGCCGAACCGCTCGGCCACCTGCCGGGCGTAGCGCAGATCGTCCGGCATCGCCTCGAATTTGGCGTCCTCGGCGCGGAACCCGATCGTGTAGGCGGAGATGCCGGGCCGGTCGCGGGCCGCGAGGGCGGTCAGATAGCTGGAGTCGAGGCCACCGGAGAGGAAGGTCGCCACCGGCACGTCGGAGAGCAGGTGGTGCCGGGTCGACTCCTCGACAATGGCCGCGAGGTCCGGCCGGTCGCCGCTCAGGGCCCGCTCGCGGCCTTCGGCGGCGACGTCCTTCAGGTTCCAGAACCGGCCGCGCTCCACCCTGCCGTCGGGCCGGCACCGCAGCCAGCTCCCCGGCGCCAGCTTCTCCGCCTCGCGGTACGCGCACCGGGAGTCCGGCACCCAGTAGTAGAGGAGCGAGGCCACCAGCGCCGCGTCGTCCACCTCCAGCGAACCGCCGGTGGCCGCCGCGAGCGCCTTGAGCTCGGAGGCGAACACGAGGCCGCCGCCGCGCCGGAGCATGAACAGCGGCTTGATGCCCAACTGGTCGCGGACAAGCACCAGTTCACCGGTGCGCTCGTCGAAGATCCCGAACGCGAACATGCCGCGCAGCCGGGGCAGGCAGTCCGTGCCCCAGCGCCGCCAGGCCTCGAGGAGCACCTCGGTGTCGGAGGTGCCGCGAAAGCGCACCCCGGCGGAGACCAGCTCGGCCCGCAGCTCGGGGGCGTTGTACAGCTCGCCGTTGTACGTCAGGGCGAGACCGTCCGAGACCATCGGCTGGGCGCCGGTCTCGGACAGGTCGATGATGGACAACCGGCGGTGCCCGAGATGCACTTCGGCGTCACCGGCGGCGTGGTTGTACCGGCCCGCCCCGTCGGGACCGCGGTGGGCGAGGGTATCGGTGAGCCGGTCGGTCACTGCCTTCCCGTCCGGCCACCGGTACGTACCTGCTATGCCGCACATGTCCTACCGCGCTTCCTTGTCGTTGTCCGGAACGCGCGCGGCCCACGTCGGCTGCCGCTCCGTCCGCTCCTTGCCCATCCCGTTCTGCCGGGACAGCCGCTCGCTGTGGCCGCGCAGCGCGATGTGCAGCCCGTCCCACAGCGTGCCGTCGGTCCTGTCCCGCGGATCGGGGTCGATCAGCACCACACCGATCACCGGGATGCGCTGGTCCGCGAGCTGCCGTGCCACGGTGTGCAGCCAGGTGGCGCTGCCGTGCCCGGCGCGCACGACGAGCACGGTCTGGCTGCCGAGGTACTGCAGGTCGGTCCAGGCCGTGCCGGGCGCGACCGAGCCGACGCCGAGCCTGGCCGTCTGGCGCGGCACGCTCGCGGCCTGGTCGCCGCTGACCACGGCCGGGTCTCCCGGCTGCCGCTTGCTTTCGGCGAGCTGCGGGCCGGTCAGGCCGTCGATGACGACCACCGGCTCCTGGTCCGCCAGGGCTCTGGCGACGTCCAGGGCGATCGCGCTCGTGGTGCGCGCACAGCCCAGTTCGAGCAGCGACACCGGTTCCGCGGCGCCGCGCACGGCGCGGGTCAGGGTCGTGGTGAGCCGTTCGCGCGCCTCCCGGCCGCGCCGGCGCTGCCACGGCACGGCCGGCCCGCGGGGCGCGCGGGGCAGCTCCGCGATGACCGAGGCGCCCAGGTGCGACGCGATCTCCCGGCGCAGTACCGGCCGGTCCGCGACCACCGCGCCGACCGCGGCCACCGCGAGCCCGAGGACGAGCCCGAGCAGGAGCCCGATCACGGCGTTGGTGACAGCCGCCTTGGGCAGGGAGTGCCGCACCGCTCGCGGGGCGTCCACGATCTGGGTGCCCGCGACGAGCTTGGGTGTGCCGGTGCGCGCTTCTTCCGCGCGCTGGTCGAAGTCGGCGATCCGCGAGTTGAGCTCGGCCCGGCGGGCGAAGAGGGACTCGATGCTCGCCGACGCCTTCGGGTCGGTCTCCGGCGACCGGTCGCCGATCGCCCTGTTGACCTTGGCGAGCTCGTCCCGCATCCGGTCACGCTGCTGGACCAGGGCCTTGGCCTCGGCGCTCGCGGCCTGCCGCATCCGCTGCACATGGTCCGCGACGAACGCGTCGGCCAGCGCCCCGGCCCGGGCCACCGCTTGCGCGTCGTCGGTGCCCGCCACATCGATCTGCAGCAGGTTGTTGGTCAGGCCGGTGCCCCGGTAGTCCCCCATGAAGTCTTCCGGGTCCTGCGAGGACTTCAGGGCGCGCAGGGCCCGGTCGGCGATCCTCGTGGTCTTCAGCAGCTCCACGTCGGTACGGATCAGCGTCCCGGTGTCGTTCGGCTGGTCCTCCTGGTGCACGACGAGGACCTTGGTCGTCGCGGACGGCGCCGGTGGCATCAGGACCGCCATCGCCGCGCCGGCCAGCAGCCCGAGGAGCGCCATGAGGCACCAGAGGCGGCGGCGTCTGCGTACCGCCACGACCAGCGCCCGCAGGTCGAGGAGCGGCGTGGCGGGCGAGGACTCGGCATTCTTGCTCGTCGTCACACCGCACCTCCCCTCGCGTCGGCGCCGCCCGCCATCGCGGGCGTGGCGTGCTGCGGAGGGCGGTCGGCGGTCCGCGCCGCACGGCCCCGGACCGCGCCGGCGACGACGCCGCCGACGACCTCGTGCCCCGCGTCCGCGCACGCCTCGGCGATGCCGGCGAGCTCGCCCGCGGTCCAGCTGCCCGCGCTGAGCACGACCAGGGCGCCGGACTCGGCGCCGCGGTCCGGCACCAGCGGCCGGGCCACCGAGACGTCCACCACCCGCAGCATGGGGTACCCCCGGCCCGAAGAGGCGGCGGCAGGATCGCTCTCGGCCTCCGTGACGAGCAGCCCCGCGGCCCGGCGGGCGACCTCGTCACCGTCCGGGACGACGACCAACAGCCTCCGCGAGCCCTTGAGCTGGCTCCGCAGGCGAGCGCACACGCGCCGGTAGCGGATCTGCCTGCCGGCCTCGCCGCCGGACGGCTGCGGGGCCGGAACGTCCCACCGGATGTCGAGGCCGAGGAGCCTGCGGAACCAGGCCCTCGGGCCGCCGCCCTTCGACCGGTGCGCGCGCCCGTCGCCCGGTACGTCGACGGTGCCGAGCAGCGTCGAGCCCAGCGCCGCGGCGATCTCCGGCTCGGTGCGCAGCCGCCGGCTCACCCGGGCGGCGGTCAGATGGCCGATGACCGCGGACAGGAAGAACAGCAGCGCCCCGCCGACGACGAGTTGCGTCCTCGTCGGCGGTGCCTCGCCGGCCGGCCGGGCCGCGGGGCCCATGACGACCATGCCGGCCTTGTTGGTCGCCGGGTCCGCGTCGTCCAGCTTCTTCATGGCCTCCTGGAGCGCGGTACGCAGCTTCTCCAGCTCGGTGCGGGCCTGCACGCTCTCCACGGTCTGCCCGGGGTCGGCGGCGTTGGCCAGCTCGGTGATGCGGCGGTTGGTCTGCAGCACCTTCTGCCGCAGCGCCTCGGGTCCCGCCGAGGATTCGGGGTCGGTGTCGTCGCCCGCGAGCCGCGCGGCGAACGTGACGAACTGCTGGGCCACCTGGTCGGAGAGCCGCTGCGCGCGCTCCGGCGTCTCGGCCGTCCCCGAGATCTTGACTATGTTCCCCTCGGCGGCCTTGGCGCTCACCTGCTCCTGCAGGTCGCTGCCGGTGACTCCCTCCCAGTTGAGTGCGGCGGCCGCGCGGTCCACCACCGCCGAACTGGCCGCGATCTGCGCCTGCGTCAGCAGCTCGCGCTCCTCCCACTGCCCCGAAAGGAGGACCGAGGTCGACGTCGTGTAGCTGGGCGGGAACAGCAGGGAGGCGCCGTAGCCGACGAGTGCGCCCACCACGGCGGCCATGGCGAGGAGTCGCCAGCGCCGTCGGAAGATCCGCCCGATCGTGACCAGACGTATCGTGTCATCGCTCAACGGCGCCGCCTCCTCGGTCCCCGCGCCGGGTCGCCCTTCGACGCCGGAGCGTGATCACGGCCGGCAACGGCGTAGGCGGCGAGCAGCGACGCTTGCGAATTCCGCCAGGAGAGCTGTCCGTTGATGCGCTCCTGGCCCGCCTTGCCCATCCTGGCCCGCTGCTCCGGATCGTCGAGCAGCAGCGCGATGAGTCTGGCGAATTCGCTCTCGTCGTTGGCGGGTGCGTAGAGGGCGGCGTCACCGGCGGAGACGCGCGCCTCCTTGAGGTCGAACGAGACGAGCGGACGGCCCATGACCATGTACTCCAGGACCTTGTTCATGGTCGACACGTCGTTGAGCGGGTTGTGCGGATCGGGGGAGAGACACACGTCCGCGGTGGACAGGTAGCGCACCAGGTCGGCGTCCGGAATGCGACCGGTGAACTGGACCTGTTCGCTCAGCCCGAGCCGCCGGGACAGCTCCACCATCGCGTCGAAGGTGTCGCCGCCGCCGACGAACACGGCGTGCCAGTCGCTCCGCCCGAGCTCGTCGCGCAGCTTCGCGAGGGCCCGCAGGGCGTAGTCGACGCCGTCCTGCGGCCCCATGACCCCGAGATAGCACAGGAGATGGGGCTTCCCGCGCTTCAACTCCGGCTCGGGCGGCACGGGGTGGAACCGGTCGTTGTCGGGCGCGCTGCGCACCACGAAGACGTCCGCGGGGCGTCGGCCGCCACGGCGCACGGCGACGTCCCGGTAGCTCTCGTTCGTGGCGAGCACGACGTCCGCGGCCCGGTAGGTCATCCGTTCCAGCGCGCACACGGCGCGGTAGAGCAGGTCCTCGCCGCGGTCGAACCGGGAGAGGTACAGCTCGGGCACCAGGTCGTGCTGGTCGAAGACGAACCGCGCGCCGCGCCGCTTCAGCCAGAGCGCCGGCAGGAACAGCAGGTCGGGCGGGTTGCAGGCGTGGACGACGTCGACCGGGCCGACCTTGCGGGCCAGGCGGACCGTGTGCCACAGCGCCGATCCGTACTCCCGGAGGTACCCGGCGGGGCCTCCGGTGGCCGCGCGCAACGGGTAGCGGTGGATCCGCACCCCGTCGATCTCGGCCTCCGCCTCCGTGTCCCGCTTCGTCCCGCGGGGACAGATGACGTGCACCTCCCAGCCGGCGTCGCGCAGCGTCGTGCACTCCTGCCACACGCGCCGGTCGAAGGGCACCGACAGGTTCTCGACCAGGATCAGCGCGCGCCGGTCCGGCCGGGCGCCGCCGGCTATGTCGGACGATGTGTCACCAGGCAAGGCCCACGTACCCCGGTTCGGTCCGGCGCGCGTCGGCGTCGGGAAGGTGGATGAGGTCGATGAGCACCGGTCCTTCGTCGCCGTGGGGCAGCGCCGAGAGGACGGCCGGGTCCCTGGTGCCGACGAGGCACACGTCGGCGTGGTCGAGGACCTCGTCGACGGAGTCCGCGAGCAGGTGCGCCAGGTGCGGCAGCCGGGTCTCGATGTACTCGCGGTTCGCGCCGAGCAGCCGGGAGAGGCTCACGTTGGCGTCGTAGATCTTCAGGTCGTAGCCCTTGCCGAAGAGCCGCTCCGCCAGTTCGACGAGCGGGCTCTCGCGCAGGTCGTCCGTGCCGGGTTTGAAGGAGAGGCCGAAGAGCCCGGCCCGGCGCTTGCCCGTGCGCTCGACCAGCTCCACCGCCCGCTGGAGGTGGGCGGAGTTGGAGGGCAGCACGTGGGACAGGATGGGCACCGAGACGTCGGCCCGCTGCGCCGCGTATACCAGGCTGCGTAAGTCCTTGGGCAGGCAGGAGCCGCCGAAGGCGAAGCCGGGCCGCAGATAGGCGGGGCTGATGTTCAGCTTGCGGTCGGCCAGGAACACGTCCATCACCTGGTGCGAGTCGACGCCGAGCGCCCGGCACACCGCGCCGAACTCGTTGGCGAAACCGATCTTGAGGCCGTGGAAGGCGTTGTCCGCGTACTTGATCGCCTCGGCCGTCGGGACCGGCACCCGGAACACCTCGCCGGGCAGGCCGTCGTAGAGCGCCGCCACCGTCTCGCCGCTCACCGGGTCGAGTTCGCCGATGACGGTCTTCGGCGGGTCGAAGAAGTCCCGCACGCTCGTGCCCTCGCGCAGGAACTCCGGGTTGACCGCGACCCCGAAGTCCACCCCGGCCGTGCCGAGGGACTTCTCCAGGATCGGTACCAGCAGGTCCAGGCAGGTGCCCGGGAGCATCGTGCTGCGGAAGACGATGGTCTGCCGCCCGTGTTCACCCTGGCCCCGCCGCTCCGCGAGGACGGCGCCGATCTGCTCGGTGACCCGCTCCAAGTACGTGGTGCAGAGGCTGCCGTTGGACTCCGACGGCGTGCCCACGCAGATGAGCGAGATCTCGCTGCCCATGATCGCCTCGCGGACGTCGGCGGTGGCGCGCAGCGCCCCCGTCCCCACGACCTCGGATATGAGCTCGCCGATCCGCTCCTCGACCACCGGGGCCTTGCCGGCGTTGACCAGGTCGACCTTCACCTGGTTCACGTCGACGCCGATGACCTCGTGCCCCATGCCGGCCAGGCACGCGGCTGACACGCAGCCCACGTAGCCGAGCCCGAAAACGCTGACCCTCATGTCCCGTCCCCCCAAGGCAGGCCCTTTCGGCCCGCTGTTCGCGCGCCGGCCGAATGCCGATCCGTGCGCATCAGTACGCCCCCTGCCCGTAGAGCACCGCACGCAGCGTCTTCCACAAGATCACCGTGTCGAGGGCGAGCGACCAGTCCTCCACGTACCGCAGGTCGAGGCGGACCGCCTCCTCCCACGGCAGATCGCTGCGTCCGCTGATCTGCCAGAGCCCCGTGAGCCCGGGCTTGACCAGGAGGCGCCGCCGGATGTCCGGGCCGTAGGCGGCGGACTCCTCCGGCAGCGGTGGCCGCGGACCGACGAGCGACATCGATCCGGTGAGTACGTTGAAGAGCTGCGGGAGTTCGTCGATCGAGTACCGGCGCAGTACCGCTCCCACCCGCGTGACCCGCGGATCGCGGCGGAGCTTGAACAGCAGGCCCGCGCCCTCGTTGCGGTCGGCGAGCTCGGCACGCGCCCGGTCGGCCCCCGAGACCATCGTGCGGAACTTGAAGATGGTGAACTCGCGGCCGTCCTTGCCGACTCTTCGCTGGCGGTACACCGCCCCGCCGCGGCTGTCCGCGAGCACGAGCAGCGCGACGAGCACCATCAGCGGCGCGAACAGCAACAGCAGGATCGCCGCGCCCAGCCGGTCGACGATTCCCTTGACCATTCTGCGGCCCCCGGTGAAGGCGGGCATGCTGACCCGCAGCAGCGGGATGCCGAGCACCGCGTCGACGTGCAGCCGCGGTCCCGCCACCTCCATCAGTACCGGAGCCACGACCATCTCGGCGTCGCTGCCCTCCAGGTTCCAGGCGAGGCGCTGCAGCCGGTCCGGTGACCAGTGCGGGTCCGGTGTGACGGCGACGACGCGGTAGCCGTCGCGGCGTACATGACCTGCCACGTCCGACAGTTGGCCGACGACCGGCACTCCTTCCAGCTGGTCGCCGTCGAGCCCGTGACCGTCCGTCGTGCACACCGCTTCCACGCGCCAGCCGAGGTGCGGGGACTTGCGGGCCCGGATGATCAGGTCGCGCGCGGTGGCCACGCTCCCGGCAGCGAGCACCGGGCGCAGGCACCGCCCTTCTTTTCGCTGTTTATGGAGCCAGAGGCGCAGCAGATACCGCGCGGTCATGGTGGTGAGTGTGATCGCGGGGATCGCGACGAAGATCCATAGTTTGATGTTCCGCGAGGTGAGGGCGATTCCGCCGAGCGCCAGGACGACGGCCGCCGTGAAAACCGAGCGGCCGAGCCGGCGGAATTCCTCGGCACCCTGGCCGAGAACGGCCGGTGCCCACGCCCGGCTCACCGCGAGCGCACCCAGCACGAGGAGCTCGGTGCCGAATGCGAGAATTCCCCATTTCTCGTGCCAGTTGGCCGCGTCCCGGGCCCCGAAGAAGTTGCCTATGGACGCCACCACGAAAGCGGTGGTCACCGTATCGCTGGTGATCACGGTACGTCGGTACCGCTGCTCCCAGTCGATAGCGGGCCGGTTGATCGCCCCGTTCGCCATACGCCCTCGCGTCGGCGGAAACGGGCTGACTAATCCCCCCTGCCGCACAGAACCCCCCAGGTTCCCAGTGTTTCGACGTGCTCGTCCGACACCGTTCCTCCCCCCGGGAGGCCCCCGCCCCCCGCACTGTTCCTCCCCTCGGGGGGCCTCGCCCCCCGCGCCGCGCCGTTCCTTGCCCGCGGTGGGTCCCCACCCTCCGCGCATCAACTGCCGGCTGGGCCAGCGCTGCTCGAACAGCCCGCCCCGGCACCGGCGGACCCATGGGCCCTGCCGAAACTCCGAGGTGCGCGCGAGCCCGTAGAAAGCCGGGTGCTCCCCGCACCCGCGGTCTCTTTTGGGGCTCCAAGAATTGATCATCCCCACGTCTGACGCGGGGAACGCGATGCTGGCTGTCCTCCGTAGCGCCGGACCTATAGATCGTTGTCGATCGCTTCGTGCCCGAACAGCTGAAGCACGGACAATCTAGACCATGGGAGCCGCTATGGAGAGGGGATGTGTGGAATTTGTGGTCAAGCTTTGGGACGGATGCCGCCGACCGGGGACCGAGTAGCGAAGAAACCCTCGCTGACCTGGTGTGATGCGGTCGGCTTTCGCGGGAAAGTCATCAGAGGGTGTTCGAACAAGTGGACTCTTGATGGCTCGATATCGAGTGCGTAACTGAGCCATTGGCCGGGTTCGGCCTGTTCGGGTCGAACCGGCAGCCAGGCATGTGCTGGACTGGGCCGGTAAATTCCGTACGCGACGACGGGTGAAAGCGATGCCTCTTGAGGGCGAGTACGCGCCGAGTCCGGCGCAGTGGATACGCGAACAGGTCGAGTTGTACGAGCGTTCGAACGGCACGCGGGGCGCGACGCTCTGGGACACGGGCCTGCCGGTCGTCATCGTCACGATGCGCGGCGCGAAGAGCGGCAAGCTCCGCAAGGTCCCGCTGATGCGCGTGGAGCACGAGGGGCGGTACGCGGCGGTGGCCTCCAAGGGCGGCTTCCCGCGCCACCCGGTCTGGTACTTCAACCTCAAGGCCGACCCGCGGGTGGTTCTTCAGGACGGCGCGGAACGCCGGGACCTGACGGCCCGTGAGCTCACCGGGGAGGAGAAGGCCCAGTGGTGGCGGCGCGCGGTCGCCGCGTACCCGCCGTACGCCGAATACCAGGAGAAGACCTCCCGCGTGATCCCGGTCCTCGTACTCGAACCCGAGCACCCGGCCGGAGGGTAAAGACAGATTCTCAGGTCCGCGTCGGCCTGATCCGGCGTGCCGCGAGCGCGCCGGTCGCCGCCAGTGCCCCCGTCGGCGCGAACGTCGCCGCCAGGGCGAGGAACGTCTTCCATCCCCGCGGGGCGACCACCGAGGCGGCTCTGCGCCGCGGCATCGAACGTGGCGACATCCGCCCCGACGCGGACATCGACCTGCTCCTCGATGTGCTCGCCGCCACGACCTGCCACCGGGTTCTCTTCGGTCACGCCCCCGTGCGCGACACCCTTGCCCATGACGTCGTCAGGACGGTGATGGGCGGCGCCGCGACGTCGCGCCGGCGCTGCCAGCGGCACCACTCCGACTGACTCCGGGAACGCGGGCGGGTCGGACGGGCCGTGATCGCGCCAACTCCGTGCGGCCGTGCGGGTAACCGTAGACGGTCCCCCGTTCGCAAGCGTGTGCGCGTGCGAAGTCTCGATCCGGGCCCTCGACCGAAGCTTTGCGCCACCTCCAGTGGCCGGTCGCGCGGGAGCGCGTGTGGCTGCTGTGGTGTCCTGCCCGCATGGCAACCGCGTGTGGCATGCGCCGCTGGCGTGTTCCGGGCCATGGACGGAAGCCGGGAGAGTGCCGCGGAGAGGACCGCTGCGGGCATGGGGGAGCGCGTATCGGGGCGTGCGAAGCGTTTTGCTTGATGAGGCGTGCGGGGTGTTCGGTGCTGGCCTGTTTGTGCCTTTCCCCGGCGGAGGCCGGGGGCGCGTAAGCAATGGCTGGATCCGGGAAGGCGCCATTTTGTGCTCGCGGCCCCGGTGTTAGGCTCGCCGAAGTTCATTCCCGTACTTCTCTACGCCCTCATTCCGCCGCTCGATCGGCTCGACCAGTATTCATTCCTCAACGTTCGCGAGTCGGTCCTGTGTGCCGTGGCGCCGACTGTCGTGGGTCTATTTCGTCGAAGTGCTGGAGATCATCACCGGTGATTCGGGCTCAGCGCTGAGTTCGTTGTCGCGCGGAAAGAAGTTCCTGAAAGTGTGACAGGAGTAAGCATGCCCCTGGGGTATTTGTTCGGCGGTGGCGTCGGGGTCGAGCCGCACGGGATCGAACTGTACGAGTCATCACCACTCGTCCGTCGGCTTTACGCGGAGATATCCGGGTGGACCGGTCTGACGGCGGAACAGATCCTGCGGGGCGAGCTGCCTTCGGGGCGGGAGCGGCGGCAGAGCGCGGGCACGATACGTGAAGCGGCGCTCGCCATCGCCGTGCACGACCTGCTGGCGGAGGCGGGCCTGCGCCCGGACGTGCTCGGCGGACTGAGCCTCGGCGCGATGACGGCCGGCTGTCTGGCCGGGGCCCTGGACCGCCGGTCGCTGTTCACGATGCTGGCCCGTGCGGCCGACGCCCCGGAACCCCGCCCCGATGCCCCCGAGGAGGGTGTTGCCCTCGCCTTTCTGCAGACCGGGGACGCGCAGTCGCCACCACCGTGGCAAGGGGTCGCGGACGTCCACCTCGCCGGAGACTTCGGACCCGTCGCGGACGGGTCCCAGCGCATCGTCATGCTCGCAGGACACCTCGCGGTGATCGAGCGCCTGGCCGCCGAATCCGCCCCCGGCGCCATCGTGCCGCTGCCCGGCCGGACCATCGCCGTGCACTCGCCGCTGCGGGCGCCCTTCCGGGACTTCATCGCGCCCCATGTGGCGAAGATGCCGTTCACCGCGCCACGCATTCCTCTGCTCTCCTGTCTGGAGCGCGGAGAGCTGAAAACGGCGGACGAAGTGCGTGACATGTTCGAGCGGAACCCCACCGACCCCATCAGCCTCGTCGACATCTACGAAGGAATGCGGAGCCACGACGTCCGACTCGGCCTCGTCATGGGACCAGCGATTCCCGAAGGGATTCTCTCCTTCCCGTTCCCCGTCGTTCATGTGGAGAATCCCGAGCATATTCAACTCGCCGTCAGTACCGCCTATGATCTCGGCATCAGGATCTCCCAGGACGACCCCGTCACCTGGAATCGCTGATATGTGGCGCACCGACCGCGCGGCGGGTCCTGAAGAAGAAGACGCCACCGATCCCGACGTACTCGTCGTGAAGTGGCTCGGTATCGACATCGATGAATGGACCCGCAGAGTCGTGCGGCGCACCTTCGACGCCGTCGACGGAAGTCCGTATTGGCTGAGCCGCCGCGAGCTGCTCGACTTCGACCCGCTCGACATCACACGCTACGAAGAGCTCACCGCCTTCGGCCCGTTCCCGCTCGACGACCTGCGCGGCGTGGATCCGGCGGACCTGGTGCCGCGCGCCCTGCGGCGGCCGCTCACCGGCCGCGTCTGGGACACGGGCGGCACCACCGGCAGACCCTGCCGCGTCTTCTACACCCCGGCCATGCTCCGGCACCGCGCCGTCTGGCGCCGCTGGTCCTTCGTCCACGAAGGGTTCGCGCCCGGCCGCGGCTGGCTCCAGGCGACCCCCACCGGACCGCACCTCATCGGGCACGGCGCCTGGGAGGCCGCCGACCTGTACGCGGGCCTGGTGTACGCCATCGACATGGACCCGCGCTGGGTCAAGCGACTCATCCGCGAAGGCCGCCCGGCCGATGTCGAGCGCTATACCGGGCACCTCCTCGACCAGATCACCGACGCCCTCGACCAGGGCGGCATCGACTACCTCAACACCACCCCCGCCCTCTTCGCGGCGCTGTGCGGGCACTCGCCCGAGCGCGTCGCGGCCCTCGCCGGGGCGCGCCTGAGCGGCACCCAGATCAACACCGCGATGCACCGTGACTTCCGCACCGCTCTCGACGGCGGGATCTGCGGCATCAGTTACGGCAACACCTTCGGCAACGCCGCCTTCCTCGGCGTACCGGAGAGCGGCGGCCCGATCCCGTACATGCCGAACTATCCGCAGGTGACCATGGCCGTGGTGCGCAAGGACGACTGGCGCGCGGTCGTCCCGCCCGGCGCGACCGGCCAGGTCCGCCTCACCGTCCTGCACGACGACCTCTTCCTGCCCAACATCCTCGAACGCGACCAGGCGGCGCGTCACATCGACGCCGAGTGGCCCTGCGACGGCGTGGCCGACGTGCGTCCGCTCCAGACCGTCAGCACCGCCGTCGAGGGCCTGTACTGACAGTCCTGTACTCCGACCCGTACTCCGAAGACCCACCTCCACTGACACGGGCCCGCCCCCTGCCCCGCGTCCCTGCCACCTGCCCCCTGTGCGTGCTGAGGAGCCATGGCGTGAACCTGCCCGATTCCACTGCCGGGACCCCCCTCCTGTGGGTGCTGTCCGGCGACAGCAGGGGCGCCCTCGCGGCGCAGGCGCGACGGCTGCGCGACCACCTGCGCGCCCTGCCCCGGTGGAGCCCGGCGGACATCGGGCTCGCCCTCGCGCGCGCCACGACCACCCGGGGACGGCGCGTCGCCCTCGTGGCCCGGGGGCGCGAGGAGTTCCTTGACGGCCTCGACGCCCTCGCCCGGGGGCGCCGCGCTCCGGGCCTCATCGAGGGGCCCGGCGGGACCGGCACCGACGTCGCCTTCGTCTTCCCCGGGCAGGGCTCCCAGTGGCCCGGCATGGCCGCCGAACTCCTCGTAACGGCACCGGAGTTCAGGAAGCGCATGGACGACTGCGCACAGGCGCTGGAGCCCTTCGTCGACTGGTCGCTCATGGACGTGCTGCGCGGCGCCGACGGCGCACCCGCCCTGGAGCGCCCCGACATCGTGCAGCCCGCCCTGTTCGCCGTGGGAGTCGCCCTGGCCGGTCACTGGCGCGACCACGGCGTGGAGCCGTCCGCGGTCCTCGGCCACAGCTGCGGCGAGATCTCCGCCGCCGCCGTCAGCGGCGCGCTCTCCCTGGACGACAGCGCCCGCGTCGTCGCCCGGTGGAGTCAGGCGCAGGCCACCCTGTCCGGGCGCGGGGAGATGGTCTCCGTCATGGCTCCGCTCGCCGACGTCACGGCCCTACTCGGCGCGTACCAGGGGCAGTTGGGAGTAGCCGCCGTCAACGGCCCCGGCTCGGTGATCGTGTCGGGTGACACCGCGGCCGCCACGGATCTCGTCGCCCGGCTCACCGCCGAGGGCGTCCACGCGCGCCGCATCGCCGTCGGACTCGCCGCGCACTCCCCGCACATCGACGCCATCGTGCCGCGTCTCCACGCGGACCTGGCCGCCGTCCGGCCGCTGCGCTCCGGCCTCCCGTACTACTCCGGCCTCACCGGCGACCTGCTGCCGGAACCGGTCCTGGACGCGGACTACTGGGCGCGCAACCTGCGCCGTACAGTCCGCTTCCACGAAGCCACCGCGGCCCTGCTGCGCGACGGCCACCGCCTTCTGGTGGAGATCAGCCCGCACCCGGTCCTCACCACCGCCCTCCAGGCGACCGCCACCGAAGAGAACGTCAACGCCCACATCGGCGCGACGCTGCGCCGCGGTCACGGCGGTCGCACGCAGTTCCTCACCGCGCTCGGCGAGGCGTACGCGCACGGCGCCACCCCGGACCACACGGCCGTCTTCGCAGGGCTCGACGCACACCCCGCCGAACTCCCCACCAGCCCGCGGGAGTCGGACGACGACGCGGACACGGCGGACCCCGGGACCGCCCTCCGCGACGAGCTGGCCCGCCTCACCGCCGTCGGACGGCGCGAGCGGTTGCTGGGCGTCGTGGGACAGGAGGTCGCCGCGGTGCTCGGCGGCGCCGGGCCCGTCGACCCCGACGCCACCTTCACCGGCCTCGGCCTCGACTCCGTGACGGCGGTCGAGATCCGCAACCGCCTCGCCGCGCTCACCGGCGCCGGGGCGCTGCCCGTGACGGCCGTCTTCGACCACCCGACACCGCGGCGGCTCGCCGAGGTTCTCGGGGAGGAGATACTGACGGGTACGTCGTCCCGGCCCTTCCCGCAAGCGGACGGGGAGCGCGACGAGGGACGCGGCGCGCCCGCCGAGGCCCCGGACGACGACCCCGTGGCGATCGTCGCGATGGGCTGCCGCTACCCCGGCGGCGCCGACAGCCCGGAGCGCCTGTGGCGGCTTCTGACGGACGGCACCGACGCCGTGACACCGTTCCCCGCCAACCGCGGCTGGAGCACCGAGGGAGCCTGCGCCCCCGAAGACGTCGCACCGGGCCGCCACTACCAGCGCGAAGCCGGATTCCTGGGCGAAGCCGACCGCTTCGACGCCGAGTTCTTCGGCATCTCGCCCCGCGAAGCACTCGCCATGGACCCGCAGCAGCGGCTCCTCCTCGAAACGTCATGGGAAACCCTCGAACGCGCCGGGATCGACCCGCAGACCCTGCGCGGCAGTCGCACCGGCGTCTACATCGGGGCGATGACCATGGACTACGGCCCCCGCCTGCACGAGGCGACGGACGGCAACGGCCATCTCCTCACCGGCAACACCGGCAGCGTCGCCTCCGGCCGCATCGCCTACACCCTCGGCCTGGAGGGCGCCGCCGTGACCGTGGACACGGCCTGCTCGTCGTCGCTCGTGGCCCTGCATCTCGCGGTACAGGCGCGGGGCCCCCGGGCCGGGGGCCCCGCCCGCGCCGCGCGGGGGCCCGGGGTGCCGCCCCCCGGCCCCTGGGTGGGGTGTAGCAGCCCGGGCGGG